>JAPLWM010000012.1 GCA_026396575.1 Candidatus Komeilibacteria bacterium
ATAGCTCATTGAAACCATTACCAAGAAGTTAGTGGATAGCTCATAAATAGGTTACCGTAATCAGATATGATTATGGAAACCAAAAAAGACATTTTTAGGGAGCATTTACTCCCTTACATCAAATCGGATAAAAAGGGCAGGGGCGATATACTCAGCCACGTTTGCTTCATTACCGGTCTGCATCGCAAGACGGCGATTGGCAAGTTTCGCCGGTTATGGCTCAAAGGCTCGGACTTGGCCGATCGCCGAGGGAAAAAGGAATATTACGGCGTTGACGTAACTGTAGCTTTAAAGATGATCTGGGAAGCTGGAGGCGAGGTTTGCGGCGAACTTTTACATCCTGTTATCCCTGAATACGTGGACATTTTAAAACGCGACCAAATGTGGGATTACTCCGAGGTCTTGACCGGCAAACTACTGGCAATGAGTTTGGCCACGGTTAAACGCCGAGTTGGTAAGTTCCGTAAAGTCAGGCAAAAGAGAAATGGTATTTCCGATACTAAGCCCTCGCATATCAAGCATTTAGTTCCCATCTTCATCGGGCCTTGGAAGGGCAAACCCCCCGGTTTTGGACAGGTGGATACAGTCAGACATTCAAATACCGCTTCCGGAGACGCCGTTTATACCTTGAATTACACCGATGCCGCTACTCTAACAACAATTTTAAGGGCTCAGTGGAACAAAGGACAATTAGCTACCAGGCAAAGCATGCAAGCCATTAAAGGAAAACTGCCTTTTCCTTGGCTTGGCGCTCATCCCGACACCGGCAGCGAATTTTTAAACTACCTGGTTATGGATTGGTGTAAAGCGGAAAACATTGAGTTATCAAGGAGCCGTCCCAGCCACAAAAATGACAATATGTATGTGGAGGAGCGGAACGGCCACGCTGTCAGAAAAACCATCGGTTACATTGCTTTAAACTGCCCCGAAGCAGTACCTGCATTAAACGCAGTTTATGGCAGTTTAAATCCATACTTACTGCATTTTGTGGCAGTCAGGCGATGCTTAAGCAAGGAAAGGTTGCAGTCAAAGTACAAAAGGATTTACGAGCCTATCGCCAAAACTCCTTACCAGAGGATTTTGGAACATCCCGAGGTGGCTCAATTGGCCAAGAACAAACTTAAGCTGGAACATGAAAAATTAAATCCTTTGTTTTTAAAGCAAACAATTGATCGCTGTTTAAAAACATTGTATGATATCCAAAGACGGTTCGGTAACCAACGCTAATTTCGGTAATGGTTTCTAATGAATTACTAATCGTTACCTCGGCTTATGGCCTGTCTAACCGCCTTAGGCTTAGATAACGAAAAAAGGAAAAACTATGTTAGACAAAAAAAGAAAACAGCAGTTAATCCAGAAGTACAAAACCCACGCTTCGGATACCGGCAGCCCGGAAATCCAAATCGCCATTTTAACCGAAGAAATCAAGGAGTTAACCCAGCATTTAAAGGAGCATAAAAAGGATTATTCCTCCCGCCGGGGCTTAATTAGAAAGGTTTCCTTGCGCCGCAAGCTGTTAAGGTATTTGGAAAAAGAAAACGAAAAAAGCTTTGATGAAATCGTAAAAAAACTGAAAATCAAGATTACCAAAATTAAAAACCTGGACGAAATTTTGGAAGTTGAAGCCGAAAAACCGGCCGAAGAAGCCGAAGAAATTATTGAAGTATAAATATATGATGAAACATCTTGAACAGCGCGTTGGCGTTTTCGTCGACGTGCAGAACATGTACCATTCGGCCAAGAATCTTTACAATTCCCGCGTTAATTTTAAGGAAGTTTTAAAAGAAGCCGTGGCCGACCGCAAATTGGTTTCGGCCATTGCCTATGTGATCACTTCGCCTTCCAAAGAAGAAGCGCCGTTTTTTGAAGCCCTGGAAAAATCCGGCTTTAAAATAAAAACCAAGGACCTGCAGATTTTTCCCGGCGGCGCCAAAAAAGCGGACTGGGATGTGGGCCTGGCCATGGATGCCATTAAAATATCGGCCCGGCTGGACGTGGTGATTCTGGTTTCCGGCGACGGCGATTACGTGCCGATGGTGGAATATCTGCAAAACCACGGCATTCAGGTGGAAACCATCGCTTTCCAGGAAAGCACTTCCCGGCATTTGCTGGAAGCGACCGACGATTTTATCGATCTTTCAAAAGATAAAAAAAGATTTTTAATGAAAATCAGATAAATTTCCGCCAAAGGCGGATCAGCCTCTGGCTGAAATTAACAACTAAGCTGACAATTAGATACATAGACTACTTTATTTAAGCAGTCTCGAATCTGGTTGCCAGCAAGAAAGAATAAAATATGCAAGAAGTTCATAATTTTGAACTGGAGTATGCTGGCAAAACTCTAAAAATCCAAACCGGCAAGTTAGCGGGCCAAGCCCACGGTTCCTGCACCGTTCAATACGGCGAAACCGTTGTTTTGGCTACCGCCGTAACCGGCGTGGAACCCAGGGACGGCATTGATTATTTTCCTTTAATGGTGGATTACGAGGAAAAACTCTACGCCGCCGGCAAAATCAAGGGCTCGCGCTGGATTAAGCGCGAAGGCCGCGCCACCGACGAAGCCATTTTAACGGCCCGCGTTATTGACCGTTCCATCCGCCCGCTCTTTAAAGAAACCGAAAGAAAAGACGTGCAGGTTATGGTCACGGTGCTCTCGGTTGACGGAGAAAACGATCCCGATGTTCCCTCCTTAATTGCCGCTGCCATTGCTCTGGATATTTCCCCCATTCCCTGGGGCGGGCCGGTAGCAGCCATCAGGGTCGGCCAAATTAGCGGCGAGTGGGTTTTAAACGGCTCTTACGACGCCAGATTGAAATCCGACTTTGATTTGTATTTAGCCGGCACGGCCGATGAAGTGGTTATGATTGAAACCGGCGCCAAGCAGGTGGACGAAAAAACCATCAGCGAGGCCTTGGCTTTCGGCCATAAGCATTTGCGCAAAGTGGTGGAATTGATTAAAGAAGTCCAGGCCAAGGTTGGCGTGGCTAAATTTAAGGAAACGGAAACCGAAGAAGCTAAAGCTGAAAAAGAATTGGTTAAAGGCAAGGTGGAAGAATATCTCTCTGGCAAAATTGAAAAAGTTTTCAGCTCTAAAAAAGACGAAACCAAACAGAACATCCAATCCTTAAAAGACGAACTTAATAAATTGTTAAAAGCGGATAATAAGGTTGGGAAAGACGGCCGCGCCAAAGGCCTGGCCATGGTTGAAGATTATTTGGCCGAAGCCGCCCGCAAGTTAGTACTGGAAAAAGGCATCCGCACCGACGGCCGCCAGATCGATGAAATCCGCCCCTTATCGGCCGAAGTGGCCATTCTGCCCCGCGTGCACGGTTCCGGCTTGTTCCAACGCGGCGAAACCCAGGTGCTTTCGGTGGTAACACTGGGCGGGCCCGGCGCCGAACAGTATTTGGACGGCATGGAAGAAGAAGGCAAAAAACGCTACATGCACCACTATAACTTCCCCGGCTTCTCTGTAGGCGAAGTTAGGCCTTCCAGAGGCCCTTCCAGAAGGGATATCGGCCATGGAGCCTTGGCCGAAAAGGCGCTATTGCCGGTTTTGCCGGATAAGGAAACCTTCCCCTATACCATCCGCGTGGTGTCCGAAGTTTTAAGCTCCAACGGCTCTTCTTCGCAGGCCTCAATTTGCGGTTCCACCCTGTCCTTAATGGATGCCGGCGTGCCTATTACCGCGCCTGTTGCGGGCATTGCCATCGGCTTGGTAACCGACCCGAAAGATAAAAACAATTACAAAATTTTAACCGATATCCAGGGCATCGAAGACCACTCTTTTGACATGGACTTTAAAGTGGCCGGAACTGCCGTTGGCATTACCGCCATTCAAATGGATATTAAACTGGGCGGCATCAGCTTGAAAGTTTGCGAAGAAGCTTTGGCGCGCGGCAAACAAGCCCGTTTGCAAATTTTGGAAGTAATGAAAAAAGCGATTGAAGCGCCCAGAGCCGATCTTTCGCCTTACGCTCCGCGCATTACCATATTGCACATTAATCCGGATTCCATCAGGGACGTGATCGGGCCGGGCGGAAAAATAATCAATAAAATTATTGAGGAATGCGACGTGGAAATTGATATTGAACCGGACGGCACCGTTTTTGTAACAGCCACCAATCAAGAGGGCTCCAAAAAAGCCATTAAATGGATTGAAGATTTAACCAAAGAACTTCAAGTGGGTGAAATCTACGAAGGCACCGTAACCCAGATTATTAAAGGCCAAACGGGCGGCGACGAAATCGGCGCCATTGTGGAACTGTTGCCCGGCCACGACGGCATGGTACACGTTTCCAATATCGCTTGGGAGCACGTAAATAAAGTAAGCGACGTGCTTAACATAGGCGACAAGGTAAAAGTCAAAGTTATGGAAATAGACAAAGAAAGAAACCGCATTTCCTTATCCAGAAAAGAACTGCTTCCTAAGCCCGAGGGTTATATGGAAAGATCCAGTTTTGGTTCCAGGGAAAGAAGGCCGAGCGGACCCCGCATGGGCGGCGGATCCAAACCGCCAATGGGCGGATCAAGGCCACCGTTTAGGAAACGGCAATAAAAATATATTCTAAGATACTAAAAAAGGCGGGGATAATTCCCCGCCTTTTTGATTATCTTATTAGTTCAAAACTCTTTGAACGCCTAGTGTTTTAATTTTCCAACCGTTAAACCAGTCAGTTGATGGAGTAACGGCTTGACCATCGTAAGAACCGTCACTATTAACATCTTGATGGGCATTATTACCATTAACGCCGGTATTATCCGACCAGATAAAGTAAGCGGCAATATCGTTGGCTCGGCCATCGGAGCTTAAGCAATATTTACTGCCCTGGCCGGCCGCACCGTTAACATCGCAGCTGGCTTCTAGCCCCTTGTAAGCGGTAATGCTAGTATCGCCATCATACATATACGTGCTGACTGCATCATTGCTATCTACTCCAGTGTCAACATTACCCGCTATAGCCCGTAAAATATAATATTTGCTCTGGCCGGCTGAAATCAATCTGTCATCATTAAAGGCCACAATTACATCTTGATTAGCTCCTTCACGCGCATCCATATAACCATTAACATTGGATAATTTACCGCCCTCCTCGCCATTGGCCACAACATTAGTGGCGCCCCAACCGTTATAAATCTGATAGCTGTCAGCTCCGCTATCGCCCTGGGTTAAAGCAGAGGCATTATTATAGCTTGATCCTTCTAAAATTTCAAAATTCCTCAAGTTTAAGTTAGCCTCATTTATTACTGTATCATTTAAATTCAATTTAAAGGATACTTTCTTTAAAGATAAATCCGTGCCTTCGGCCGCGCTAACTTTAAAACGATATAAATCAACTGGACCGTTGGCTAAGTTGCCCTGCGAGGCATCGGCTTTAACGGTCGGCACGGTGCCATGAACAACCATGTCATTGCCGGAAATGTCGCGATTGCCCACGTTTTGAACAATGTAATTATTACCAACTCCCCTGGCTTCAAAACCTTGAGCGGTTCTAAAAGTAAACTCTATGGAATCGCCGGTAAAAGCGGCAAAGTTTTGATTAATCGGATTTAAGTTAGCCAGCACGCTCACTAGGCCGCTGGCATTAACCGGGATATAGGCCGGATTAGCCGAGATGTTAAAATCCGCGTTGCCGTTGTTTAGATTTTGAGTGCTGGTAATTGTTTGGCCGGCCTGATTTTGATAAGCGATGGTTACACTTTGCACCGAACGATCAAAGAGGTCAGCATTGGTTTGAGCAATCCGCAAACGATTAACATTAAAGGCGCCATTAGCGGCGGTAAACTTTACTTTAAGCATTGGCACTTCGGCCATACCGGCAACAACATTAGTGGTGGCCGGATTACTTTCCGCGCTCGCGGCCAGCCGGCCCTCGCCGATAATTGTGTATTCCAAACTTCTAACATTATCGGCAATAAAAATAGTGGGCAAATTGGCGCCGTTAACGCCAACGTTATGACCTCGTAAATCTAAACTTGTATGAATGCCCAAAATAATCGTGCTATCAACTTGGGCATTCCTGGCAATATTTACCTTGACCGTTAAATTTTTCGTTTCGCCGACATTGATACCTGTTCTAAGATTTATCCTAAGATTGGTAAAGCTGTAAGTATTCCGCAATTTTGTGCCTCTGGCAATTAAGCGATCGCCATCGTAAAGCCCGATGGAAGAAAAAACGGTATTGGCTCCGGAAGAACCGGTATTGGTTAGTTTAATGCTATCCAACATCATATCGCTGCCCGGTTGACCTTCTCTTTCTTCATTGGTTATGGCTAAAGTTAATAAATTAAAATTGGTAGCGCCGCGGCTAAGACTAACTACGCCGCCTTCATGGCCTTCATTGGCATTAATAACCACGCCATAAGAACGGGGAATGACTAAGTTAAAAGTATTGCCTACTATCGGAAAATTTCCAGAAACAGTTGACAAACGATGATCCCTGGTGCCCCTGGCAAAAATCAGCGCACCACTGGTAACTCCTATCCGATTAGTATAATTACTTTTTAATAACCTATTAACATTGCCTTTAACGGTTAAAGTTTTGGTTTCGCCAACTTGCAACACGTAATTTAAATTATTAAAAACCAAAGATCTGCCACTTTTTACTGAAGTGGCGGCAATTTGCCTGTCGCCTGCAAAAAGCATAAAGCGGGAAAAAAACAAAGAATCAACTCCGGTCGTGCCAATGTATAAAGTGCTCAAGGATATTGGTTCCGTGCTAGTAGCCGAGTTGGTAAAATCTAAATTTACCAAAATATCATTCTCATCGGTTAAATACACCTGATGCCCTTCCGGAACGTTATGGTTAAGCGCCACATTCAAATAAGTAGCCGCCTGGGCGCTGCCGGCCAACAAAAAAACGCCGAAAACGGCGATGGCTAAAACGATTAGTTTGTTGAGTTTGTTCATACGATTTTTTGTTAATTATCTATAAATTACTTATTTAAAAAGCTATAGCTCAATGACTATAGCTCAATGACTATAGCTCAATGACTATAGCTCAATGACTTAATAATAGCACACTTTTTGCCAAAAGTCAAGAGTTTTTTAAAAAAATAGGGCCTCCGCATGACAAGTAGTCAGCGCGGAAGCCCTATGAATGAAGCAATCTTTACCTATTGGGCTGGGATGCATGTTTATGTTTAACATGCACCGCCAAGGTACAATTGGAAATGCCCGATACCCTGTCGCGCAAAGGATCAAAGATCGTTTGGTCGGTGGGCAAGCCCCTGATGGTAATAAAAAGCCCCTTATCCTTGCCCTGGATAAATCCTGAACCGCAATCGCCAGGCTTGCTTTCTCGGTCGATAACAAATCCCTTAATTTCACCCTCTTCAGTCAACATGCTGAAAATGGCGAGAATATTGTAGTTTTTGTGATCAACCAAGCTGTAAGCAACTTCGTTTTTAATCAAAGCGGTGAAATCTATCGGCGCAGTATCAACGCCGCTGCCGGGCCAGGGAAGGTCGATCTTGGCAGAAATAGTGTCATGGCCGAAAGTAACCTGGCAAAGGTCATGGCCAAGATACCTGACGCCGTTTAGATACCAGGTCTTTTGTTCGCCTGTATTATTAACATACTCCAAGCAAACGCTGCTCCGCTCGGCAAACAGGTGGGCAACCGTTACCCAGGCCCGTTTCAGGCCGATTGAGTCAACAGCCGTTAGATAGCAGAAGCCGATATCCCAGGAATAGTACATCCTGTAACTGTCGCCAACTCTCACTTTGGTTGCTATAGGATCTCCGAGAAAGTTTACCTGTTGTTCGGTTTCCTGACCCAAGGTTGAAACGGAATAAGCCAGGATTGTAGCCAGCAGTAGAAAAAGTTTCATCTTTTTCTCCTAATTTTGATGTTAAGAACGGTAACTTGCAATAATACAATATTTTAAAACCTTTGTCAATCCTTTTTCCATTAACAGTTTTTCTGCTAAAATACTACTTATATGAACCCCGTTAGCTTCTGGCAAAAATACGCCAAAATTTTTATTTACCTCTTCCTGGCCGGCTCGGCCGCTTATGCCGGTTTTTTGCTGTACCAATATTATTTAAAACCCTCCTATGATCTGGCCAAAGCGGTACCGCAGAATTTTCAAATCAGCTTTGAGCTGAAAACCGACCGCTTCAGCTTGCCCGCCCTGCAAGCCAAAAAACTGCTGAATAATCCTTTATTCAAGGATATTTACCAACAAGCGCAAGACGGCTTAAATACCGAGCTAAACAAGTTGCCCAAAGAATCGCAAAATCTGCTCGCCCAAAGCCGGCATTTTATTTTATTCTGGCAAAATCCCGGCAGCTATGGCTTGCTGGCGGAGATTCCCAACAATCAACTGGCAAAAAAATTTGCCGCAACCAGTTTTCCCGGCTGGCAAACCTCTATTATTAAAAAACAGATTCTGGTTTTAGCCAGCAATAAAGATTTGCTTAAAACCATTAATAACCAAAAATTGTCGCCGGCTTTGCCAGCTTATCTTTCTCTAAATATCGCCCCGTGGTTAACCGTTAGCGCGCAAAACAGCTTTTTCTTAAACGAATCCTACCAAAATCCGCTGCTGGGAAACTTACAAAAAATCCTTAAGCCATTAAGTTTTTCCGCTGTTGGCAATTACCGGCTGACTCTGGATGCCAACGCTTTTGCCTTAACTTTAAATTTAAGCCCGGAAATCGCCAATCCAGCAACCACTGCTTTGGATCTGGCGCCTTATTTAAATTATCTGTTGGAAAACCCGGATCTGGCCATTGGCCTAAATAGTTGGGCCGATCTAAATTCTCAATTGGAAAAAAATGAAAATTTCAAAGCCCTCTGGCAAAAAATAGATTCCTATCTTTGGCTGGATTGGCAAATTTCATTAAGCGGTTTAATGAAACAGTTTAAATTCCCGGTGCTCTTTGCCCAAAAAGGCCAAGTTTGGCAGATTTTAACCGTAGCGGACAATAAGGATTTGATAGAAAAACAGCTAAAAAGCTATTTGGCCCAATTTAACCCGCGCGAGGTTGCCAAAAAACTGCCGGATGGCACCAGAGCCATTGAACTGTTAGCCAATGAAAATACAATTAAGTGGCAGGAAGCGGAAAACAAGAACGGCTGGCAAACATTCAGCGTTAATCAGCTGGGTTTTGCCTTAAAAAACGGCCTATTAATAGCCGGTAATCAAATAAACCAGCTAAACCTGAATAAATTGGAGGTAAATTGTTCTATTGCCCAAATTCAGGAAAAGCCCATAAAAACGCCGATTACCGGCTTTTTTACCATAAAACCCACTGGCCTTGCTCTAAAAATGGCTGCCAATCTACAAAATTTCTCTAAGATTAGCGCATTTTCTTTAAATAACGGCCAAATTCAAATGTGTTTTGGATTAAAATAGTTTGAATCGAGGCTGTGGATAAACTGTGTTATCTGTGAATAAATTTAGTGTTCAATTATCCACCGATTGAGCCAAATAAAAACATTTTAAGCTAAGATTAGCCCTAAAATAGGGTTGATTTTTTTTATAATATATGCTATAATGAAGATGTTAAAGAAAAATTATCACTGTTCATTTTATAGAATATGTCCTCTAAAAGAAAAATAGACCCTTTTAGGGGATTTTTCTGCCTTTTACTAGCCCGTAGTTGGGAACTGGCCGACCAGTTTCCCCCATTTTAGTAAAAAAATAAAAATAAAAATTTAGAAACGGTAAAGCCATAGCAAAATGGTATTTACCAACAAGGGCTTGGTAGATGGCAAATGCTCAACAGTCGGACCAGAGCGCACGTAGTAAGTCCAAAAATCTGGACTCTGATCTTCTTCTTTAATTAGAGGAAGGCCGGTAGATTTCTGGACTCGGGCGCTAGATACCCACATATTAATTTTATTTATTATAGGGGCGCATCTAGCGCCCTTTTCAATTGCTTGAATTTTGGCCTATTTTAGAGTAAACTTAGTTAAAATAAGGCAAATCTCTTGACAATAAGCTTAAAGGTCTTTATACTAAGCCTTGTCTAAAATTTACCATTCACCATTAAACCAACCAAAATGACCACTCAAACTCTGACTAATGAATTTTTAGAAAAAATAAAGGCCAAGCTGGAAGAGCGGAAAACGGCGGTTGAAGAACAGCTGGAGTCGTTTGCCAAGTCCGATCCGCACCAGCAAGGCAACTATAATTCCGAATTCCCCCAATTCGGCGATAAAGAGGATGAAAACGCTTCCGAAGTGGCTGTTTTTGAAAGCAACCTTTCTTTAGAAGAAACTTTGGAACAATCCCTGGAAATGATCAACCGTTCGCTGAAAAAAATCGCGGACGGCAATTATGGCAAATGCGAAAAATGCGGACAGGTAATTGAACCGGAGAGATTGGAAATTATGCCCACGGCCACCAAATGCGCGCCGGGTGCTTGCAAAATGAATCATGCTTAAAAAAATCATCATCTGTTCAAGCCTGCTTCTTCCAATGTTTATTGTTGACCGGCTGACTAAATATTTAGCAATCGTAAAACTCCCTGGCGAGGGAGTTTTTGTTTCTACTTTTTTGAATTTAAAATTATTTCTTAATCCGCATTTGGCTTTAAGCTTGCCGCTAAGCAATGCTTTGGTGATTGTTCTATCGCTGATAATTTTAACTCTGCTGATTTATTTTTTATTGAAAAAAGGTTTTGGCAACAGCACGCCGACTCTTTTAATGCTGGGCCTGATTATTATCGGCGCCGGCAGCAATCTGCTGGACCGCTTGCGTTTTGGCGGAGTAATTGATTTTATTAATTTTTCCTACTTTCCCGCTTTTAATTTAAGCGATGCATATATTTCTTTAGGCGCCATCTTGCTTTTGATAATGCTTAACAAGCGCCCTTGCCAAAATTTCCAAAATAACTTAAAGTAATTGTAATAAAACAGGGTCATCCTCCTCCGCTCCTCGCTTTACGCTCGGAGCTATGGAGGATTAAATCCTGTTTTTTTTATTATTAATAATAATCCTATGTCCGCTAAAGTATTCTCCGCCTCCAACATCGGCCTAACCAGCCACTTAATTGAAGTGGAGGCCGACATCTCCTCTTCCACTACCGCTTTTTTTATCGTCGGTTTGCCCGATGCGGCGGTAACCGAAGCCAAAGAACGGGTAAGGTCGGCCATTAAAAACTGCGATCTGCCGTTCCCCCGGACCAAAGTAACGGTCAATTTGGCGCCAGCCGATTTAAAAAAAGTCGGGCCCAGTTTTGATCTGCCGATTGCCGTGGCCATACTGGCCGCCAAAAAATTAATCAAGCTGGAAAACAAAGACCAACAATCATTGTTTATCGGCGAACTTTCTTTGGACGGTTCGCTTAGGCCCGTGGCGGGCGTATTGCCGATTGCCTCAAGCTTGGAAAAATTAAAAATCAAACGTTTGTACTTGCCGGCGGCCAATGCCCAGGAAGCCGGGCTGATTGAGGGTTTGGAAATTTTCCCGGTTAAACATTTGCGCCAATTGATTGACCATCTTAAAGGGGAACAGTTGATTGCCCGTTTTAAAAAATCTCCGCTTAAAATTACCGGCCAGGAAAACAAAACGATTATTGATTTAAACCACATTAAAGGCCAGGAACAGGTTAAGCGCGCTTTGATAATTGCCGCGGCCGGCTACCACAATATGCTAATGATCGGCCCGCCAGGCAGCGGCAAAACTTTATTGGCCAAAGCCTTGCGCGATTTATTGCCGCCGCTTTCTTTTGCCGAAAGCTTGGAAGTTACCAAAATTTACAGCTTGGCCGGCCTGTTGCCGCCCGCGCAGCCGCTGATTATTGCCCGGCCGTTCCGTTCGCCGCACCACACTTCCTCCGGCATTGCCTTGGTTGGCGGCGGCAGTTTTCCCAAGCCCGGCGAAATCACTCTGGCACACCGCGGCATTTTGTTTTTGGATGAATTGCCGGAATTTCCCCGCGCGGTTTTGGAAAATTTAAGGCAGCCGCTGGAAGACGGCTTAATTACCGTTTCCCGCGCTTCAACTACGGTGCAATTTCCGGCCCGCTTTACTTTGATTGCCACGGCCAATCCCTGCCCTTGCGGTTATGCCACCGATTTGGAAAAACCCTGCCGCTGTTCGCCGATGCAAATCCAAAAATACCAGAAAAAAATTTCCGGGCCTTTGCTGGACAGGATTGATTTGCAGGTGGCCGTGCCTCGCTTAAATATGCGGGAATTGACGGACAAAAAAATAACAACAACCACCAAAAATTTTTCCGAACAGATTAAAATCGCTCAAGAAAAACAAGCCGAGCGTTTTAAAAACTTGCCCTGGCTGTACAATTCGGAAATCGACCATAAAAAAATTGAAGAATTCTGCCGGCTGGATATGGAAAGCGAGCAATTGTTAAAAACCGCCATTGTTAAATTCCAGCTTTCGGCCCGCAGCTACCATAAAATCTTAAAAATCTCCCGCACCATTGCCGATTTGGAACAAAGTGAAGCTATAAAACTGCAACATGTGGCCGAGGCCTTGCAGTACCGGCAAAATATCTTACAATAAAGATAGCCGCTAAAACTTGACAAAAAATCAAAAATGTTATATACTTAGGTTATAATATGACTAAAAAGCTGATTATTGCCCTAATATTACTGCTTTTAACCGGACTAAACCCGGCTTTTTCCGTTTTGGTAAAAGCCCAAGACAATAACGATATTTTAAGAATTACCGCTTTAAGAATTTCCCCTTCCGATAAATCGGCAGTTATCTACTGGAATACCAACTACCCCGCCAGCGGCCATTTTCAGTTCGGCTTAACCAACGGCTTTGATAATTGGATGGATGACAATACCGTTAATACTTACCATGAAACCACGATGAACGGGCTGGTGCCGGAAAAAACCTATTACTTAAAATTACAGGTTAAAACCATTGACAATCAAACCGTTGCCAGCGACACTTACAGCTTTGTTACTTTAAAAGAAGACGATAAAACTCAACCGGCCGTGACCGATGTGCACGTTAGTTTTGTAACCGGGCAAACCGCCACTTTTGTTTGGAACACCGACAAGCTGGCCGATTCCTGCGTCCATTATGATACCGCCCCCGCCGGCTTTAAAAAAAGTTCCTGCAGCGGCACCATGGTTAACATCCACGATTTAACCGTTAATAATTTAAAAAGAAACACCCTGTATTTTTACCATGTTTCTTCCAAGGATAAATTCGGCAATTTGCAATATTCGGTTAATTACAGTTTTCAAACCAATAACGAGCTGGATAACAACGCGCCGGATTTGATTATTTACGAAATCAATCCTTTTAACCGCCAGGGCGCCAATAATCTGGACCAGGCCACCATTAGCTTATCAACCAACCGCCCGGTGCAAGGCACAATCAGGTACGGCACCAAAACCGGACAATACGGCAAAGCTCTGGAATTACCCTGGCCCAGAGATACCCAGGTTAAAATTGAACTGGCCGATCTTTTGGTCAACCAAACCTATTATTACCGCTTAAGCTTGAAAGATATTTTAGGCAAAACTTTGGACACGCCGGAATTTACTTTCGCCACTCTGCCGGCCAACGTTTTAACAGACTTGCCCGAAACCAAACTTAACGACTCCGGCTTAAACAAGGATTCGGATCATGACGGCTTAACCGATTTAGAGGAAAAGATTTACGGCACCGATCCCTCCAACCCCGATACCGATGGCGACGGTTATTTGGACGGCACCGAAGTGCACTCTGGTTTTAATCCGCTGGGACCCGGGCATTTAGCCGCAGCCGTAAAAATCTTTGCCTACAACAAACCGCGCTTAAAAAGCTTAGCCGCGGAACAGCAACTGGCCCAGGAATTAAGGCAAAAATTGGAGCAATATTTTAAAACCGCTATTCCCAAAAGCAACCAGCATTGGTTTAAATTGGTTAACGCCTATATTTACGGCGGCTATCCCGTTGAAGCCGTGGCTCAAGCCGTTAAATGGAGCGGCAAAACCGTTCATCCTTCTATTCCTTGGAGTGCTTGGCAAAACAGTAACGATTACAAAAATTATATTGATAAATAAAAAAAGGCCGCGTTGACCCCCTTTTTCTCTCCCCCTTATTAAGGGGGAGGTAGGTGGGGGTAGGGGTCAGCGCGGCCTTTTTTTAATTTACCGCTTTCAAAGCATCTTTGAGCGCCTTGCCCGCCTTAAATTTGGGCACCGTTACTTCGGGAATCTGGATCTTTTCGGTGGGATGCTGCGGATTAACGCCCATCCTGGAGGTCCGTTTACGGGCGGAAAAAGTGCCAAAGCCGGTTAAAGTTACTTCCTCGCCCCTTTTTAAAGCGGCCATGGTAACTTCTTCAAAGGCCTCCAATGCTTCTTCGGCCTGCTTTTTGTTAAGTCCGGTTTTTTCGGCGATTTGTTCGGCCAAAATTACTTTATTCATATATTTAAACGGTTATGATGCGGGAGATTTTTTCTATTTTTTCCGCCAGATTGGTGGAATTGTTTATTTCCAGATAAATGCCGTTAATTTCCACCTCGCCTGCTTCCAGCAGTTTAAAAACGATCGGCCCGTCGGTTAAAAACTTTTCAATAATCAATTCTTTTTTAACCCCTAAAACGGAATCAATCGGGCCCACCATGCCCACATCGGTTACATAAGCCGTGCCTTGAGGCAGAATTTTGTAATCGGCAGTTGGCACATGGGTATGGGTGCCCAAGATGGCGCTTAAGCGGCCATCGGTATGCCAGCCCAGGGCGATTTTTTCGGAAGTGGCTTCGGCATGGAAATCCACTATAACCATGGGTGGCTGGTCAGAATAATTATCAAGCAGCTGGTCCAGTTCGCTGAAAGGATTGGTTAAATCCTTCTCATCGATAAAAACCCTGCCTAATAAGTTTACCACAATCAATGTTTTAGAGCCAATTTGCAATTTGGCAAAACCTTGGCCTAAAGGCGTTCGGGGATCGTTTAAGGGCGTAATTAAAGTTGCGCCGCTGGCCGAGATGGCCGCGGCCACGTCTTCCTTTTTCCAAACATGGTTGCCGGAAGTAAAACAGGTAAAGCCCAAATCTTTAAGTTCGGTTAAAGTTTTAGCGGTAACGCCTTTGCCATGAGCCAAATTTTCCACATTGGCAATTAAAACATCGGGCTGATACTTTTTTTTCAGCTCGGGCAGAATTTTTTTAATGGCCTCACGGCCGATTTTTCCGACAATATCGCCGAAAAACAATATTTTCATACAATTTATCTGGCGTATTCCACGATTCTTTTTTCCCTGATTACCGTAACCTTGATTTCGCCGGGGTATTTAAGGTCTTCTTCAATTCGGTTGGCCACGTCGCGGGCCAATTTTACGGCCGCCCAATCGTCGATGTTTTCCGGCTGGACGAAAATCCTAATTTCGCGGCCGGCCTGAATGGCATAGGTTTTTTCCACGCCGGGAAAAGAATTAGCAACCGCTTCCAGTTCGGTTAAGCGCTGGAGATAATTTTCGTAAGTGTCTTTGCGGGCGCCTATCCGGGCGCCGGAAATGGCGTCGGCCACTTTAACAATCAAACAAGGCAAAGTTTTTGGCGCATCTTCGTGATGGCCCAAGGCGCAGTAAGCCACTTCTTCTGGCATGCCGAATTTCTTTAAAATATCATAGCCGATTTCCGGATGGCTGCCCTGGATTTCGTGGTCCACCGCTTTGCCGATATCATGGAACAAAGCGCCTTTTTTGGTTACGGCCACATCCGCTTTTAATTCTTCGGCCAGCATGCCGGCCAAATGAGTTACTTCCAAAGCATGGACCAGCTGGTTTTGGCCATAGCTGGTGCGGTATTTTAAGCGGCCTAAAATTTGAACCAACTTAGGATCAATGCCGGCCAAACCGGTTTCCCTAACCGCCGTTTCACCGGCTTTTTTTATATCCAAAGCCAGTTCTTTTTTGGCCTGTTCCACCGCTTCTTCAATCCTACCCGGGTGGATCCGGCCGTCGGCAATAAGCTTATCCAAAGCGATCTTGGCCAAATGCCTTCTAATGGGCGAAAAACCGCTGACCACGATGGTTTCCGGGGTCTCGTCAACCACGATTTCCACGCCGGTAAGCTGTTCCAAAGTTTTAATGTTCCGGCCTTCGCGGCCGATAATCCGGCCCTTCATTTCGTCATTGGGCAGGTTAACCACCGTGGTGGTGGTTTCGGCGGCATGCGAAGAAGCGCAGCGCTCAATCACCGAGGTGAGCAGATCGCGGGAA
The DNA here is from genome assembly GCA_026396575.1 of Candidatus Komeilibacteria bacterium. Lineage (GTDB taxonomy): Bacteria > Patescibacteriota > Patescibacteriia > UBA1558 > UBA10009 > JAPLWM01. The sequence continues at coordinate 16,147 of JAPLWM010000012.1, forward strand.
CGCTGTTCCAGCTCTTCCGAGGATTCTTCCTGCAGTTTTCTAACCCGTACCACCAATTCGTCCTTCATTTTATCCTCGGTATTTTTTAATAAAACGGTTTTGGCCTCTTCGCGGGTAAGCTGGGCGATGGCTTCCAATTTTTTAAACTGGTCTTCCTTGATTTTTTGGATTTCTTCTTTTAATTTCTCCACTTTTTCCGCCTTTTGGTAGAGTTCCTGCTGTTTGGATTCCAAATCCAACAGCTTTTGATCAAAGGCGGCTTCGCGCTTTTCCATTCTTTCCTGCAAATGCTTAACTTCCTGGCGCCGCTCTTCGGCTTCTTTTTTGGATTCATCGATAACCTTGATGGCCTTATCCTTGGCTTCCAGTAAAATTTCGGACTGCTTTTCCTTAGCCCGCTTTAACATTTCTTCGGCTTTGCTTTCGGCCGAATTAACTTCCCGGGCGGCGAATAATTTACGGAAATAATAGCCGACAAAGCCGCCAATGGCCAGGCCGGCAATTAAGATAATAACTAAAACGATACCTTCCATATTGAATATGTTTTCTGGTATCAAAATTTTGTGGTTTTTACGCTTGGGGAATTAAAACAAAGGAGATTTTAAATTAATCCCAAGGTTAATTCCAAATTAAGAGTTCTATTTTTACTCATTGTAAAATATTTGAGTAAAATTGAAGTTAATTGTAAAGGCACAATATTTTGTGCCTCAATTCTTCCGAAAAAATCCCCAACCGGTATAAACCAATGAAATCTTGATACTTAATAATTTAAGTATTTGTACTGTATCATATTTAAATAACCTTGTCAATAATGCCGTATTCCTTAGCTTCCGAGGCAGACATGTAATAATCCCGATCCGTATCCTTTTCCACTTTCTTTAAAGGTTGTCCGGTATGCTTGGTTAAGATCTGATTCAAGCGATCCCTGATTTTTAAAATCTGTTCGGCCTTGATTTTAATATCGGCGGCCTGGCCTTCGGCGCCGCCCATTACCTGATGGATTAAAATTTGGGAATTAGGCAAAGCAAAACGCTTGCCTTTGGCACCGGCCGCGAGCAACAAAGCACTCATGGAAGCAGCCAGACCTACGCAAATAGTGGAAACCTCCGGCTGAATGTATTGCATGGTATCGTAAATAGCCAAACCGTCGGTAACCGATCCGCCCGGCGAATTAATATACATTTTAATTTCTTTCTTGGAATCTTCGGAAGCCAAAAACAGCAATTGGGCGATAACGGTGTTGGCCACTTTGTCGTCGATGATATCGCCTAAAAAAATAATCCGCTCCTTTAATAATCGGGAATAAATATCGTAAGCCCGCTCGCCGAAACTGGATTTTTCAATAACCGTAGGTATTAAATACATAGGTTTTAATTATTAATTATTTGCCATCTGCCCTCATTATATAACAGCCGTCCGGCAATAGTAAAGCCGGCTGCCTTTTTGTGGCCGCCGCCGCCTGCTCCGCCAAATTTTGGTGAGCCCCAGCGTTTGGCAATCTCGGATAAATCAACATCTTCGGAAGTAGCCCGTAAACTGCCTTTAATTAAACAGTCAGGCAATTCAATTAAAACCAAAACGACTTTAACGCCGGCCAGCTCATTGAAAAAATTGGTTAAGCCGTCGCCGGCTTCACCGGCCACGCCGCACTCGGCAAAATCAGCTTGGGTTAAAACGGTAAAAGCCCAATTATACTGTTGATTAAAATCCAAACGTTCAAAGGCCCGGCCCCACAACTTTAACATGCCCAAACTTTTATTGCGCAAAGTGTTGGCGTTTATCTCCCCGGCTCGCGCGCCCAAATTCAATAAATGCGAAGCGGTTTCCAAAGCGGATAAAGTTGTGGCTGAATTGGAAAAAACGCCGGTATCGAAAATAATGCCATTTAACAGAGCGGTGGCAACTTCTTTGTTAATGGGAAACTGCCAGGCGCGGAATAGCTGATAAACTATTTCCGAAGCAGAACTGGCGCCGGTTAAAACCAAATTAACGTCGCCGAATTGGTTATTGGAAACATGATGATCGATATTGATTAAAACGCCGCAGTTGCTTTTATTTAAATATTGCTCAATGCCGGCGTATTTTAAGTCCCCGGAATCCACCACGATAATCGCGTCAAAACTATCCTTAAAAACCTCGGGATTAGTGGTAATTTCGTGGTTTAAAGGAAGAAAATTATAGGCCTCGCCCGGCTGATCAACACAGAAAAGCCGGTATTCCTTGCTTTGCGCCTTTAAATACAGGCCCAGGGCGCTTAAAGCGCCCAGGCCGTCGCCATCGGGATGCTGATGAGCCACCACTAAAACGCGCCGGGCTTGGCCCAGTTCTTCTTTGATTTTATAGATAATACTGGCGTGTTCCAACATAATAGCCAGCTATTATAGTAGCTATTTAAAAACCTGTCAACCTTACTAAAGAAAAACACCCGCGTCCATCAGTTGATAAACGCGGGTGCTGTAATGTGCTATGATTTATAGACACCGCCGAACCATTGGGTGCCAAGCCAAACGTTAAGTAAATCGACGTTCGCGTGGCGCTCAACGCCGCCCCAAAGGTAAAACTTCTCGAAACACAAATTGCCATGAGTATCCTCCCAATAGCAATTATTGGAGTATCTATCGGCAAATGTCGGATCGTCGATGTTTACCTGCCCTTGAGCGATGGGGTGGGGTTTCAGGCCACGAATTCGATACTCTTCATCCAATCTCTCAACCCTAAGGTAGGAATCAAAAAACGTGAGCGGGAAAAAGTGCACTATGATCTCTCCGCTCTTGCCTCGGGGCATGCTAGCGACCGCGGAACTGACTATGTTTTGCTTTCTGCCTATGGCGTCCAGCATTTGCTGGGGTGACATTTTGGGATCAACGATCACGCGGCGGGCGAACATTTTGGAAATCGCTTTCACGCGTCTGCGCAAAACGGTTTCCCAGTCCCTAATTAGGTCTTTGCCCTGATGTTTGAGTACCTCCCCAACAAGACTGCTCGAGAGTCTGGACTTACACAGGTGGGCGCCCAGTAATTCCTTCAATTCTTGGATTTGCCCTTCCTGAATGGTTTTAGCCATAACGTCCTCTTGTTTTTTATTTTACCGCAAGCTGCCATTAGCCACGGTTTTGACCTCCCTATCTCTACCACGCCTAATCTCACCTTAATAAGGGGATGAAAAAGAAGGGGTCAAAATCGTGGCTAATATTACAAATTTTAAGGAACAAAATAACTAATAAATCAATATACCATATCTACTGATTTTGTCAATCTTTATCTTTCTAAATATTATTCCTATCCGTTTTCCAATTTAGAGGATTATTCTTGATGTATTCACGGATGCGGTTTAATTCATCGTTATCACGAATAATATGTTCGTAATACCTAGGTTGCCAATTAAATTCTATATCATGCTCGTTGGCGTATTTTTTAACGGTTGATTTATACGCCCTAATGATTGCCGCCAGGTTCTTCGATTGGAGGCCGAATTTATTGTAATGCCTTGGATGGATATTGGATATCTTTTGTAGAGACGCACAATTGTGCGTCTCTACCGATTTAAAATCATTAATTATGATAATCCCGTGAACGTGGTTGGGCATTACAATAAATTCGGCTAATTCAATAAATGGATAATGTTTGGGGATTTCCAGCCAAAATTTCCTGGCAATAAGGCCAATGGGCGAATATTTCATTTTACAGTTGTTAATTTCACCAAAATAATTTTCTCGATCTTTGGTACAAATGGTAATAGAATAATAACCGGGCGTGGAATAATCAAATTCCAGTAATCTAATGGATTCTATTCTATATGTGTTTTTAAATAAAGACATAAAAACAGGGCCGTGTAAGGCGATTTATTAATTACCCTAAATGACCCTGTTATTTTTTACATCTTAAACAATATCTATTTACCTGTCAATTATATTTGTAGATTAATTCAATTTTTCGATTTCCCGTTCCACCTTGCGGTATTTAAGGGCAAAATCGTCAACTTTAAATTCTATTTTGGGAATCTTGCGCAATCTCATGTGGCGCTGCAAATAGCGGTTCATCTCAAAGAGCTGCCTGGTTAAAAACCTGAGCGCCAAACCGGTCTGGTTAATGGGCAGAATGCTGACTTTAACAAAAGCTTGTTCCAAGTCCGGCGTAACTTCCACTTCGGTAATGGTAATCAGGATATCGCGCGGCGGTTCGGCTTCCTTAATCAAGAAATTGTTCATTTCCTGCTTTAACAGTTCGCTGATTTGTTCGGCCCGATGAGACATATTAAAAATTAAAGTTTTTTGAGCTGCCGATCTTTAACCTCTTCCTGGTAAATTTCCAAAACATCGTTTTCCTGGATAACCGGTTCACCGACGAATTTTAAGCCGCTGCTTTCGCCTTTTAGGGCTTCGGCCACGATCTGTTTGCCGGACCGGACTTCGGTTAAATTGCCCAAAGTGATAAATTCACCGGCGCGCAAAACCTTAGCTTTGGTACCGGGAACAATCCGGCCTTCCAAAATTTTGCCGCCCACGATCATTTCTTTTTTCTCGGTTTTAAAAATCGCCAGCACCTGCACCTTGCCCAGCTCGGTCCGGATAATTTCCGGCTTAAGCAGTTTTTTCAATCTGGCCTCAACTTCTTCCAAGAGGCGGTAAATAATATCAAAAAACAAAACTTCCACGCCTTTATCATGCGCCAAATCTTCAGCTGAAGGAAAGCTGTTAACCCGAAAAGCCAAAATAACGGCACCGGTAGCTGAAGCGTCCAAAACGTCCACGTCCGTAACATTACCCAACCCCTTTTTAACCAAGCTCAATTTTACTTCCGGATCCTGATATTTATTCAAGGCCTCCACGATGGCTTCCTGCGAACCTAAGACATCGCTTTTTACAACCACCTTTAAAGCGGGAACCGAGGCGGCTTCGTCTTCTTTTTCCGCTGAAACCGGAGCTGTAACCGCAGCTTGAATTTCTTTTTTATAGCCGGTTTTTTTAGTTAATTCCTTGATTTTTTTAAGGTCGGAACTTACTTCCAAAATATCACCGACAATAGGGATGGATTTAAGGCCCAAGATTTTTACCGGCATGGACGGCCCAGCGGCCTTAACTTCCTGGCCCGTAAAATCCTTTAAAGCCTTTATTTTGCCACCCACTTCGCCCACGATAATCAGGTCGCCCACATGCAAAGTGCCGGCCTGGATTAGCACGGTCGCCACCGGACCTTCGCCCTTATCGATATGCGATTCAATAATGGTGCCGATAGCCGGAATATGCGGATCGGCCTTAAGCTCTTCCATATCAGCTACGAGCAAAACCATATCCAAAAGTTCATTGATGCCTTTTTTTTCTTTGGCGGAAATGGAGGCGCAAATGGTTTTGCCGCCCCAATCTTCGGGCAGCAGATTGATTTCAGCCAGCTCTTTTTTAACCCGCTCCACGTCGGCGCCGGGCTTATCTATTTTGTTAATGGCCACCACAAAGGGTAGATTTTCGCGCTGGGCCAGATTGATTACTTCCAAGGTTTGGGGTTTTAAGCCGTCATCGGCCGCCACCACGATAATGGCCAAATCGGCGATTTTAGAGCCGCGCGATCTCATGGATTTAAAAGCTTCATGGCCCGGCGTATCCAAAAAAGTAATCAGGCGGTTTCGTTCCGTGGCCTGATAAGCGCCGATGTGCTGGGTAATGCCGCCGGATTCGCCGGCCACCACGTTGGTTTGCCTGATGGCATCCAACAATTTGGTTTTGCCGTGATCCACGTGGCCCATCACCACCACCACCGGCGGACGGGCAATGGCGTTTTTGCCTTCGCTTCTTTTTAAAATAGCTTTTAATTTTTCGGAAGTGTCTTCGGCTTTTATTTCCGCGGTTTCTTCTTCCGACAAATGTTCCACCTTGTAACCCAGATCTTCGCCGATAATGGTGGCGGTGGTAAAATCGATCCGCTCATTCAAACTGCTCATAATGCCGTTCTTGATCAGTTCGGCGATAATCTTGGTTACCGGCAAATTCAATTTTTCCGCAAAATCCTTAACAATGATCACTTCGGGAATTTTAACAATTTTTTCCAGGGGCTTAACCGTTGCCGCCGCGCTGTTTAGCTTAACTTCCGTAACCTGCGCCTGATCGTTAAGCAGCCGCTTTTTCCGCTGGTCGGCTTCAAAAGCCACGATTATCTTATCAACCAGATTGGCGTCTATTTTTATGGCCCGGCGCCCAATATCAAAACCCAGCTCCGGCAATTTTTCCAAAAGCTCCGCCGTGGTAATTCTTAATTTTCTAGCCAGTTCACTGACATTCATATGACCTCAACAATACTAAAATTAGCCAAAAATGTCAATTGACCCGCAATACGAACAGGCCTATAATACAATGTCTTAGCCCGCCGAATCGGCTGGTTGACAATAAACCTATCTTAAAGTAAACTACCATATTCCTCATGCAATTTTTAACTTAAATCAAGGAAAAAACAAGGGAAATGGCGCAAAAAACCACTGAACAAATTAAAGAACTTGTCCAAAAAAGCCGGAAGATCCTCATTACTTCCGCTAAGCAATTTTCGGGCGATGGCCTAGCCGCCTCTTTGGCGCTGTGGCTGATTTTTAAAAAACTCAATAAAAATGCGGATGTTGTTATTGAGTCCTTTCAGCTGCCCGAAAACTTAAAATTTTTGCCGGCCGTAGACGAAATTAAAAACGACGTAAAAAAACTGAAGAAATTCATTATCAATTTAAATATCACCCAAACCGGCATTGAAGGCTTAAACTACGATATTCAGGGTAACAACTTAAGAATCCACCTAACTCCCAAGCAGGGGGGTTTTACTCCCGAAGATTTAAAATTTGAAACCGGCGAATTCGCCTATGATTTGATTTTTGTCGTAGATACTCCAGAATTGGAATCTTTGGGCCGGCTCTATGATTATCATCGCGATCTGTTTTATCAAATTCCGGTCATTAATATCGACCATTCTCCGGCTAATGAGCAATATGGCCATATTAATTTAACGGATATCACCGCCGCCTCAACCACGGAAATTATTTATCAGCTGCTTAAAGAATGGGATCCAATTTTAATTAATGAAGAAGTTGCCACTTGTTTGCTGACCGGCTTAATTGCCAAAACCAGAAGCTTTAAAACCAATCAAGTTACGCCCGAGGCCTTGCGCGCCGCCAGCGAACTGATTAATTTGGGGGCCAACCGCAAACAAATCGTGACCCAGCTTTACCAAACCAAAAATATCAATACTTTAAAACTCTGGGGCAAAATTTTAGGCCGTTTGCAAATCGACGAAAGCGCCAAATTGGTCTGGTCCAAGCTGGATCTGCACGATTTTACCGAGTGCGGCGCCGCAGCCAAAGACATTGGCGGCATTATCGACGAACTGATAACCACCAGCCCCCTGGCGGAAATTATTATTCTCTTTTATCAAATCAACCTGGAACAAACCAAGGTGCTGATTTATAGCCAAGGCCCGCAAAATGCCCTTAAGCTGGCTCGGGAGTTCAGCCCGCTCGGTGATAAAACCAACGCCTCTTTTATTATCAACGAAGGCCTGCCTCAAACGGAACAAAAAGTTATTGCCGCAATTTCGGCCCAGATAGGGAATTAAAATTCCCACTTTGGCCTGGTTTTGCTATAATAAATCGTATGCTAGAACAGTTGCCTGAACGGAAAGAAGAAAATCCTTGGCCAAAACCCCTGGATATTGTTAAAATTGACAGCCGCTGGGCGCAAGTAGCCAGCGGGGATAGCCCAAAAACTGGGCTGCAATTTTTAGATAACCTGGAAACTAAAATTATCGATTGGGACGATTATTTATTAATTGAAAAAATAGATCTGCCAATCGCTATTTTTAATCAAATCGCCGGCGAAAAAATAGGCCCAGCCGAAATAAACAATGTCCACTGGGGGCCGGAACAAAAACAACATCCCGAATTGAGAGAACAGGTGAATATTTTTGGAGAATACACAAGTAAATAAATATACACTAAGGATGCATAGCTCCCGCCTTCGCTCCTTCGGAGCTACGGCGGGCAGGCAGTTTCAATTAAAGGCTAAGGTTTAAATAAAAAGATAAATTTTGGGCATGTAGCTCATATGGTTAGAGCACGGCTCTTATAAAGCCGGGGTAGATGGTTCGATCCCATCCATGCCCACCAAGAAGTCGATGGTTCCCTGTCCGCCGAAGCGCAAGCGAAGCGAGCGCGTAGGCGGAAAGTCCATCTGCATCCACCATCGAGCTTAGCTCGACACCAGTTGATTTAATTGGGCGTTTATAATAGAATAGGCAGGAATAAGGGTTCATAGCTCAGATGGTTATCCGCCTTCGCGTTCCGCTTCGGCGGACATGGAGCGTATACAATCCAGGACGCTTAGCTCAGTTGGTTAGAGCGCAACATTGACATTGTTGAGGTCAGAGGTTCAATTCCTCTAGCGTCCACCAAGAAAAATAGAGCGCGAAGCCTGTCCCGAGCGTAGCGAGGGATTGACATCGTAGAGGTCAGAGGTTTAATTCCTCTCGGACCCACTATTATTTTTTAACAATCAAAATTATGGGCGAAGGTGAAATGGAGAGAGCGACTATTATTAATGGGGGTGAGGAAGCGCCAACCCCGGCTAACAGCCTGGAAAAAATCAATCGGATTTTAATGGCTTTGGAAAAACCCGGCGACCCAAAAACCGCCGCGGAATTAGCCGCTGCCGAAGAAGAAATTAATCGGCTGTATAAATTTTTAGAGCCCAGCGACCAGTTAGCTTTGGAAGAAAGGGTGGCCGAGGCCTTAAAAAGAGAATAATCTAAAAATCCGCAAAAGCACTCTTTTAAAAAGAGTGCTTTTTGATTAGAAAAGAAGTTCCGGGCGGAGGCAACGCCCAAATTGCCGTTGCAATTGCCGTCAAGGTTGTTGTTGACGTTCAGGCCGGCATCGTTGAAGTTGCCTACGTTGACGCGGTTGCCGGAAGAATCCAGAAATTTGCCCGCTCCCGCCACAAAGCACCGGAAGATAAAAGATTTACTCCCCGCTAAAAACAGGGTTATATGCTCAACTTCCTGAATTTTATTCGGAAGCATCCCGCCGAAAACGGAAACCTTCCTTAAAAGCGGGCAAGAAGTTCAATCCTAATTCTTTATCGCTCTCTATCGCTATCTTAATCAAAAATCAACGATAATTCCTAAAATAACGATACTCCGGCGATTTTCCCGCCTTGGCTTTCTAATATAAGCCAAGGGTGAAAGAGAGGATGTCTTGCGGGGCCAAACCTTAGCCGGGCCCGCATTAACAAGACATATTATCTTACCTGATTTAAAAGAAAAAGAAAAGCCCCCGCGCGATTTACACCCAATGTTTGAGTATAAAAAACGCGGAGGCTTCAAAGCTCAAAAATCAAGAATTCAAGAGATTCAAAATCTCAAGAATTCAAAGATCTATTTGAACTTCCGGGCGGAGGCAACGCCCAAATGGCCGCGGCAAAAGCCGTCAAGGCCGTGGTGAACGACGCACAGGCCGGCAACGCAGAAGTAGCCTACGTGGACGCGGTAGCCGGAAGAAACCAGCGATAAAGTGTGAACATAGAAATTCGGCAGGAGATATATTCCTCTTACCGCTCTGTAAACGGTAATTGCCCAAACTGTTTCCGCGGCATTCGGAATATACTCCTGATCGGAAATCAGCTCCTGCTGTTCGTTCCAGCTCTTGGAAAACGAATTCGGCACTGCCTTTTTGCGGATGGCCAGCCAAGCAACAGCCGCTTTGTCTTCCCTGGAGAACCGCTCTCGGTCGCCTTCATACCAACCGCCGAATTTGGAGCAGAAAAATCCCCGCTTGAGTTCCCTGATCTCAAGCAAAGAAAGTTCCGTTGGCGGTCCGGCCACAACCATAAAGCCATTGTCGCGGCACCAGAGCAGCTGCTCTTCCGTTGGCACCGTATCGGCAAACTGGCCGAACTGTTCGCCGGTATACTTAATAGCCCGGGCTTGAGCGATTTCCTCGGGAGTTATTAAATCCTCTCCCAGAATTGACCGGGCCGAATCGTATCGCTGATCCGGGCCGGCCAGCTCGTTCGCCTTGGCGACCATGGCCGCAATAAATTCGTTGCCCCGCGCCAAAAGCCTTTGAGCGCGCGAGCGATCCAGGCGCAAAGCCTCAATGACTCTGTTCATGGCGTCTTTGGCCAGTTTGACCAATTGCCTGATCTGGTCGGATGTAATCGACGCTGTCATCGTTATCACCCTTTCATGAAAGGTACAAATGCCCGATTTAACCTGTCCGGACTGCAGGCGGCTGATTCAAGAATCAGACCAAAATTTTACCTAAAATGCCCTATTTATAAGCAAAATTCCAATTTGATTCCACGAATATAATACAATACCATATTTTAATAACTATGTCAACATTTTTTAACAAAAATTCAACCCTATGCCTGCTTTAAAGATTTTAGCCAGCCGCCCAGCATTCTGCCGATTTCATTGATGATTGTCTGTAAATTTACATACTTCTTCATGTCTATAGCCTGAACTTCCTTAGCCAACCTTAAAATAACCCTAAGCAGGTTTAATTTTACGCTCACTTGATTGAGTATCGGCAGTTTTTCTCCTTTAACCGAACAGCTCGCCGATAAAATATTTTCCAAAATCTCCAAAACCAAACTTTCCGCCCTTTGCCAGATAACATAACGGTCTTGCCTTTTTATGGAATTTCTGTAAAGATAACAAACTTTATACAAATCATAGGCTTGCCGGCAAATGGGTACTTCCAACTCTTCCATATTAATTATGAAAATTTATAAAAATATTTTTAACGAGATAATTTCCTTGGAAAATCTATTTTCCGCCTGGGATAGTTTTAAAAAGGGCAAATCAAGCAAACCAGGTATTATAAGATTCGGCCATGATATTGAAAAAAATATTTTCAGCTTGCATAATGATTTAAAGCAAGGCAAATACGATCATGGGCCGTACACTGCTTTTAACATTTCCGACCCTAAGCCCAGAAACATCCATAAAGCGACTATCCGCGATCGCGTTTTCCATCATGCCGTTTTTAATGTTCTTAACCCTGTTTTTGAAAAAACTTTCATTAGCAATTCTTTTTCCTGCCGAATAAACAAAGGCGCACATAAAGGATTCGGCGCTCTGGAAAAAATGATCGGGCAAGAAAGCCGGAATTACCGCCAGCCGTGCTTTATCCTGAAATGCGATATTAGAAAATTTTTCGCCACGGTTAATCATGATATCTTATTTAAGATAATAAGCCGGAAAATAAAAGATAACAATGCGCTTAAGCTGATTGAAATAATTATCAATAGTTTTTCTTCAGCCGAATCCGACCGTTTTAACCGTAAAGGCTTGCCTTTGGGAAACCTAACCTCCCAGCTTTTTGCCAATATTTACCTTAATGAGCTGGACAGATTCGTAAAAAATGGGCTGAAAATAAGGCGCTACGCCCGCTATACCGATGATTTCGTGATTATCAGCCGTGATAAAAATTACCTGCTTGCGGTGATGGCGAAGATTAAAAATTATCTGCTGGCAAAACTTAAGCTTGAGCTTCATCCGAATAAAATTTCCATCCGCAAATATTGCCAAGGCATTGATTTTTTAGGCTACATTGCCTTGCCGCATTATTGCCTGCTTAGGACCAAGACTAAAAAACGTATTTTTAAAAACCTCAAACAGCGGATAATGGAATATAAGCAGGAAAAAATCAGTAAAAAATCAGTTGAACAAACATTGCAATCCTATTTAGGCGTGCTTTCCCATGCCAGCGCCTACCGTTTGCGGCAAAAATTAATAAATCAATTCTGGTTTTGGCTGAATGAATAAGTAAACATTCTAAGTTATCACTAAATATAAACTAAAGCAAGGGTATTTATCCACAAAAAAAAGCCTCCACATTAATCCCGCCTGTTGGCAGAAAAAACGCGGAGGCTTCAAAGCTCAAAGATTGAGGATTTAAGAGATTCAAAATCTCAAGAATTCAAAAATCTATTTGAACTTCCGGGCGGAGGCAACGCCCAAAATGCCGTAGCAATTGCCGTCAAGGTAGTAGTAGACGAGCAGGCCGGCAGCGTAGAAGTGGCCTACGATGACGCGGTAGCCAGCGACCAGATCCGAGCAACGAATGTAAACATTCTTAAAAAGACGTTCGCCCGTTGCCAGATAATGGCCGATAATGGCGTAAACCATAACCCGAGCCGCTGGGACTTCCTCCTCCGGAGCAAGCAGAGCCTGCTGTTCATCCCAGGTTTTACTTGCGGAATTTGGCACCGGCCCTTTGCGAACCAGCTGCCAAAACGCTTCTCCCTGATCCTTGGCAAACTTCTTGCCGTTGTACCAGGCATCTTTGTGGCTGCAGAAAAGCTTGTGCTCCACTTTACCGCGGATGCCGACGATAGACAGCGGAAAGACTGCCACAAGCAGATGCGTGTTCTGGCAAGCCTCCAGCACCGCAGCGGAAAAAGGAATATTGGCCAAGCTGGCAAGCTGCTGTTCCGAGGGGTTAACCCCGAAATGCTTAACTGCCTCCTCAATGCCGAAAAAGTTAGCGCCCATAATTTCGCGAGCGCGAACTTGCGCGGAAGACGATTCTAAACCGCCGCCTAAAACAAGCTTGACCATTTCTTTGGCCAGTCTGTTGTTTGGCGCATCCACGACTTTTTGAGCCAGGCCTTCATTAAAGCCGGCCTGCTCAAGCCGGAGCAGAAATTCATGCTCCTTGTGGACTGACAATGAACGAAATCCCATAGCCCAGTCGGCTATGGCTAAAAGGATTCGGCTCACGATGGTTCGCATCGCACACCTCCTTTAAAGGGCTGTTCTGGACTTTGCTCGCCAGAAATGAGCATTAACTGCTGAATTTTCAGCGTTAATATTAAATTATACGCATATTTTATAAATTTGTCAAGGGTTTTTATTTTGCCTGAATTATGCTACTTTTACTGCATGTCAAAACTGGTTTACAATCAAGAAGCCAAAGAACGGCTGGATAAGTTTTTAACCGCCCAGCTGCCGGAGCTTTCCCGCGCCAAAATCCAAAAGCTGATTAAAATCGGCGAAATCGAGGTTAACGGCAAAAAAGCCATCCCCCATCAGCCGTTAAAAACCGGCGATGTTATTGCCCTTAAAATAATCAAGGCCAAGGCGGTTAAAGCGGTAAAAATCAGCAAAGAACTGGAACCCAAAATTATCGCCGAAGAAAAGGATTATTTGATTATTAATAAGCCGTCGGGCTTAATTGTGCATCATGCGGATAACGATAAAAATAATTTCGCCTTAAGCGACTGGCTGGTAAAAAAATATCCCTCGCTTAAAAAAGTAGGCGAAGACCCGATTCGGCCGGGCATTGTCCACCGTTTGGATAAAGAGGCCTCCGGCTTGATGGTCATTCCTAAAAACCAGAAAATGTTCCAGCATTTAAAAAGCCAGTTCCAAAACCATCTGGTTAAAAAAGAATATTTGGCCCTGGCCTACGGTAAAATTATCAATGACGAAGGCCTGATTGATTTTCCCTTGAGCCGTTCCAAAATCAGCGGCAAAATGGCGGCCCAGCCCCAAGGTTCGGCCGGCCGCAGCGCTATTACCAATTTTGTTGTTTTAAAAAGATTTTCTAGATATACTTATCTTAAGGTAATTATTAAAACCGGCCGCAGCCATCAGATCAGGGCGCACCTTAAAGCCTATGGCTATCCCTTGGTGGGCGACAAGCTTTATGAAAATAAAAAAATAAAACCGGCCGAGCTTAAACGATTATTTTTGCACGCCGCCACTCTGGGCTTTAACGATCTGCAAAACAAATGGCGGGAATTTAACATTAATTTACCTAAAGAACTGAAAAATTTCTTAAACATATTAAAATAAGCAAATGAAAAATATTTTAATCATTTCCGGGCCGACCGGTTCCGGCGAAAGCACGGTCACGGATTTGCTGAGGCAAAAATATCCGATTTTTAAAAGATTGGTTACCGCCACTTCCCGCCGGCCCCGCTTGCATGAAAAAAACGGCCGCGATTATTTTTTCTTTACCAAAAAACAATTTAAACAAAACATTGCCAACGGCCAGATTTTGGAATTTACCTATATTAAAAACCGCAACACTTATTACGGCACTTATCTGCCGGATTTGAAAAAAAAACTGAAAGCCGGCTATAATGTTATCGCCAACACCGATTACATCGGCACCGAATTCTATAAAAAAAACTATGGCGCTATCGGCATTTTTATCAAGCCCGAATCCCTGGCAGCGATTAAAAAAAGGTTGCTGGCCCGGCAGCCGAACCTGGCCGCAGACGAACTGAAAAAACGCTTGGCCAACGCCCAGGCGGAAATAAAAAGAGAGGAAAAATATTATTCTTATACGGTTTTTAACAGGCAAAACCGCCTACCCGAAACCATTGGCGCCATTACCAAAATCCTAAAAAAAGAGGGCTATCGCCTAAAAAAATAATGAAAAAATAAGGGGTTGACAAAATTACCCCTTTCCGTTATTATTAGCCCTAGTTTTTATTAAAATTAAAAGATAAATATGACAAAAGCAAAATCAGAACAACCGGTCAGTAAGAGTGGTTATCCAGAAATCAAGCCCGGCTTAACCGTTAAGGTTCACCAAAAAATCAAGGAAAAAAATCCCAAGGGCGAAGAAAAAGAAAGAATCCAGATTTTTGAAGGCATGGTTATTGCCCGCCAGCACGGCTTGGAACAAGGCGCGACCATTACCGTCCGCAAAATTTCGGAAGGCATCGGCGTGGAAAAAATCTTTCCGGTTTATTCCCCCAACGTGGCCAAAATTGAAATAACCAAAATAGCCAAGGTCAGGCAGGCCAAACTCGGCTACTTAAAAAACTACAAAAAGAGATTAAGGGAAACCATGGTCAGATAACCATAGTTAAAGTTTAGCCCTTTTTACGGGCTGCCCTTAGCCGCGGTGGCGAAATTGGTAAACGCACTACTTTGAGGTGGTAGCGGGGCAACCCTTGGAGGTTCAAGTCCTCTCCGCGGCACCAGGGACGCATAGCTCAATTGGTTATCCGCCTTCGCTCATGCGAGAGCTACGGCGGACAAGGAGCACTTTTTTCTTAGGACGTATAGCTCAATGGTTAGAGTACTTGGTTTACATCCAAGGGGTTCCTGGTTCAAATCCAGGTACGTCCACCAGCCTTCGCTCGCCGAAGGCGAGCTTCGGCTGGCTTTGCCAATAATTCTTAATATTGGGGGACGTAGCTCAATGGTAGAGCATCACATTCGCATTGTGAGGGTTAGGAGTTCAAGTCTCCTCGTCTCCACCAGCCTTCGCTCGCCGAAGGCGAGCTTCGGCTGGCTTTGCCAGACGAAGTAGCCGTCAGGCTAAAGAAGGCTGATCCGCCGGAGCTTGCATCGGCAAGCGCAGGCGGACTAATTTAATAAATAATCTTATGAGATTTTTTCTCGGGTTAATCGGCATTGCCGCCGGCTTCTTGTTAATTTGGCAAGCCAATTGGATTGTGGTTAATTTCGGCAAAACGGCTTGGGCCGAAATGCACCTGGGCACCGAAGGCGGCTCCAGAATTATGTGGAAGCTGATCGGCTTGGGCGTAATTATCCTAGCCATGCTCTACATGTTCGGCTTTATTGAAGGGGTTATTTGGGCGATCTTTTCTCCGTTGTTTAACAGATCCCAACCGCAATAAGGGCCCTTAGCTCATCTGGTAGAGCGCCGCGTTTGCAACGCGGAGGTAGCCGGTTCAAGTCCGACAGGGTCCACCAGCCTTCGCTCGCCGAAGGCAAGCTTCGGCTGGCTCCGCCAGACGAAGTAGCCGTCAGGTTAAAGAAGGCTGATCCGCCGAAGTCTGCAAAGCAGACGAAGGCGGACAAACAAAAAACTCCCCTTGAGGAAGTTTTTTATTTTTATTTAAAACAGTTTTCCCTGGGCATTCAAATTCCTTTCTTTGTCGGAAAAAATTTCAATTTGGCCGTATTGGCCGTCGAAGCCGGGAATTAACTTAACCTTACCCTCTCTAACCCTGATAATGCCTTCGGCAATAATCGGCGAGGTGATTTTTAACAGCTCTGCTTTGTTTAAATTGAGCAAAACGTTAAATTCGCTTTTGCCGGCCGAAGTTAAAGCCGAATATTGGGCTTCCACTTTTTTAGAGCTTTTACCTACGCCAAAACTGTCGGCAATAATTTCACTTAAAGGAATTAAGCTTTTATACGGAACGAAATTTTTTGCGACTATTTCTTTTGGCTGCCGATCGGCCAATTCTTCCACCCGATTTAAAACGCCGACGGTTACCGGTTTTTTGCAAACCGGGCAAAGGCCTTTGGCTTTTTTGGTCTGTTCCGGCGACCAGCTGACTTGGCATTCGCGGTGGCCGTCAAAATGGTACATGCCTTCTTCAGGGAAAAATTCGATGGTATAAAGAAATTTCTTCTTATCCATGTTTTTAATCAATTGATAAATTTCCTTAAACGACGGCTCGGTTAAATCAAAAACATTGGCTTCCCGACCTAGGTTTTTACAGCTGTGGGCGTCGGAATTGGAAACCAAGGCCAAATTATCCAAGCCGGAAAGCTGCCAATTCATTGCTGGATCGGAAGACAACCCCGTTTCAATGGCATAAATATTACCAGATAATTCTTCATAACATTCTGCCAGCGAATTAAAGCCTGATTTTGAGCCGAATAAACCGAACCAAGGCGTCCAGGCATGGGCCGGAATTGTTAAATGCCGTTCATCGATTTCCAAACAAATCTTTAAAAGCTCTTTGGCGCTTAGGCCGATAATCGGCCGGCCATCGGAAGCCAATTTGCAGCCCCGGGCCGTTAAATTTTGATTTAATTTTCTGACAAATTCCAAATTTGGCGCCCAAACGCAAATATGCAATCTCCTGGTTTTTCCGCCATGGCCAAAAATGCAGGAAAATTCATTGGTTAACATAAAAAGAGTTCCCGAGGAGGACTCTTTTAATTTATATAATCCGGGATAAGCTTCAACCAATCGGCTTTCTATTTCCTTAAAATGGGCCGGGTGGGAAAAATCGCCGGTACCCACGATGTTAATGCCTTTAATTTTAGCAACCCGGTCAAGATTGGCCAAAGTTAAATCGGGCGAACAGGCGCGGGCGTATTTGGAATGAAGGTGGAGGTCGCAAATGTATTCCATAAAACTACTTAACCTCGTTTTTTATAATTTGCCAAACCGCTTCGGCTGTTTTATTGGAATCGTGGGTTAATAAATCGGTCCATTTCTTGAATAAACCCATGGTTCTCTTCATGGCCGGAAAAATTTCTTTTTTGGACGGCAATAAATCGGTTTTAATAACCCGCAGGCCCAAAGAATCCACGTCGCCCAAGGCCACCGGCCGGGAGTGCAAATGATAATAATGCTTGGCCACGGAATGAGGAATCGCTTTATTATTAACAATTAAATAATCCGGACAACGGCCTAAATAACGAATTAGCTCCCGCACATGATCGGCCGCGGTAAAATTATCGGTTTGCCCGGGTTTGGTAATTAAATTGCAGACAAAAATTATCTTGGCTTTACTGGCTAAAATCGCCTCTTTAATCCCTTTAGGCAAAAGCGCTGAAATAATGGAAGTTCTAAGCGAGCCCGGACCCATTACCAGCCAATCGGCTTCTTCCATGGCCGCTATGGCTCGCGCGTTGGCTTTAACTTTTGTTTTATTTTTAGTTATTAAAAATAACTCCTTAATCTCACTGGCCTGGTTAAGATCCAAAATTTCCCATTCACCCGTTATTTCCTTATCGTCCAGCCGAGCGCCGATATCAACAATAGCTTCGGTAGCGGGAATTACCTCGCCTTTGGCATTAAGCAAACTGCCAAAGACGGCTAAAGCATCGGTTAAATTATAACCTTCCATTAATAATTCGGCTAAAAACCAATTGCCGGGATGAAAACCGGTTGGCAAATTTTTAAAGCGCTCCAGCATAACCCAGTCTTCGGCTAAAGCCATCACGCACTGCCGGCCTTCGCCCACCTGGGGAATATTGAATAATTTCCTAAGCTTGCCGCTATGGCCGCCGTTATCGGAAGTGGAAACAACGGCGGTTAAATTAACCGGACGCTGTTTTAAACCTCTAAGCAAGGCGGCCTGCCCGGCGCCCGAACCAATGGAAACTATCTTTAAATTTTCTTCGGCCATATATTTTTACAATGTTTTGCAAAGATATTTCTGTTCCGCATCAATAAAACCCAAATCTTGGTATAATTTTTGAGCGATCGGATTATTGGTAGTTAATTTTATTTTCTTACATCCTTTAATTTTAGAAAAATTTACCAATTCTTCCATTAAAGCCCGGCCCAAACCGTGTCCGCGAGCGGCTTGGTCCACCACCACTTCTTCAATCCAGCCGATTAAACCCTTGGAAGGCACCGCGTACCAAGCCAAACCGGCCAAGCCGACAACCTTGCCGTCCAATTCTGCTATGAAATATTGATAATTGTTGCCAACGGCTAATTTTTCCAATCGGCTAACCAAATTTTCCGGTTCAACGATATTTTTGGTTAATTGCGGTATTAAAGCGGCTACCGAGGCGGCATCTTTTTTTTCTAAAAAACGGATTTTGGCCATATGGTTAACTGATAACTCTAAATTCTCTGCCCACTTCTTCTAAAACTTTCAGGGCCTGATCCAAATCTTCCCGGGAATGGGCGGCGCTGATTTGCACCCGCAATCTGGCATCGCCTTCGGCCACTACCGGAAACCACAAACCCACGATATAAACCCCGCGCTTTAACAGTTCCTGGCTGATTTTTTGGGTAATTGCCGCCTCGCCGATTTTAACCGGAATAATCGGATGATAGCCGGGAATGATTTTATAACCTAAAGCCACTGACTTTTCCCTGAAATATTGGGTATTACTCCTTAATTTTTCCAGCAATTCTGGATGCTGTTCCACCAACTCAATGGCTCTTATACAACCGGCCACAATCATCGGCGGCAGAGAATTGGAAAAAATATAAGGCCTGGCTTTTTGGCGCAAGAAATCAATCATGCTTTTTTTACCGCTTAAATAACCGCCGGCGGAACCGCCAAAGGCCTTGCCCAAGGTGCCGCTTAACACGTCAATTTGGCCTAAAACCCCCAATTGTTCCGGCGAGCCCTTGCCCGATAAGCCGGTAGCGCCCAAACCATGGGAATCATCAACGAACAATAAAGCTTCAAACTCCTGGCCCAGCTCAATCAGTTCCGGCAACTTGGCCAACTCGCCTTCCATACTGAATACGCCGTCGGTAGCGATAATTTTTAAATAATAATTCCGATCTTTATCTTCGGCCAAAAGCTTGGTTAAGCCCGCGACATCGTTATGTTTGTAGATTTTTTTTACAAACAGCTCTTTTTTTACCAATCTTAAACCGTCAATGATGCTGGCGTGGTTAAGTTCGTCGCTGTAAATAACGCTCTGCCTGCCGGAACCGACCGTTTGATGAATAATGGCGGCAAAAAACGCTTCATTGGCCGTAAAGCAGGAAGAAAATAAAATCGTATCTTCGGTAGCTAAAAATTTGGACAATTTGGCTTCCAATTGCTGATGCAAAACCGTGGTGCCGGAAATAAACCGCACCGAAGCCATGCCAAAACCGAATTTATCCATGGCCTTTTTGCCGGCTTCAATAATTTCCGGATTATTAGCTAAGCCCAGATAATTATTGGCGGCAAACATTAAAACTTCTTTTCCGCCCACATTAACTTTAGGGCCCTGGGCCGAAGTTAAAACCGCTTCATTTTTATACTTGCCCAGCGAACGCAAAGAATTAACCTCTCCGTTAATTAAAGTTAAAAATTCCGAAGAATACATAAAATTTATTGATTAAGGACGCAACAGCACTTTTAAGGCCTCACCCGAATTTAAGGCCGCAAAGCCTTCTTCAAAGCGAGCCAAAGGCAAATCGTGGGTAACAATTTTATTGGCTAAAATTATTTCGCTTAAGCCATGGGTTAGCAAATCAAACATCAAGTCCCAAGTGGAAAAAAATCGCCGGCCGATAACGCCTTTTATGGTTAGCCCCTTGAAAATAATATCTTTGGAAAAATCCACGGCCATGGTTCCGGAAGGCAGGCCTAAAAGCGAAATAACGCCGCCCATCCTGACATTATTAAAACCATCTTCCAGCGCTTTGTAGGAACCGGACATTTCCAAAACCGCGTCCACGCCGGTTTGATCAGTTTCCTTTAAAATGGCCTCATTTAGGGCGGCTTTGCCCTCGGGAGTAGCGGTGTCAAAGCAATAATCGGCGCCTAGTTTTTTAGCCAAGGCAAAGCGGCCTTCTTCCAACACTTGCGGAGTAATGCCGATATCGGGTCGGGAAACGCCGGTAGCGAATATTTTAGCAGCGCCCATGGCTTTAGCCACGGCAATGGCCATTAAACCTTGGATGCCCAAACCTAAAACTAAAACCGACTTGCCTTTCACTTCCACCGATTGAACGGTGTGGGTGGCATTGCCGATGGCATCCATGAAAGCGATAATCTCCGGGGGAATCTCGCCAAGCGCGAATAACAATAAATTTTCCACCGGCACTACTACAAAAGAAGCAAAAACGCCATCCTGATGCAGGCCCTTGATAATGGTATTGCGGCAAACATAACCTTCGCCCAAACGGCATTGGTGGCACTGATGGCAGATAATATGCATTTCCGCGGAAACGTAAAAATTTTCCTGCAAAAATTGCAATAATGCCGGATTATCCGCCAAGGTTGCCTGCTGGTGCTGGGCTAAAAATTCCCGCACTGCCTTATTGTTGAATTGCCGAGCATACAATAATTTAACAAGATGCTGCTTAGTGGCTGACCCTAATTCAATTAGTTGGCCGCAAAACTCATGGCCGATAATTACGTCCGGCGTTTTTAAAACGGACAAAGAATTTTTAAGGGCCTCCGTGCCGTTGTAAATGGAAACGTCGGTGCCGCAAATGGCGGCCGCGATAACCTTTATTTTAACTTCGCCCGCTTGGGTAATTTGCGGCTCCGGTTTATCAACCAGTTCCACGCCTTTGTACCATTCCTTATTTAACTCGGGTTTTCTTTTAATTATGGCTCGCATCTGCTTAATGAATTATTTAATTATTCAACGGTTACGCTTTTGGCTAAATTGCGCGGCTGATCAATAGGGCAGCCTCGTTCTTTGGCGATAAAATAGGCCAATAATTGCAAAGGAATAACGGCTAAGATAGGATACAGGATTTCCAAAGTTTTGGGAAGATAAATCACTTCTTTAGCCAATTCTTTAATGGCTTCATCGCCGGCCGTGGCAATGGCGATAATTTGGCCGTCTCGGGCCTTAACTTCCTGCAAATTGCTTAAATTCTTCTGATAAACGCTGTCCTGGGGCGCAATGGCCACTACCGGCCAAGTGGCATCAATTAAAGCCAAAGGCCCGTGTTTAAGTTCGCCGGCCGGATAACCCTCGGCGTGCAGATAGGATATTTCTTTTAATTTTAAAGCGCCTTCCAAGGCAATGGGATAATTGATTTTACGTCCGATGAAAATAATATTATTGCGCTGGGCGTATTTTTTAGCGATCGTCTCGATAATATCGCGCTGTTCTAAAATCTGCTTGATTTTATCCGGCAGATTTTCCAGTTCGCTGATTATTTCCTTGGCTTTATCTTCCGATAAATTGCGCTGGCGACCCAGGAGAATGGTTAACAATACCAAAATAACCAACTGGGAAACAAAGGCTTTGGTGGAAGCCACGGAAATTTCCAGACCCACGTGGTTATAAACGCCGGCAGTGGTTTCGCGGGCAATACTGGAACCGACCACATTAACAATGCCCAAAACCAAAGCGCCCAATTTTTTGGCCTGCCTGATGGCGGCCAAAGTATCGGCGGTTTCGCCCGACTGGCTGATGGCGATAACCACCGTGCCCGGCTCCAAAACCGATTCGTTGTACCGAAACTCCGAAGCGTATTCCACTTCGGCCGGCAAGCCCAGCTGGCTTTCCATTAAGTACTCGCCGATCCGGCCGGCATAATGAGCCGTGCCGCAAGCCACAAAAATAATGCGCCGCGCGCTTTTTAATTGGGGCAAAACATCAATTAAGCCGCCCAGCTTAACCTTGCCCTGTTCAGGAATCAAGCGGCCGCGCATGCTGTCGGCCACCACTTTCGGCTCTTCCATTATTTCCTTGAGCATAAAATGCGGATAACCCTCTTTTTCCGCTTCGGTTAAATCCCAATCCAAATGCTGCTTTTGATGGTTATTGCATTTGCCGGATTTTTCTATAATTTCGTAGTTCTCTCCGGTAATTATCGCCAGATCGTTATCTTCCAAATAAACCACTTCTTTGGTAAAAGGCAAAATCGCCGCCGCATCGGAAGCGATAACGTAACCATTGCCTTGATTGGGCTGGTCTTGCGGCAAAATACCTAAAATTAGAGGGCTGCCCAAGCGGGCGGCCACAATTTTATCCGGCTCGCTTGAAGAAATTACGGCCAAGCCGTAAGCGCCTTTAACTTTAGTTAAGGCCTGTAAAACCGCTTCGCTTAAATTATGGCCGTTGTAATATTTTTCTATTAAATGGGCAAAAACTTCGCTGTCGGTGGCCGTTTTCAGCTCATGGCCCTCCGCTTTTAATTCGGCTTTTAATTCGGCTAAATTTTCAATAATGCCATTATGGACAATGGCGATTTTCCCGGTGCAATCACTATGGGGATGGGCGTTTAAATCGGTGGGAGCGCCGTGGGTGGCCCAGCGAATATGGCCAAGGCCGATAACGGAAGAGAATGATTGATTGGCCAGTGCGGCTTGCAAGGCATCCAGCTTACCGGATTTTTTTACGGTTTTCAACTGGCCGTTTTCAATCACGGCAATGCCGGCGCTGTCGTAACCGCGGTATTCCATGCGCTTTAAGCCGTCCATTAAAATAGGCAAGCTTGGTTTTAAACCGATGTAACCGATAATGCCGCACATAAAAATTAAAAATTATTTATAACGATTGCCAAATAAAATTAAACAATTGCAATTGAGTTTGGGACAAGGCCGGATCTTCGATAATCAAACCCAAGGGCTGTTTGGCGGAATTAACTGAAATCATGGCGACCTTGCCGGGATAAATTAAAATATAGGTCGGGGAACTTTCTTTGCCTGGCAAAACCCTTTTTTCCGATAATTCGGCTGGCGTGCCTTCGTGCCCCAGGGCAATCACTTTAACTTTAAGCCCCAATTTAATCCGCTCTTTGGTAAAAGAGGGAAAGGCCTTATACAAATAATCCCTAATGGCCGAGGAGGAAAAAACATAATACAATTTTTCAACCGAACGATTACTGGTTTCTAAAACATCGGTTAAAACTGTTTTAACACCCGCTCCGCCTTCGTAATATTTAACTACCGGCTTGTCGCCGGACCGATCAAACAACGATTTAAGCTCGGGGATCACTTGGCTTAAATTTTTTTTGACCTCCGTTAGTTTGGCCATTTTTTGCTCCAAGGCCTTATTTAAGGCAGCCGGATCTTCGGCTGCAAAAAATTGCTTGGTGGCTTTATGATAATAGCTGACCAAGCCGTTTTCTTTCAACGACTTTAAAATATCATAAGTTGTGCCGCGGTTTATTTTACTGGCCAGAGCCAATGACCTGACCGAAGAAGGACCATTGGCAATTAAAGCTAAGTAAACTTTAATTTCCTTGTCCGACAGGCCCAGTTGTTTTAAAATAGGGATTGTTTCCATGGCTTTTTTTGATAATGAATTTATTTTACGCGCCTTTGGCAACATTGTCAATTTTTTTTCTACACTTTTTGTGGATAACTTAATATTTTGGCTAATATTAAAGAAAATATTAAATATATTTTGTCATATTAAATTTAATTAATTTGACTTTTTCTTATAATAAAACTATACTTATACCGAACTATGGCTAAACAAAAAACCATTCTACTTTTAACCGGCGGCGGCTTGGCCCCGGCTTTAAACGCCACTCTTTACGGTGCAATTTTAGCGGCCCGAAAATATCATTGGCGCATCTTGGGCGGAGTTTCCGGCTGGATCTCGCTCGCTCAAAACGGCCGGATTGTCGATTTGACCAAATTGGACATTTCCTCCCTTAAAAACCACGGCGGCGATTTTTTGCGCTCTTCCCGGACCAATCCTTTTAAGGTGCAAAACGGCTTAGAATTGATACGAGAAAAAATAGCCAAATATAAAATAGACGGCATTATGGCCATTGGCGGCGACGATACCCTAAAAGCCGCCGCCAAACTTTATCAGCAGGAAAAAATTCCAATTATCGGTTTACCCAAAACCGTAGATAACGACCTGCCGCAAACTTATTTTTGCCCCGGTTTTCCTTCGGCCGCCTATAACACAGCTCAATTAACCGCCGAAACCAAGGAAGATTCCGCTTATACCTTAAGCCGGGTTTTTATCATTGAAACCTATGGCGCCCAAAGCGGCTTTTTAACCGCGTCGGCGGCCCTGGGCGGAGCCGACATAGTTATTCCACCGGAATGGAAATTTAATTTAAAAGACATTTTAAAAATTATCAAGCAAAAATACGAAGCCAACGGCAATTATTGCGTGATCGCCCTGTCCAAAGAAGCGCGCATTAAAGGCATTAAGGGATTATTGGATACCCAGTTTGATGGCTTTGGCAACAAACGCCAGGAATTCATCAGCTTAAACTTAAAGAAAAAAATCGAAAATAATCTGGGGCTTTCCGTTAGGATTATTATTCCCATGAATTTTGTCCAAAGCGGTATGCCCATCAAACTGGATTGGGATCTGGGCGAAAAATTAGGCCAAGCTGGAATTAAATTAATCAAACAGAATCAATTCGGTAAAATCCCCGTAATTATCAGAAAAAACGGCAAATTTACCATTAGAACCGTATCTTTAAATAATCTAAAAGGCAGGGAAAAACTGGATACTTCTTTATTTAACCGGGCTACCATGCTGCCGACAAAAAAATACTTTGATTATCTTAAAACCATCTTGGGCAATACTAAATTTATTGACCGAAAATACTTAAAACTCCAGCAAAAAATCGCTAAAAAATAATCGGATAAAAAAAGAGGGAGCATACTTGAAAAGTTAGCTCTCTCTTTATTTGTGACTCGGGCATTAACGTTTGGGGAGCTGGGCAATCTCAAGGATTAAACCCTTAGCTTCCTCAATTTCTGCCAAGGTCAAGGGACGGGACTGAAAGTGGGTCTTCTTGAAGAATCTTTCCAAAAGAATGCGGGAATCTCTTCTGGATGCGGCCACCAGGCAAGCAATCGCCCGCAAACCATGATAGCCGTGGAAATCAAATGACTTAAGCGTCTCGTGAATCGATTGAAGATCCTTCAAACCCGGCTGGATACTACCAATCAGATCCTCGATTCGCCTGATCAGGGCCTGCTGATCATACTCACTAAGAAAACTCTTAATCAACACTATCGCCGGCAGGCCTAAAATAGGATTAGCTCGAACGATGTGCGTCCAAAGAGTGAATACCATAACGCCCAGATCAAAATGCCTTTGGATTCCCAGATTTTTGACGGTTTCATCCGTTGGTTCCGGCTTTTCCAGCGTGTAACCGCTTTCAGCTGACCAAAGCTTGGGCGGAAACAGATCAATCATCCGAATGGTAATGGAAACGCCTCCGAAGAAAACGAAGTTGCGCAAGGCCGCGTCCAGACCAATGTATAGCATGGACGAATCGTCGTCCTTGCGGATAGCCCGAAACAACGGGGAAATGCAATCCCTGAGCAAGGCCCAAAGGATGGGCTTGGCTTCGTGGAAAGACATCTCTTGAATGGCCTGCGAAACCGTTTGGCCGCCATAATCTTCAAGCTGGACGAAAGAGTCGCCGAGCGGCTCTTCAATAAACTTGATGCCGGTAGAAATCGGCATGCCGATGTCAATCAGCCCCTGATGGTAGCCAATCAACTGCTGCCGGATAGCCTCAAAACACAGGTCTCCCAATCTGATACTTGGCAGAACCTTAGCTACGACCACCCGATCGTCCTTGCGCCTGTAGAGAATGGCCAAACGATTTGGTCCATTGTGGTATTCCACCAGGACCACTTGAGCTTCCTCCCAGGGCAGATAAATCTTATCACCAATGGGTATTTCATCATTGGCGATTCGAACAATAATCCGATGCATGATTATCCTTTTTTTGTGTAACGAACAAATAATGTTTAACCTTAACAATAGATTTTGATTTTGTCAACCCCCTGATACTGTTCCCGAATTCAAGGCAGGTTGCATCACTTTAGGGTAAAATTACCCTGTAATCATAAAAGTGATGCCTATGTCAAATCAATTATCGTTTAATCCATTGAGGTTAAGCCATTATGAGCGCCAGAAAATCGAATATTATCTAC
>JAPLWM010000022.1 GCA_026396575.1 Candidatus Komeilibacteria bacterium
AATTGTATTTATCTTTAAATCCTGTAAAATTAAAACAAGCGATAGACGAAAAAGTGAAGAAAATCAGAGCCACGGCAAAGTAAGATTTTAGATGACTTGATTAAACTCGCCATGGTTAGATTTTTAAATGACTAAATGCGTTTAATATTGACAAAGGAATTATTTTTAGTATAATTGTCAAGGTAGGACGCGCCGAAGTGGCGGAATTGGCAGACGCGCACGACTCAAAATCGTGTGGGCTCACGCTCATGAGAGTTCGATTCTCTCCTTCGGCACCATCCTCCTACGCTCGCTAAAGCGAGCTTCGGCGGATTATTATTCTAAAATAAAACAAAAAGGAAATGATGCGCCGAAGCCTTAAAGAGGCGAAGGTGGATCGGCACCAGTTAAATCGCCTATAATTTAGGCGTTTTTTATTTGCCTAAGAAATGTTAAAATAGGCATATGCTATCCCTAGCCACCCCCGTAGAACAGCTGACCAAAGTGGGTAAAACCACAGCCGGGCGCTTAAAAAGCAGCCTCGGGGTTTTTAACGTTTTGGATTTAATCTACTATTTCCCTTTCCGCTACGACGATTTCAGCCAGGTTAAAAATATTGCCGATTTGCATCCCGGCGATATTGCCACGGCCAAAGGCAAAATCGAGCTCTTGGCCAATAAGCGCTCGCCCCGAAAACGGATGATGATTACCGAGTGCCTGTTAACCGACGAGACCGGCTCGGTTAAAGCAATTTGGTTCAGGCAGCCGTTTATCGCCAAAACCTTAACCAACGGCGACGAAGTTTATTTTTCCGGCAAAGTTGAAGGCAATCTGTTCGCTTTAAGCTTTCAAAATCCCAGCTATGAAAAGGTCTCGTCCAATACCACGCACACCGCCCGCTTGGTGCCGATTTACCCCTTAACCGAGGGCATCAGCCAAAAACAGATTCGCTTTTTAATTAAGCAGGCCTTAAACGCGGTGGCTGAAGTGGCGGACCGCCTGCCGGCTAAAATTAAACAGGGCTACGATTTAATCGGCCTGACCGAGGCCCTGGCAAACATTCACTTCCCTAAAAATCAAACGGCTTTAAATTCAGCCAGAGCCCGCTTGCAATTTGACGAACTATTGGAATTGCAATTGCAAAACTATTTGATTAAAAAAGATTTGGCCGCTTACACGGCCCAGCCCTTAAAATTCAACGAAGAAAAAACCAAAGAACTGGTAGCCGGCTTGGGCTTTACCTTAACCGCTGCCCAAAAAAAAGCGGCCTGGCAAATTTTGCAGGATATGGAAAAACCCCAAGCCATGAACCGGCTCTTGGCCGGCGATGTGGGAAGCGGCAAAACGGCGGTAGCGGCCCTGGCCATTTTAAACTGCGTTTTAAACTCCTCGCAAGCCGCTTTATTTACGCCCACGGAAATTTTGGCAGCCCAGCATTTTAAATCTTTAAAAGAACTATTAAAACCTTTGAATTGCAACGTGGCCCTGCTTACCTCCAGCCAAAAGCAAGTTTACAATACGGCGGATTTGGAACCGTCCGGTTTAACCAAAAAACAATTAGTAGCCTCCATCGGTTTGGGCGAAATTGATTTGATTATCGGCACCCAGGCCATCATCCAAAAAGAGGTAGAATTTAAAAATCTGGGATTAGTAGTAATAGACGAACAGCACCGCTTTGGGGTGGAACAACGCCAGGCCTTAAGGGAAAAATCCGGGCCAAATAAATCGGCGCCGCACCTCTTATCCATGACGGCCACGCCCATTCCGCGCACTCTAGCCTTAACCGTTTACGGCGACTTGGATATTTCCTTAATTAACGAACTGCCGCCGGGCCGTAAAACGCCCATTACCCGCCTGGTGGAACCAAAAAACCGCGAACTGGCCTACGAATTCGTTCTAAAACAAATTGCCTCGGGCCGGCAGGGCTTTGTAATTTGTCCGATTATTTCCGAATCGGATAAATTGGGCGTAAAAGCGGCTACCGAAGAATACCAAAAATTAGCTGAAGAAATATTTCCACAGCTTAAACTGGGCTTGCTGCACGGCAAGTTAAAACCCAAAGAAAAAAACAAGGCCATGGCCGATTTTGCCTCGGGCAAAACCGATATTTTGGTAGCCACCTCGGTGGTGGAAGTGGGTGTAAACGTGCCCAACGCCAATATTATGATTATTGAATCGGCCCAGCGTTTTGGCCTATCCCAACTGCATCAATTCAGGGGCAGGGTTAACCGCGCCAATTATCAATCGTATTGCCTGCTGTTTACGGAAGGATCTTCGGCTAAAACCGACCAGCGGTTAAACACGCTGGCTAACTGCTATGACGGCTTAAAGCTGGCCGAAGAGGATTTGCGCGCCCGAGGCATGGGCAATTTAACCGGCACCCTGCAATCCGGCTTCGGCTCCGGATTAAAAATCGCTTCTTTAGGCGATCTAAAATTAATCGAACAAACAAAACAGGCGCTGCAAACCATTATCCGGGAATTTCCCGAGATTTTGGAAAAATACAAAACGGAAAACCGGGTTCATCCGGAATGATTATCCTAAAAATTTTATGAGTTCCTTGATTTCCTTGATTTTTAACAAGCCGGCGCCGGTGCCGTCGAAATAAGGCAGAATAATTTTTTTAAATCCCAGTTTTAGCGCTTCTTTAACCCGTTCTTTGGTTTTAGCCACGCCCCGGGCTTCACCGGCCAAACCCACTTCCCCAAAAATTACGGTTTGTTCCGGAAAAGTTTTATCGTAATAAGCGGAAATAATGCTTGAACACACCGCCAAATCCAAAGCCGGCTCGCGCAAAGTTAGGCCGCCGGCAATATTAAGATAAATATCAAAGTTGGCCAGATTAACCCCGGCTTTTTTAATTAAAACGGTGGCCAGCAGTTCCAAACGCCTTTGGTCAAAGCCCGAAGCCGAACGCTTGGGATAACCGAAACTGGTTTTGGAAACCAAAGCCTGCACTTCCACTAAAAATACCTGGCTGCCCTCGGCCACAGCGCAAATTACCGAACCCGGGCCCTTGTGGCTTTCGGCCAAGAAAATCTTTGAAGGATTGATTACCGGCACCAACCCGTTCGGAGCCATTTCCAAAATCGCCACTTCGTCCGTTGGGCCAAAACGGTTCTTGGCCGCCCTTAAAATGCGGTACTGCTTGTATTTATCGCCTTCCAAATACAAAACCGTATCCACCAAGTGCTCCATGGTTTTAGGGCCGGCCAAATCGCCTTCCTTGGTAACGTGGCCGATAATGATAATCGCCGCTTGAATTTGTTTGACCAAACCCAAAAGCTTAGCGGTACAGGCCTTGATCTGGTTGATATTGCCCGTGGTATTTTTTATTTCCTCTGTATAAACCGTTTGAATGGAATCTATTACCACCAATTTCGGCTGTTCCTCTACAATGGTGGCGATAATGGTTTCCAAATTATCCTCGTTTAAAAACTTTCCGCCTCCGCTAAAGCTACGGCGGATTTTATTCAATCTATTAAACCTTTCTAAAACCTGATCAGCGGATTCTTCCGCTGAAACGTAAAGAACGTCACTATTAAAACTTCCGGCAATCTGCAAAGCCAATGTTGATTTGCCCACGCCAGGATCTCCGCCTAATAAAATTAAGCTGCCCGGCGTAATTCCCCCGCCCAGCACTTTATCAAATTCGGCAAAACCGGTTTGCAATCTGGTTACCCGCTGGGCATTATTAATTCCTCGCGACAATTCCACGATTTCCTTTGAAGCCTTGGAGCTTGAAATTTGTGATTTTTTTGCCGATAGGCGGGTTGATTGAGGTTTATTTTTTATTTCTTCAATCAGGGTTCCCCAAGAACCGCATTCCAAACAACGCCCGGACCATTTGGGGTATTGGGCATCGCATTTGGAACAGACGAACATGGTGTTATTCATATAATTTATTTTAATTTCTTTCCAACCTCATTCTCTGGTTCCTTAAGAAAATTTTTCTTTACTACAATGGAGCGATTAAGCCGTTTTTCCAGTTTTCTTCTGGCCCCGCCGGCAATATCGCCTCCTGCTTTGGCGTCGGATTTTAATTTTGGCATACCTGTGGAATTTTCGGTCCGGTGAATTTCCGCGGTAGCGCGTTCGCCCAGCATGTTAAAAATCAATTCAAAATCATCCATATGATCGCGCAAATTTTCTCTACGCAAACCTTTTAGTTTTTTATACTGGCTGGGCGTGATACCAAAAGTGGCTTTGGAAATTTCCGCCGTTAAAATCTCATAATCCTTTTTTTCACGCGCGCCTCTTTTTTGCCATTCATCGGTTAACTCTTCGCGTATGGCAATGCCACGCATTCGTTTTTCTATCCAGCCATCGCTATAACCCTTAAGCTTATACAACATTCTAGTTCGTTTGGTAGCTAATTCCGGATCTTCTATTTCCTGAACCCGCTCATAGCCGACTTTAGCCAGCCAGCGCTTGAATGGCTCGGCTTTAGGCGAAGGAATTGATTGAATAATGCGAAAAATACCCTCGGTATTGGCGCAGTCGGTCTCATACTTTTTACCGTCAGAGGCCTCTAATTTCAGTCCGTGACAAAATGTCACGACCTCGCTTCCTTCTTCCGTTAATCTTTGCTTTAATTTCCTCCAATACGCTCCGGCATCAACGCTATCCGTAAGGGCTTCACACGCATCTACAACCGAAAACCACCATTCGTTGTTATAAATAGTTTTCCGAACCTGTCTACCTTTAAATAAGACGATTTTTGTTGTTTCCATATATTTTATAATATTACTTATTAATTTAAAAAGCAATCCCGCCTATGCGTTATTTCCAAATTATTCCGATCATCCTGCCAATTGGCCGGATTGTTTTTGATATATCCGCGGATGCGGTTTAATTCTGATTGGTCGCGGATAACGCGTTCGTAATAATTCCGTTGCCAAATGCGATATTCAACGTTATTTTGGCGATACAATTTGGTAACAATTGATTTATATCCGCGTATTATTACACCCAATGATTGGGGAATAATGTGTTGGAATTTATTTTGTGACGGTTGGTTTATGTGACGTAGGGGCACAACATGTTGTGCTACGTCACGCGCCATTACATTTTGCCGATTATTAACGATTTTAATTAAACCATGCATATGATTCGGCATAATTACATATTTATCCAATTTAACATCATGAAAATGTTTTGGTATTTCCAACCAACATTGTTCGGCAATTTCACCGATCGGCGATAATAACATTTTTTGATTTTTTATGTCCCCGAAAAAATATTGTTTTTTATAACAACAAACGGTAATAAAATAATACCCGGGTTGCGAATAATCGTATTCGGGCAACCGTATGGATTGGCGATGGTAAATTTCCAATTTAAATTTCATAAATAATAAAAAACAGGATTAAATCCTCCGAAGCTTTAGCGGAGGAGGATGACCCTGTTTAATTATTCCTATCCTATAAAATAATCAGAAAGATGGCAAAGTGAATAAAAGCAATGCGGGGTAAGTAAATATAAAAAAATGACAAATTAATTGTTTTGCTGGCAACTGGCTGAACTAATGTGGAAATGCTGACCTTGATCCGGCGGAGCATTATTTTCAAGCCCATGATATCCTATATACCCGATACAGGAAGTTATAGCTAGATTAATATACAAACTATTTGTTTCATCGCCAATATCAACGGCATGGGATTTACCATCGCCAGATGTGCCGCCATAATGGCAGGAGTTTACCCCATGATGACAATCAGCAGGCCGACCTGCCGCTGCCTGGCAAACATCTAAATGCCCAATATGATTCTCATTGCTGATGGAAGAAATTCTGCCGATTTTATGCCCCGCTGTTGCTTCGGACCGATTCAGGCTAGCCCTTAAACAATTTAACAAGACAATAAGATCCGGGGAGGCATCGTCTTTTTGCGCTTCAATACCAAAGTCATAACTCCAGCCCGCTAAAATTTCCGCTTGTCCTCCACCAGTATAATTATAAGGTCTATCACTACAAGAACCTCCCTCCATATAACAGGCCCTAAACTCCGATAGCCCAGGTATATCACAAATACCAGTTCTACTATAGCTGCCCTGAATATTCTGTGTACAAATCCTATTTAAATGCATTACTGCATCCGATTGATCCACGGTTAATCCATAAATCATACCGCCACTAGGAATAATGCTACCGATAATAACACCGGCAAGTGCTTCTTTTAAACTAAGTCCAGCGCCATTTTCAACATCATTATAATAACTGCATGAAGTACTATTATTACAATCAACATCAGCTAAAAAGCATCCTCCGTTCTTAGTACTATACTCGCAAAGCTGGATGTGGTTCGTAGATTGAACCGTTGGATTAAAAATAGCGCAACCGTCATCGGTTTTTGGTATATTATATAATGATAATTTTCCATCGTCTACGTCACCGCACTTTAAGCAAGCCGCTTCATTCATGCCTTGATTATAATAACAAACTGCGCCATTGTTTTCGTCCGGACAGCCGCTGCCAAGGCAAGGGTCGTTATTGCTTGATAACTTGGCTTTTTGTCCGCATTTAAGATATTTTCCTAAAGTTATTTGGCCGGTATCGTCAACCACCGACGCGTCTAAAGCGCAAAAATTGCTAACCTGGGCCTGGCCCAAAGGCTTAACATCTAACGGCTTAAAGCTGGTTAAATTGGGATTGATGGTATATAAAATCAAATACGAGCCCAAGGCCAAAATCAAGCCCATGACCGCGCCGATAATGGTTTCCTTGGCTTTGGAAATTTTATCCGAACTGCCGCCGGAAAACAGCCACTGCAAGCCGCCGAAAGCGATCATAATTACGGCCAAAATGCCGGCAATGCCCACAAAAAATTTATATAACGCTTGGATATACCTAGCCAACAAGCCATTGTCTATGCCCATATTGGTAAAACCAGGAATAGGCACATTTGGCGTAAAAGTTTTAAGAGCAGGCAATGGATTTGGTTTAGCTTCAGTTCTTTTTATTTGAGGACATTCTTTATAATAACAAGAACCTATAACGCAAATCCTATCATTACTTTTACCCTCTCCAACATATATAGAAGAACTTTTACTTTCACACTCACTTTTAGTTACATATCTTTCACAGGTAAGCTTCATTGTAAGTGCCATTGTGCAAACACAACAACCATTAACATCGGGAGTAAGACTTTGCGCCAGGCCGGCTAAGGGTAAAAATCCTAACAATAAATAAACAAAAATAAAAACTATTAAACTTTTTTTTAAAACCGATGAGAATTTCATAATATATTGTTTAAAAATTTACAATAGAGATTCTATCGCCCCTTCGGGGCTCCAGAATGACACAATTAATTATTTAATCAACTTTTCCAATGTTTCTAAATTAACGGCTCCGCTAATACCTTTTCCGTTAACAAACAAATAGGGCGTGCCGTCCAAGCCCAGGGCCTGGCCTTCCTGAAATTCGTCATTCACCAAAGGCAAGGTCTCCTGGTTATTGTAACACTGATTAAACTTATTTTCATCCAAACCGATTTTGCCGGCAATTTGCGGATATAAATCTTTGCCCAAATCGGCCTGATTGGCGTATAAATAACCGTGATATTCCCAAAACTTGCCCTGCAGCTGGGCGCATCTGGCGGCAATGGCCGCGTTTTCCGCCTCCGGATGGTCTTGATTAACAAAGTCCTTCCAAATCAGCAAAATCTTATCGGGATATTTTGCTATCAGCTGGGTTAAAGTGCCCATTAAATCGGCGCAATAAGGGCATTGAAAATCGGAAAAAACCACGATCATATTAGCGGATGCGGCCGAACCCAATCTGGGATCGGTCGTGCGGGCAATGGGAGCTGTAAGCGTAGGCTGGGCGCTTTGGTTTAAAATTTTCTTAAAGGCCTCCAAATTCTGCTGGCTTTCTTTTAACGCCTTAACCCCTAAAAAATAACGCAAAATAATCAAGAAAATAAAAACAAAAAATATAATCAATAAAATCCTGATAAATAAATTTTCCTGTTTGGCGCTCAACTTAAATTCAGACATACCTTTAATGGGCCGCTTTGGCTTTTTAATTGTCATTCCGAGCCTGCCGAGGAATCCCGCTATAAAGCGGATGTTCTAAAAACTTCGGGATCCTTCGGCAAGCTCAGGATGACACAGGAAAAGCCAAAGCGGCCTTTTGGTTATTCTATTGAAAGATCTTCTAATTTAGGATTAATTATTCTAATTAACTGTAATTTTTTCTCTCGTCGCCAACCCTTTATTTGCTTTTCTCTATTTATTGCATCATGCACATAATTAAACATTTCATAATAAACAAGTTTATTAACATTATACTTTGCCGTAAAACTTTGGGGATTAATTTTCTGCTGATGTTCTATTACTCTTTTATCTAAATTATTAGTAATGCCGGTGTAAATAACTGAATTCCTATTATTCATCATTAAATAAACTATATATTCTTTTTTCATAATCGCTTTTCATTAAATTTTCAAATTAGAAATTCATAACTTAATATCAAACATCTTGCCGGTAATGGCATCCTGCCAATACAGGGTTTTTTCATCCGGCGACAAAAGCATCTGTTTAACGGAATAAATATTCTGGTCGCCCACGGGCTGGGCTAAAAGCGAAACCTGGGCAGTGGTTAAATTGATCTTGTAAATCAAATCGGGATTGTCTTTGGCCAGCTCCGGATACAAGCCGCTGCCAAAAGGCAGATCCTGCGGCACGCCGCAGTAAGCCGAAGTATTATCGGCGCTCATCACGCATTTGCTGGACCAAGTGGCAAGACCCAAACTAATATTGTTTAAGCCGATATTATCGCCCGAAGCGCTGGTGAGCCAGAGTTTGGGTTTTAAATCGTCGCTGTTATAAACGCTGTAAAGCAGCTTATCGCCCGCCGCCGTCCATTTGCCTTCAAAACCCCGGCCATTGGTAATTAAGGACTTGAAATTTTCCTCGTTCCGGCCGATAAAAATTATCTCCTGGTTATCGGCGCTGATATTTTGCCTAAACATTGCCACCACCTGGCCATTGGGCGACCAGTTAATATCCACGTCCGCCGCGTTAGCGCCCAAACGTTCCACGAACTGGATATTGGAACCGTCGGGATTGCTTGTGACAATCCAATTATTCTCATCTCTGGGGCCGATGGCGGCCGCGGCAATTTCCCCGCCCGCCTTGGAAAAGGCGAAACTCTGCATTTCCTTGGGCAGAGTGTACTGCTTGTTTTTGGAAAAATCATATAAAATATTGGAACCGTCCGGATATTCCAAAATCGCGCTAGCGGCATTGGGCGACCAGGTAACTTTGCTAACATTGTAAAACCTTTGGCTGGTAAGCTGGGAAACCGTGCCATCGGCGTTTTGCCTGTAAAACCGGCCTTCGGCGGAATTAAAATAATCAACGCTGCCGCCAGCGCCAATCGCCGGCGCGGTAATTAAACCGTCCGTTACCCGGTTAACCTGGGTATAACCGCCTTGAGCGGTTGCGGAAACAACCGTGCCTTCGGGAATCTGGTTAACCGTGGGCAAGCCGGCATTGGCATTGATATTGCCGACCCGATTAACATTGCCCATGCCGGTACTGGGCAATTGCCCGATAGCTCCGTTTTGATTTTGATTAAAGGCAGGCAAAGCGGTAGTGGGCTGCTTAAAAAAGAAATAATACAGCAAATAAACGGCGCCGATTACGAATAAAACAAACAGGGAAATAATAATGATTCTTTTTAGTTTTTCGTTCATATATTTCTTTATATAAGCTTATTGTAATTTTTTCATTTCCAATTCCAGTTCTTCCAACGCTTCCTGGTATTTTTTAATTTCTTTGCGGTTCTGCCATCTTACCAAGAGCACCATAATGGTATAAGTGGGAAAAATAGCCACCCCGGGAATAAACTCGGCCAGCATACCCATAATATACTTGCCTAAAAACTTTTTTACCAGCCAGCGCTTAAACCAGGTGCCCTGAAAAGACACGACGATAAACAGGGCTACGCTGATAAATACATTAACGATATCGCCCGTGATACTGCTAGGATCCAAAATGTCCCATAAATCCTTTATCACCGCTAGAATAATCACTACGATAAAGGCACTAAAGCTACCCTCGGCTATGCCCCGCCTTAAGCTAAAACCCAGTTTGGCCGCTTCGGTTAAAA
The DNA here is from genome assembly GCA_026396575.1 of Candidatus Komeilibacteria bacterium. Classification (GTDB taxonomy): domain Bacteria; phylum Patescibacteriota; class Patescibacteriia; order UBA1558; family UBA10009; genus JAPLWM01. Next base: position 10,094 of record JAPLWM010000022.1, read on the forward strand.
CCTTCAGCTTATTACCCGAAGTCACCGCCGTTTTCAGCCCTTGGGCCGCTTCGCTGAAATAACTGTCTTGTGAAGGATCAATGCCTCGGCTTTTTAAAATTTGATCCGCTCTATTGCCGAAATTGGTTAATAAATTATTGGTTTTTTCGCCTTGGCCCAAGGAATCCCTTAACTGATTGGTTAATGATGGCTCTTTACTGCCTCCGGCCGGTGTTCCCCCTGTTGGCGTTGGCTGTTCTTCCGGCTTGGGCTGTTCGGTTGGCTGTGGCCCGGGCAGCTGGCCTGGCAAAGGGCGATTTTCAGGTACAACTGGATTTTTAGCTTTGGCCTTAACCGGCAGATCTTGCGACCAATTCAGACGCGCTGAAACTTTTGGCGAGGGATTCTTGGCCCGCTTGATTTTTTTCGCCTCACCCAGCAAGCGCCCCAATTCCGCTTCCACTGCCGGATCTAAACTTTTTTTCTGTCCTGCTGATTCTGCCATAGTGTTGATTAATTGTCAGGCCGTTTTGGCTTTTTGTCATCCTGAGCTTGCCGAAGGATCCTGAAATTTTTAGAACATCCGCTTTATAGCGGGATTCCTCGACAGGCTCGGAATGACACAAAAAAAGCCAAAACGGCCTTTACTGTCCCTGCCAAACGGCACTGTTAACCAGCCAGGCCTCACCAACTTTTGTCAGGGTTAATTTTAAATCCTGGTTAAACACAAAATTATTCTGCCCGGTTTTGGATTCTTCGCGCTGCAAACTGACCGTAACTTCGGCTTTACCGCCGCTTTCATCCAAATTAGTGATATTTACTTTTAAAGCCCTGGAAGAAACGCCGTAAAATTCCTTGCTCGGGGCGCTGGAGCCGATTTGGCCGGCCAAAACCTTTTTAAAAGCGGGCGTAGCCAGCAACTGGACTTCGGTTAAATTGGTAAAACGGCTATCGGTGGAAAAACTGCCATAACGTTCGGCAAAATTGCGGGCAGTGGCGTAAATCAGCTGTTCGGTGGGCGATAGCTTTACCGTAGGCGTTTCCGCGGCCGCGCCTTTTTGCGGCGCGGGCACATTTGCCTGCTGATTGGCATTGGTTTGGGGCGCGGCGGGTTTTAAAGAAAAAAACGATTTATCAAAAAGCATCAAGGCCACGGCCAAGCCCAAAATAACCAGCAGAATAATCACTAAAATGATAATTGATTTTTTTGAAAGCATAGGGTTTAAATTAAAATGTATTTATTGGCTGGCAGCCGTTTTGGCTCATTAAGCGCTGTCATCCTGAGCTTGCCGAAGGATCCCGAAATTTTTAGAACATTCGCTTTATAACGGGATTCCTCGACAAGCTCGGAATGACAACTAATGAGCCAAAACGGCTCTTATTACTCTATTAAAAAATCTTCTAACTATTAACTTTTATCCATACTCGCTTCAAAATCCTTTTTAGCCGCTTCAATTTCCAAGAGCTGCCTGGGATCGGAAGTAATAATCTGGTCTTCGGTATAGGAGGCCTTAACCAAAATGGCCACGTGCTTGTCGCCGGCAAAGAAAATCCCCTCGCCCACGTTGCCTTCCAATAACAGATATTTTTCGCCCTCGGTAAGCATGAAAGTGTCCTTGATCATTTCAATGGAAGCCGGCGACTGCTTTAACAATAACTGGAGCGCAGAATTGGTCACAATGGCCTTGCCGTAAGGCGAAGTTAAAAAGTCGTTCACGTCCTGGGTAATGGTGGTAACGCCCAAATAATATTTGCGGCATCTTTTTACCAAAGCAAAAATGAATTTGGCGCTGTCTTCGCGCTGCATCAGCCACCAGGCCTCGTCAATCACTAAAATCCTTTTTTTAAGTTCCGATCTTACGGTATTCCAAATGTAATTAACAATGGTGTAAATGGCAATGGGCTTAAGTTCGTCTTCCAAATCCCTGACCGAAAAGCAGATCAGCTGATTTTTAACGTCAATGTTGGTGGGGCTATTGAACAAGCCGGCAAAGGTGCCTTCGGTGTATTTTTTAAGCCGTAAAACCAGGGAATCGCCGCCCTGCAAACTGGCCAGCACTTCTTCAAAATCCCTCATTAAAGGCGGCTCAATAGCGCTTAAATCACTGTCCGCGGTAATGTCTTTTTTGGCATAGGTTTGCAGCAAAGCCTGATCCACTAAAGAATCTTCCTGATGGGTAAGTTCGCCCAGCATCAGCCGAACCAAGCCCTTTAAAGTAATCACGGCGCTTCTGATAATATCGGCCGGCTTGGTATCTTCGCCGATGCCTTTGGGCAAATCAAAAGGATTAAGCTTGGTGGCGCTGTTAAGCGAAATATTGATGTAAGCCCCGCCCACGGCTTCGGCCAAATATTTATATTCGTTTTCCGGATCAATAATCATCACTTCAGTGCCCAGCATTAAGCTGCGCAAAACTTCCAGCTTAATGGCGTAGCTTTTGCCGGCGCCCGAAGTGGCAAAAACCACCGAATTGGGATTTTGCAGAGAAAAACGGTCAAAAATGATCAAACTGTTATTGTGCCGGTTGATGCCGTATAAAATGCCGTCATCCGAAGTTAATTCCGAAGAAATAAAAGGGAAAGAAGAAGCCACCGGCGAAGAATTCATATTAAAGGAAATCTGCAGCTCGTCATTGCATAAGGGCAAAGAAGAATTAAAGCCCTGCTCGGCTTGGTATAAGGCCCGCTTGGAATAAACCAATTTTGAGCCGAAGAGCGATTCCACTTTTTCCACTAATAGTTCCAGCTCTTCCTTGGTTTTAGAATAAACCGTAACATACAAAGCAAACTGGAAAAACTTTTCCGTGCCCTGGGTTAAATCGTCGCGCAACACTTCGATATCCTTTAAAGCCGTTTCCCGAACCGGATCGCGGGGCGCGCCTTTTTCGGCATCGGCCATCAGCTGGGCTTCCAAGGAGCCCACTTTGTTTTTTAACTGCTTTAAAATAACTTCGCTCGGCAACTGGTAAAAAAACATGGAAATGTCCAAGGGCGAATTGTAATTGATGATCGGCGAAAACCAGCCCACGTTGATGTAGCGGGGATAATTGATGGCGAAGAGGGTGGTTAAAAACTGGCCGTTAAGTTCCACCGCCCGCGGTTCCACGCGCATGCTGGAGGGAGCGATTAAATCCTTGACCGAAGTAACGCCGGCGCGATAGACCTTTTCCGCTTCCAGCAAGGCCCTGGCTTCGGCCGAAGAAATTTTTTCTTTGCCCGGGGCGCCTTTGGCCGCTTTTAAATTTTCCATTTGATCCGGTTTAAAAGCCATACTGATTATTCCATTCTTAATTTATTAAGATCCGTTAATTTTTCCGCGTCCGCCGAGGCGAGATTATAGGTATTATAGTAAAGCTCAATCAAGCTCTGGGTGTCCAAAGGCGCGGCTTTAAGGCCGATCGAAGAAAGCCCGGACATCACGTAGCTAACCCGCTTATAGAGCTCGTCCTTATGGTGCAAAAATCTTTTCTGGCTCAAAGAAACCAGCCGGGCCAGGTAAAAAACGTCCAAAAACATCTGCCAGAATTTCTTTTTTTCGTGCTTCAGCTCGCTGTAAGGCACAATCACGTAAAACTTCTTGGTCATAATCTGGCCCATTTCCAAAAGTTCATTCAAAAAGGAGCGGTAATCGGCAATCTGCATCCTTAAAAGTTCGTTTTGCTGCTCTTTTTCCAAATTGGCGAGCTTGGCCAGATAATTATCGATCCTTAAATTTCTGGACTGGATCACAATCTGCAAAGGGAAAGATAAGGAATTTAAAAAACTCACATAGGCCTGGATAATGGCCTGCTGCTCATCGTCGCCTTTTAAAGCAAAGTTAATGGAAGAAACCAGCAAAACCGCCCGCACGGTGCTGTCGCGCATCACCACCACGTCGTCCTTGATTTCGGCAATATCCAAAAACTGCTGGGTGGACGGTATTTTGTTAGCTGCCGATTTATTAGCCATAATAAATTACTGTTTAAAAGAATAATCGCGCGGCGCCTGTTCGCCCCGGTAAAGCCCGCCGGTATCGATTAACAAAGCCAAATCCGAAAGGCGGGAACGGTTTAAGGCCTGCTTAACTGCCGGTTGAACTGCGCTGGCGGCCGTTGAACCGCCCGCTGCGGCAGAAACGGAAAGAGGCGAATCCAAATGCCTATGCCAAACGCGCAAAGCCGGCTTTTTAAATGTTTGAATGATATTTAAAACAAAATAATGGAAGCCAACGCCGTTGACTTTTACAAAAGCAAAAACCAGAAAAACCAAAGCCGTGGGAATGCCAATGAACAAAAAGAAAGCGAAATCCGAAAGCTTGTATTCCAGGAATAAAAACAAACCGGCCACGATCATAATGATAAACTGCCGGACCGTAATCGGGCCGATAATTTTGTCTTCCACGTCGATAAATTGGGGAACGGTGAATTGCCGCATAATTAAAATCTTAATTGCCTGTTTAAATCACTAATGGCCTCAAACTCTTCCAAAGTGATAATGGCGTTGCCCTTGGCCTGATATTCCTTGATTACCTGCTCCACGGAAAAATCGTGCTCCATGCTGGCCTGGCCCACGGCCACGTACATCCGGTATAAAGGGCAGGCCCGCCAAGCCGCGATGCCCAGGGTTTTTTTGGTAATGGATTCGGACGCCAAAAAATTGATCTTGCTTAAAACCTTGGCCGCCCGAGCCCGAGTGTCTTCGCCCAAACGCCGGAAAGTTTCCAAATTCAACATACCCAGCTCCTCCACCGGACCGACCAATTTATAATCTTTTTTTACGTCGGTTAAACGCGGCGCGCCGGACTTAGCCGGACGCTGCAAGACCGGCAAGCCCTTGGGCAAAGGCTTGATAATATCCTTAACCAATGGCTTAATTGGCGCCGCCGGCCTTGTAAAAACGTCTTTTACCGCTTCGGCTTTACCTGGCTCCGCTCGATTAACCAGCGGTTCCGCCTTTTTTGTTAAATTAGCCGGCACAACTGGCGGTACAAAACTAAATGATTTCTTACCGGCTTCATCCTGCTCGTCTATAACCACGCCCGATTGGTTTTTAATTTTTTCCTTGATTTCTTTTAAAAATTCCAGCAGATTATCGCTGACCGCCGCGCTGAAATTTAAACCGCCATTGTTTTCCGATCGAACAAATACTTCCTTGCTTTCAACCAAAGTCCGCCGGTCCCTTAAAAAGCTGAAAATTACCAAGCGCAACCTTTTAGTTAATTCTTCGCTTAACTTTAACTGGTAATTTTCCATGATTTTAGCCAGAATTTTATCCAAAGAATAAACCTTTTTGGGCCCAAGCGTTTGCGGGCCAACAACCGAGTGTTTGGCAACTTCTTCTTCGTCTTCGGGATGGAAATAAAAGCTGGCCGAAGTTTTTCTAATCATCGGGGGCGGCGGCTGGATCATCTTTTCCTCCATGCCCGTATCCATAGGCAGAATCGGCTTTAAACCGCCTTGTAAAATATCATTGGGATGATTGGGAACGGCGTTTGAAGCGGTTTCGCTGAACGGCTTTAACACGCCGCCCGACAAAACCTTAAAAGCGCCGGATTCGTCCATAACCAGGATTTCGTCGTTATTGTTTTGTAAGATGTCGGCTGTCATAACGTAGTTATCGGTCTTGATTGTAAGATATAAAACTTGTTTTTATACACCGCCCATTCTATATCCTGCGGGCAGCCGTAATGCTTTTCAATTTTTTTCACGATTTCCGCTAATTCCATAATCTGCTTGCCGGTTAATTTCTGTTTTTCCTGAATGGCCTTGGCTACCGGCTTTAAAATACTGCCCCCGCCCGGTTTCAAGATAATCTGTTTTTCCTGCTTGGAAATATTTATATCCAAAATCGTGCCTTCTTTTTTATGGACCACGTAACTGTCCGGCGTAATGGTGCCGGAAACAATGGCTTCACCCAAACCGTAACCCGCCTCGATAATCAATTGGTTTTTATCCCTGGAAACCGGATGGACGCTGAAAGCCACGCCGGAAATTTCCGAATCCACCATTTGCTGAACCACTACGGCCACACTCACCGGCGTTTTATGCAATTTTTTTTCAAAGCGGTAAAAAATGGCGCGCGGGGTAAACAAGCTGGCCCAGCATTTCTTTACGGTTTCCACTAACTTTTTTTCGTCAATGAACAAAAAAGTATCCAATTCCCCGGCCCAGGAAGCAACCGACGAATCTTCGGCCGTAGCCGATGAACGGACGGCTACCCATTTGGTCTTTCTTGACCCCCGAAGTCCGGAAGACGAAGGGGGTAACTTTTTAAACTCCTTAACTATGGCTTCTACCATTGCCTTGGGCATTTCCGCATCATGAATTAAATCCTGAATAACGTGGCTGGCCCGATCTACCGAACTTACATCCTGATGATTAACTTTTTTAAGTTCCGCTTCTATATAAACATTCAAATCCTGGCCGCGCCCGATTGGCGGCGGCGTATCTTTTAAAAACTTATCAAAAGCGCCGGCTAAAACCACAAATCCCGGCGGCACTGGCAGTTTGGCCTTAGTCATTTCACCCAAAGAAGCGCCTTTGCCGCCCGCTATTTTAACGCTGTGTTTGTTTATTTTAGAGAAAGGTAAAACTAGGGTGTTCATAACGATTTTAATGACTAAATTATAACATAAAAAGAGAATTTAGAATACTTTTTAATTCTCTTGACTTTTTTAGTTAAATATGCTATATTAAAATGTTCTGTACATAGCCTATTTCCTATGGAAAAGGCCGAACAATTTGCAAAACCACATAAAATGAGGTGAAAACCATGGATGTTAAAAGCATCCTCGATCAGATTCCAACAAGCTCCATGTTCGTATCCCTACTTGGACGCCATACATACAGCTACCAGGATGGTGGCCAATTCTCCCGCACGATCACATCGAAAGGAGTCGCTCTCTGTGATGCAGTCAGACATTTCTATGAAGATCTTGGTTCCTCTTTAATGGAAACGTTCGGTCTTCCGGAAATTTCGTGCTCCAGTTTCATACGATCCGCGCTGACTGTATGGGAAATCACGCACTCTTGCCGCATTGAAGCCGACCCCCGACTGAACATCCCGGATGGAGCTTCTCTCAAGACGCTTTCTGGCGACTGGTATCAACTCCACTGCTACGAAGCAGACGGCGTCACGAAACGATCAGTTTCGGCCATTCTGAAGGACTTCTTCGGCGACGATTCGCTCAACAAAAGCGCATTCAACCGATACGGTGAAAATTACCTCGGTTGGGCTAAAGATTTCGGCCCAAATCGTCGTCTCAGAATCACCTGGGCCCATGAGATCGGCTGCTCGCTCGCGGCCGGTCCGTATTTGACAGAAGGCGTCGAACCCGGTCTTGAGGAGTGTGAAGGATACCTCCTATGTTTTGATGGCACGAGAAACTGTCTGATCGCCATCAAGATCGTTCCTGATCAACGATAGTATTCCCACTCGTCAACCACGACGAAAAGGAATCGAATTCAAAGAGCCGACTTGACTTGTTCAAGCTGGCTCTTCTTTTTTTATAAAAATTTATATTTTTCTTACAATTCCCTTAGTGGCATCTACTTCCACTTTATCGCCGTCATGCAAAACTTTGGTGGCGATTTTGGTGCCAATCAAGCAAGGAATCCCCATTTCCCTGGAAACAATGGCCACATGTGAAGTAACACCGCCCTGTTCGGTAACAATGGCAGCGGCCTTTTTCATGACCGGCACAATATCCGGATCAGTGGCAATGGAAACCAAAATATCGCCCTTTTGCATTTTAGCCATATCCTTGGGGCGGATGATAATTTTAACCCGGCCAATAGCCTTGCCTACACAACCGGTTTGCCCTTTAATTTCAGTGATTTTTGATAAATCAGCGACTTTAATTTGACCGGCTAACTTTTGCCCCTGTTGACCAATAAATACTTTTTCCTGGCCCCTTTCCACGTAATAAACGCAAAACTTGGTTCTTTTCTTTAATTCAATTCGGTTAATTTTTCCTTTTATCAGGGCCTGCTTAACTTTCGGCTTAATCATAAATCTAACTTGAGACAGGGAAACTTTAAGCCGTTTGGCGATTTCCTTTAAAACCGGCTGCATGCGATAAATGGCGTAAATTTGGGCATAACGGCGGTAAATCTTAGTTACCATAAAATCGCCCCAGCTGTTAAAAATCGTCAGCCAAGTTCCTTTAATCTTTAATTTTTTAATTAGTTGTTCTCGTTTAAGTAAAATTTTTCGGCGCTTGGTTTCCATTTCAGCTAACATTTTTTTAATTTTTTGCCGTGGTGATGCAAATTTAAGCAATTCTTTTAAATAATAATCAAAACTATTAACCCCCTCCTTGCCGACCCATAAAAATTTGACGTAAAAATATTTTTGATAATGTTTTTGAAGCTGTTTTAACAAGGTTGGTTTGATTTTATCCTTATTTTGAATTTTTAAAGCCAATTGCAAAAATTCTTCCTGTTCAATTTGAATTAATGATTTACTGCGAGCTTGGGTTAATAAAACCAGATATTCGTTAATTTTGTCTTCGGTTACGTTAATGCTTCTTAAATATTGTTTAACCCGTTCGGTTAAATTGTTATGAAACATGTCCGCGGCTACGGGCAGCCAGCCCCATTGGTAATATTGGGTATGAATCTCATTATGCTTTTTATAAAAATCCCAAAGCTGCTGCTTGGATAATTTGGCTAAATGCTCTTGCGGCAATTTTTCCGCATAAGACCTTAATTTATCCGACCAATTGATAATTTGTTTGTTAGCCAATACTGTAAATTTTGGATTATTAACAAACTTCCTAACCAAGTGCTCGCCAACTTCATAGGAATCTTTCTCGCCGTAATAAAACCAGAGGTGATAACCTTTAAAGATGGTTAAAATCTTTTGATAAGCCCGGCCGCCCGGATTTTTAAATTCATTCACAAAGCAAGATAGCCAAATTTGCGCAAAAAATAAATCCATATCAGGGATTTCTTCACCCAAATACCATGGGTCTTTATTGTTCAAATGCTTCATAGTTTTTTAACAATTCCCTTGGTAGCGTCAACTTCCACCCTGTCGCCGTCTTTTAAAACCTTGGTGGCAAGGCCGGTGCCGATTACGCAAGGAATGTTAAATTCCCGGCTGACAATGGCGGCGTGGCAGGTTAAACCGCCTTCATCAGTGATAATGGCCGCCGCTTTGCGGATGGCCGGCACGATGGAAGGCGTGGTGCTGGTGGAAACCAAAATGTCGCCTTCATTCATTTTTGCCATGTCTTCGGGCATATCCACCCTCTTAATAATGCCTGTGGCCCGGCCCGGACAGCCGGTTTGGCCGAAAAACTCCTTAACCTTTGCAATTTTTACCTGCTCCGCTTTAATATTTTGGCGCTGAAACTTTTCCGCCGCCTTACCCTGATAAAACACGATTTTTTTGCCGACCGGAACGATAATATGAAACCTAGCTCTTTCATTAAGCTTATCAGGATCAATTAAATGTCCGTTAAGGGCTTGTTTAATTTCCTCTAAAGTCATGGCCCTAACTTGCCCTAAGGAAAGCCTCAAACGGCGCCCGATTTCTTTTTGCAAAAATTCCAAATGGTAATAGGATTTTGACTGGAAATCCTTGCGCCGGGGCTTTAAATAAACGAACCGGCTGACCAAATTAACGAATCTTTTATCGGCCGGATTTAAATTTAATTCGGCAAAATATTTTTTGCGCTCCGCCAGCAACCGGCTTCTGGCTAAAGCCAGCTCCTTTAATTTTTTAACCGGATTGATTTTCTTTTTATGATAAAACTTCAAGGTTTCCAGAAAATCTTTGACCTTGGCGGCCGGACCAGCATAAACATAAAATACCCAGGCGTATTTTTGCTCATGCACCAATAATTGCCGATAAATCCGCGAATAATTTTTTTTCAATTTGGCTGAAATATTTTCATTATCCAGCTTTAATAATTCTTTGGGAAAATTCTGATAAATTTTTAAAATTGATTTTTCCTGTTCAATGGCAAAGGAATCCTCTATCGGCTGGGTAAACACGGCAAAAGCCCGTTCAATTTCTTGCTTACTCAGCTTAACGGATAAAATTTCTCTTAATTTATTTTCAATAAAATGAAAATTTTGAAAATCCAAAACGGGCAATAAAGTTCCCCAGGCATATTCCAAAGAATTGTATCGACCGTGCTGATCATAAATCCTGATAATTTTAACTGAGGAATACTTGCTTAAATCTTCCGTAACCAATTTTAAAGTGTAAGCGTTCATTTTTTCGCCCAGCTTAACCGTTTGCTCTAAAATGTTAACTAAAACATTAATATCCCGATTAACTAAAAAAGCCAGCTGTTTATTGGTTTTTGACCAAGATTTTAACTTAACCAAATAGTCCATTTTATTTTGAGAGCTCCTGATGGCTAAATCTAGCTGGGGAATGCGAATTAATTTTGACTGCGGGTAAAAAGCGCTAACCCAAAGATAGTTCCTCCAAAATGGCGAATGATAATCATTGGCAAAAATTTGATATTTTTCCATATTATTTTTTTTTAAACACGAAAATTTCCCGTTCCACTCTTTGCCCTTCCCTGCCGTAAATAATAGAGCCCCGGCCTTCGCTAAAGCTTCGGTCGGCAGGCCTCTGGCTATCGCTCAACACATCAAGGTTAAAACCGATCCTGGCAACCGATTCCAAAATGTCCATTCTTTGGCCTTCGATAACGGGTAAAATCATTACCGCAGTTCCGTGCGGTTTTAAAACCTTGTAAAACTCCTTCAAACTCTGGCAGTAAAAACTCGCCAATTCTTTTAAGTTCTGGTTTCTGATTTTGGAAGCCTGCATTTCGCCTAAATAAGGCTCGGTAACAATGGCGCCGACCGATTCCGCTGTTATTTTATGAGATAAGTTCCTAACGTCCAGCTCGTAAACTTTAACCTGTTCAATGTTTATTTGATATTTGGTTTTAAGCCAGCTAACGTTATTTTTACTGGCCTCTGCGGCTTTGGCCGAAATATCGGAACCGATTAAGTTTTTATAACCCATCAATAAGGCTTCCTGTAAAATGGTGCCGGAGCCGCAAAAAGGATCCAAAATAACTTCGTCCGGTCCCGCTTGCGCCAAATTAATCATGATCTTGGCCAATTTTGGCGGCAGCATGCCGGCTTTATCGTCCCGTTGCGGACGCCCGTAATCACGTTCGGAATAATCCCTAAAATCCTGGACCGTTAAAGTTTGGCCCAGTAAATATTCACCGTTGCTTTCAATAATCACCAAATCCAAACCGTTGCCGATTAAATGTTCTTTTTTAACAATAACCGAAGACAAGGCTTTTTCCTTGGAAACCACAAAACGGGCATTAATGCCGGCTTCTTTCCCCCCTTCGCTCTTTGAGCTTCGGAGGGCAAGTATTTTTCTTTTAGCCGTAAGCCCGATAGCTTGAAAATCCTTAACCGCAACATGGCCGTATAAGCTAAAACCGAATTGGAATTTCTTTTCAACCGAACTTGATAAAGCTTGAATTACTTTTTCAATGTTTTCTTGTAAATTATCACCGGAAGCTTGGCTTAAAATAACGGCGATTTTAATGGTGCCGCCCAATTTTTCCTGCAAAGCTGTAATATCCAGCTCTTGCTCGGTTTCAATTATAAAAATACCGCTATCGGCCAAGGTTTCCGTAAACCCAACGCTCAGATACCCCAAAACTCTGATAATTTCCTGTCTGGATAACTCCGGCACATGGCCTAAAATAAAGGCGTATTTAAAGGTTTTTTTAGACATAATTTGCTTTAATCTTACCCGCTTTTTAATGTCTTGTGGATAACTTCGGTATAGCTCATTAGAAACCATTACCGAAATTAGCGTTGGTTACCGAACCGTCTTTGGATATCATACAATGTTTTTAAACAGCGATCAATTGTTTGCTTTAAAAACAAAGGATTTAATTTTTCATGTTCCAGCTTAAGT
>JAPLWM010000039.1 GCA_026396575.1 Candidatus Komeilibacteria bacterium
AATTGTATTTATCTTTAAATCCTGTAAAATTAAAACAAGCGATAGACGAAAAAGTGAAGAAAATCAGAGCCACGGCAAAGTAAGATTTTAGATGACTTGATTAAACTCGCCATGGTTAGATTTTTAAATGACTAAATGCGCCCACCAGCACTTCACGAAGGGCTGGGTCAAGATAAGTTAGGCCCTATCAGGAAAATTGGTAAAGATGCCGTCCACGCCCAGAGCTTTGAATTTTTTAATTTCTGCCGGCTTATCTACCGTCCAAATAAAAACTTTAAACCCTCGGCAGTGCGCTTGGTTGATCAGCTTTTTATCGGCTCTTGATGCGGCCAAATGCACAGACCAAAAATTAAATTTTTTGGAATACTTGGGCAATTTCCGGTGCAAACGGCTTACTAAAAGGCCCAGTGGGACTTTAGGCGCCAGGGCGGCAAAGCGGGCCAGCTCTTTACGCTTAAAAGAAGAAACCAAAAAATTATTATAGGACCAGCCCTTAATTTTTATATATTTGGCAATCAGCTCGGCCAGCGGCGCGGCCGTATTTTTGCCTTTCAATTCAAAATTAACTTTAATTTTGCCGTCCAATAAATTTAAAACCTGATTTAAGGTGGGAATTTTCTGGCCGCGCGCGATTTTAAGGCGCTTTAATTCTTTTAAGGTTTTTTCTTCAACCAAACCGCGGCCGCTGGTGGTCCGGTCCACTTTTTTATCGTGAATCACCACCAATTCGCCGGAAGCGCAAAGATAAACATCCAACTCCACCATGTCCACTCCCAATTTTAGCGCTTTTTTAAAAGACCGTAGAGTATTCTCCGGCTCATAACCCGCTGCGCCTCTGTGCCCGATAACCAACATATTGTTATTAAATAGTGTGAACCTTGACCAAGTTCATATTTCTAGAACGGCCTACCGGCTGGCCGGTAACAATAATAATCTGGTCGCCGATTTTTACGATCTTTTGTTTTTTTACCAAGCCGATGGCTTTAGCCACCAGCTCGTCCATATTGCGGCAAATGGGCATCATGACAGGATAAATGCCCCAGGATAAAGTTAACTGGCGCCAAACCTGAAGCTGATTAACAAAAACAATGATTTTGGTTTCCGGGCGGTAGCGGGAAATCATCCGGGCGGTAAAGCCCGAATCGGTAGCGGCCACAATGGCCTTGGCCTTGATTTCCGAAACCAATTGAAACACCGATTCGGAAATGGCCTTGGTAACGCTCAATTTTTTTTCACTGAAATAACCGGCCGGCATGTTATCGTAAATCGAGGCCTCGGTTTCTTCAATAATCTGGCTCATCATGGCTACCGACTCCACCGGATAGTTGCCAAAAGCCGTTTCGCCGGAAAGCATGACCGCGTCGGCATGGTCGATCACCGCGTTGGCCACATCCGAAACTTCGGCCCGGGTGGGCCGGGGATATTTAATCATGGAATCCAGCATTTGGGTGGCCACGATTACCGGCCTGCCTTCGGTTAAGCACATTTTAACGATTTCCTTTTGGATAATCGGCACTTTTACCGGCGGCAGTTCTATGCCCAGGTCGCCGCGGGCCACCATAATGGCGTCGGCTTCGGCAATAATGGATTTGATGTTTTTTACGGCCTCGCCCCGTTCAATTTTAGCCATGACCATTACCCGGCTCTTAGGGCTGAACTTTTTAATCAGCTTTTTTAAATGCTTTAAATCGTCGCCCGAACCCACAAACGACTGGGCCACAAAATCCACTCCCAGCTTTAAGCCGAATTTCAAGTCGGCAATGTCTTTTTTGGTAATTACCGGCAAGCCCAAATCCACGCCCGGAATATTTACGCCTTTATAGGAATAAATGGTGCCGCCTTTTAAAACCTTGGCCGAAACGCTGCCGGCATGAATAGCTTCAACTTTTAATTCCACCAAGCCGTCCAGCATTAAAACCTGGCTGCCTTGATGCAAAACCTTGGACAACTTAACAAACTGAATGGGCACAACTTTTTCAGCCGATTTTTTTCTGGCCGAAAACCCATCTTCAACTAACAGCACGGTTTCGTTTTTAACCAAATCAATGCCCTGCTTGCTGATTTCGCCCACTCTGATGCGCGGACCCTGCAAATCCTGAATAATGCCGACCGGCGTATTTAATTTTTTGGCCACGGCGCGCAAACGCTCCACCGCCTGCTTATTGCTGGCGTAAGTGCCGTGGGAAAAATTAAAACGGGCCACGTTTAAACCCGCCTTGATCATTTTAGTTAAAATGGCCGAGCTGTCGCAAGCCGGCCCGATCGTTGCCACGATTTTGGTTCGTTTCATGGATTATAAATTAATTCTTCTGGCATATTTTCCTAAAATCGGCATTTCCCAATAACGGCCGGCCAGGGCGCTGGTAATGCCCATGACCGCCATTAAAATCACGTAAACTCCCAGCACCCAGCCGATTAAGGGAATCCAAAAAATCAACCAGCCCACGATTTCGGCGATAAAGAGCATTAAGCCCTGCTTGGCGTGGAACTGGGTAAACTTGGAATTTCTTTTTAAGAACAGCGGCACCAGGCAAAGAATCCAAACATAGCCGATAGCGGCTAAAATTTTATTGTCTTCAATGTCCCTGTCGGCGGAATTTTGCGTAACCATAAGTTTAAGGGTTATTTTTAAAAAATAATTTAATTATCAACCAGCTGATTATTAAACCTTCAGCGGCGAGTAATAAGGGCTGGCCCACTAAATTAAAAAAGGTCCAAAGTTCTTCAAAATACCAGAACAGCTGGAAAATCGCCAAAATTACGCCAGTCACCAAACCGCCGATAACGGCGGCGGCTAAAGTTTGCCGGAGCGTGGCTTTAAACTGCTTCAGCGCGCTAACGGCCAAATAAGCGAATAAAGCTAATTGTAAAAGATTGATGCTGTCGCTAAAAATGGCTTCCGGCGCCTCTTTAAAATATCTCCGTTGCAGCACTCTTAAGCCGATTTCCGCCAGCAGCAAAATAAACATCGGCCACACCGCCACCTCTTTATACCAATGCAAGCTCTTGCCAAATAAAAGTTCCCCAAAATTATTGGACTTTTTAACTTTTGGCGTAAGTTGATACACGGCCGAAGACTCTTCCTTAACATCCTCTTCCCAAGGCTGGCCGCTATCCTCGGAATATTTAATTTCCCGCTTATGAATTTCCTGGCTCATACCCTGGTATTTTAGCAAAATTAAGGATTTTATTCAAATATACGTTATAGCTCATTGAAACCATTACCAAGAAGTTAGTGGATAGCTCATAAATAGGTTACCGTAATCAGATATGATTATGGAAACCAAAAAAGACATTTTTAGGGAGCATTTACTCCCTTACATCAAATCGGATAAAAAGG
>JAPLWM010000008.1 GCA_026396575.1 Candidatus Komeilibacteria bacterium
ACGCAGATAATATTCAATTTTCTGGCGCTCATAATAGCTTAACCTTAACGGACTAAAAGATGATTGATTTGACATAGGCATCACTTTTATGATTACAGGGTAATTTTACCCTAAAGTGATGCAACCTGCCTTGAATTCGGGCTCAATGCGAATGCCTTGACTTTTGGCGAAAAGTGTGCTATTATTATATTATAAGCATAGGGATTCCCTATGCTTTTTACATATAATTAATAAAATAAAAACCAAAAAAACTATGCAAAGCTTTAAATTGGCCTATACGCCAAAGTGTTCGGGCTCAAAATGTGCGCCCAAAAAATCTTTAAATATGGAAGGCATTGAAAAACTTTACAATGCCATGCTTTCCGTAAGCTATCTTTTCTGCGGCTGTTTGATTGTTTATTCGCTGTTAATGCTCAATACTTCGTTTCTTAGCCAGGACCGCTTAAGCGTGGCCATTGAACCGGTAGCGGTAGCCATAACTCAGGCCGGATCCAATATCATGGCTGTGGCCGCGGATATCGGCAGTCCTTTAAACGGCACCATTGATGTTTACAGTAATGCTCTAACAAAAACCTTTGTGGCTACCGGCAACGGTTTGGCCAAAGTGCCGGAACTGCTAACCTGGGTGCCACCCGTTAGGGCCAGAACGGTAAGCAGCGCGTACTGGTGAAAAGAATAAAATAACATTTAAAAACCGTTTTGCAACCGCAAGGCGGTTTTTTGGTTGTCTAAAACCCAAAATAATGATAATATTTTAGCTATGAAAGAGCTGCCCAAGGCCTACGAGCCGCAAAATTACGAAGATCAAATTTACCGCTCCTGGGAGGAGTCGGGTTATTTTAATCCCGATAAATTGCCCGGCAAGCGAGCCAAGGCGTTTTCCATTGCTTTGCCGCCGCCAAATGTTACCGGCAAGCTTCATTTGGGGCACGCTTCCATGCTTTCGTACCAGGATATCATGATCCGCTACCATCGCTTAAAGGGCGATAAAACTTTATGGCTGCCGGGCATGGACCATGCGGCCATTGCCACTCAAAACGTGGTGGAAAAAGAGCTTAAAAAACAAGGCCAAACCCGCCATGATTTAGGTAGGGAAAAATTTTTAGCCCAAGTCAATCAGTTTGCCGAAGATTCAAAAGTAATTATCAGGAACCAGCTTAAAAAAATGGGTTCAAGTTTGGATTGGTCCAGGGAAAGATTCACTTTGGACGAGAACCTTTCTTTGGCCGTTAGAACCGCTTTTACCAAAATGTACGATGACGGCTTAATTTACCGCGGCGAGCGGGTGGTTAATTGGTGCACTAGGTGCCAGTCCACTTTGGCCGACGATGAAGTGGAATACAAAGAAGAAAAAGCCCCGTTTTATTATTTTAAATACGGCCCGGTGGTTATCGGCACGGCTCGCCCGGAAACGAAGTTTTCCGATAAAACGATTATTGTCCATCCGAAAGACAAAAGATATAAAGATTTGGTCGGCCAGGAATTTGCAGTTGAGTGGATTAACGGCCCTGTTAAGGCACAAGTTATAGCCGATCCGGTAGCGGAAATGGAACTGGGCACGGGCGCCATGACCATTACTCCGGCCCACAGCTTTTTGGATTTTGAATTGGCTCAAAAATATCGTTTGCCTTTGGAAAAAATCATTGACCAAAACGGCAATTTAACCCAACTTGCCGGAGAGTTTGCCGGCCAAAATGCTTTACAAGCCAGAGCGGGCATTGTTAAAAAATTACAGCAAAAGGGTTTGGTGGAAAAAATCGATGAGGAGTATGTTCATAATTTATCGGTTTGCTACCGTTGCGGCACGCCCATCGAGCCCCTGCCTTCCAAACAATGGTTTGTGGCGGTTAATAAAAAAATTCCGGGTAGGGGCAAAACCTTAAAACAGCTGGCTATTGAAGCCGTTAAAAAAGGCGGCATTAAAATTATTCCGGACCGTTTCAATAAAACATATTTTCAGTGGATGAATAACCTGCACGATTGGTGCGTTTCCCGGCAGATTTGGTACGGACACAGGATTCCGGTTTGGTATAATCAAAAAATCAAGAAAACAAAAAATCAAGAAAACAAGGCGGAGATTTATGTTGGCCTGGAAGCGCCAAAAGGAGAGGAATGGAAACAGGACGAAGATACTTTGGATACCTGGTTTTCTTCCGGATTGTGGACTTTTTCCACCTTGGGCTGGCCCGCCTCCGCTTCCGCTTCGGCGGGCAAGCCTGCTAAAACAGGTGATTTAAAACAGTTTCATCCTACATCGGTTTTGGAAACAATGTACGACATTTTGTTTTTCTGGGTGGCCAGAATGATCATTATGTCCTGCTATTTTATGAAGGAAATTCCTTTTAAAACCGTTTATCTGCACGCCATGGTTAAGGATAAAGAGGGCCGCAAAATGTCCAAATCTTTGGGCAACGGCATTGATCCTTTGGCCATGATCAATAAATTCGGGGCCGATGCTTTGCGCTTATCCATGATTATCGGGGCTACGCCCGGCACCGATTTGCGGCTGTATGAGGAAAAAATTGCCGGCTACCGCAATTTCGTGAACAAGCTTTGGAATATCAGCCGATATATATTAAATCAAAAATCAAAAACTAAAAACAAACTTGCCCGCCGAAGCCTTGGCGTAGGCGGGACTTTGGCTGATCGGTGGATTTTATCAGAATTGGATAAAATTATCGCTGCCACCACAAAGAATATCGAGGAATTTAAGTTTTCGGCGGCTGGCGAAGAATTATATGAATTCACCTGGAACAAGCTGGCTGATTGGTATTTGGAAATCGCCAAAATCGAAGAAAATAAAGAAGAAATATTATTGGCTATCTTGGAAAAATTATTGATTTTATGGCATCCTTTTTGCCCTTTTGTGACCGAAGCCATTTGGCGGGAAATGGGTAAAAAAACCTTGTTAATGGTTCAATCCTGGCCTACTGCTAAAAAGCATAAAGAGAGAGGTGTTGAAAAAGATTTTAAACTGATTCAGGAAATTATTACGGCTATCAGGAATTCCAGAAGCGAGCGTAAAGTTAATCCCAAGGATACCTTGGATTGTTCCATAACTACCGCCAATAAGGCAGTTCGCGCCAACCTTCATTTGATTGAGTATTTGGCTAAAGTTAAATTCGGCCAAAATATATCGGGGCATAAAATCCATCTAAGCAAAGCCGATTTGGCCATAGCATTGCCGCTTAATAATAACGTTGCCGCGGGCAATGAAGCGGACATCGCCAATTTGAAAAATTATATTAAATCGCAGGAGCAAAAATTGGCCAACCAACAGTTTTTAAGCAAAGCGCCCTCGGCGGTGGTTAAGGCCGAACAGGAGAAATTATTGCAAGCCAAAGAACGACTAGGTAAATTGAAATAAAAAAAGGCCTTGCCCTAACGTGTCATTGCGAGCCCCGAAGGGGCGTGGCAATCCCGTTGTACTTGGTATAAACATCGTGATTGCGGAGCTTGTCCCGAGCGATAGCGAGGGATCGCGGCTCCTCGCAATGACAACAAACGGCAAGGCCTTTTTTATTTATGGTAGTTTACGCTGTTTCTTCCGGCTCTTCTTCGCTTTCTTCTTCACTATCGTCGCCTTCATCATCATCATCGTCATCCTCTTCTTCTTCGTCTGATTTTTCTTCTATGGGCATGTCATCGTCTGGCATATTGGCTTACCTTCTCTGGCTGCCGGTCCTAAGGCCTTCAGCCATTAAATATATAATGAGTGATGATACCGGAGTTTAGATTTTATGTCAACCCGCCGAATCGGCTGGTCAAGATTAGTCCGCCACTTTAAACACCTCTTCAATGGTAGTAATGCCGTCTTTGGCTTTTAATAATCCGTCTTGGACCATGGTGACCATGCCGCCATTTACCGCCATCTCCTGAATTTCCGAATCGGAAACTTTGTCCGAGAGGATAATTTTTTCAATTTCCGGCGACATGGTTAAAATTTCAAAAATGCCGATCCGGCCCTTGTAGCCCAAACCTTGGCAAGCCAGGCAGCCCTGGCCTTTGTAAAATTTTAAATTATGCAATTCGCTGTCTTCCAAGCGCACCGCCGATTTCATGGGAATTTTGGAAAGAATGTTTAAAATTTTGGTCATAGTGTCGTTGTTAACCTGATCCTCGATTTTGCATTGGGGGCAGATTTTCCTGACCAAGCGCTGGCCGATGACGGCGTTTAAGGAGGGCGAAAGCAAATAGGGTTTAACGCCCATGGCTAAAAAGCGGGGGATGGCGCCGGCGGCATTGTTGGTGTGGATGGTGGAAATAACCAAATGGCCGGTTAAAGAGGCGTTAATGGTTACTTCGGCCGTTTCCAAATCCCTGATTTCGCCCACCATCACGATATCCGGATCCTGCCGCAGTAGCGCGCGCAAGCCTTTGGCAAAAGTGTAATCTTTTTCGTGTTCAATCTGGCTTTGATTGACGCCTTCCAATTTATATTCAATCGGGTCTTCCAGGGTGATGATTTTGGTTTCCGGCTTGTTCAATTTGTTGATAATGGCGTATAAGGTGGTGGTTTTGCCGCTGCCGGTGGGGCCGGTGGAAATAATCATGCCGTTGGGGCGCGCCACTTCGTGCATTAAGTCCACAAAAGCCTTGCCCCTAATGCCCAAGTCCTCGAATTTTAAGCCGGTCGCCGAAGACCTTAATAAACGCATCACTACGCTTTCGCCGTAAGAAGTGGGAATGGCCGAAACCCTGACCTCCACTTTGTCGCCCGTTAAAAAAATGGTAAAACGTCCGTCTTGCGGCTTGTCGGTAATGTTCAGCTTTAATCCGGAAATCAGCTTCAGCCGGGAAATTATTTTCTCCCAATCTTCCGGCGGAATTTTGGCCACGGTGTGCAGCACGCCGTCGATCCGGAACCTTACTTTAATGTCTTTTTCTTCGGCTTCAATATGAATATCCGAAGATTCGGTTTTTAAAGCGGCGGCAATCAGCAGAGTTACCAGTTCGGTAACGTTAACCTGGTCGATCTGTTTTTGCAGATCGGCGAAAAAGGAAATATTGGCTTGGAATTTCAATAAATTTTCTTCGGTAATTTCCACGCCTTTAACGAATTTCCTGATTTTTGGGATTTTTTCGTAAATTTTAAAAGCCAAGTCAAAGCTTTCCTGGGAAATCAAATAGGTTTCGATATGGGAATGGTATTTAGCGGATAGTTCTTGGGCTATCGCTTTAACTTGGGGATTCTGCGGATTAAGCGAGCCCAAGCGCAGTTCCGAACCGGTGTAAAAAAAACAAACCACTTTTAAAGCCAAGGCTTGTTCCTCGGGAATCAAGCCGATCGCTTCCGGTGAAATGGGGAAGCCCTTTAAGTTAATGTAAGCCGTGCCGGTTTGGTCGGCTTTGGCTTCGGTTATTTTTTCCAGATTCTTCAGCTCAATATCCGCCATCTTTTTATCCAGCTGGGCCGTGGTTTCCGGCGTGGCCACTTCGGGCAAAGCGGCATCGGCAGCGGGAAGATCAGCGGCTTTATTTGAGCCGTCGTCCATTAGGAGATTGTTTAAATTCAGGTCGTTCATATCTTGTATTTTACCTTATTTTGGCAAAACAAAAAAGGCCCGGCCGGGGGTAATGGTTGTTGTAAAAAATGTAGGGGCACAACATGTTGTGCCCCTACGATTTAAATTATGAAAATATATCCGGCCGGGCCGGGCCGCCTTTACGCTTCTTTCCGTTTAAATTTTTCCGGCAGCACCGCTACCCAGCGGACCAGTTTGGAGTAGGCCTTTTCGCCGCTGGTCAGGCGCAAATACATCATGGTCCAAGAACTTACCTGGAACGAGGAAAGCAGAGCGCCGACAATAAAAGAGGTCAGTAAAATCAAGCCGATGCTGACATACATTAAAGTGTTAAAGAGGTTGGGCAGAGCAATGGTGTAAATAACGCCGAAAAAGAAGAAAGGCGAAAAAAGCAGGAGCAAGAAGAGGATAAAAACCAGGCCCACGCCCAAATTGATGACAAAAAGAATTAAAGCCATTTCTAAGCTCACCAGCCAGTTGGCCGTAAACAGCTGCCAGCCGTTTTTAAAGGCCGACCAGAATTTTTCGCCATTAAGCATCACATAAGCGCTGGCGTATTTGGTGACCAAAGAAACAATAATGGTTAAGGGGATAAAGATTAAAAAAGTCAGCAGGATAATCAGCAGGTTGATGGCATTATGGCCCTGGGCAAAAGTGGCGTACATCAAAGGGGTTAAAACCAAAATCAGCATGCCGTAAACAATGGCTTTAGCCACAATGTTCAGGCCCAAAATTGAGGTAAATTTTTTACCGCCGGCTTTTAACAGAGTGCCAAAGCTGGCCTTTTCGCCGCCGTTCGCTTTAACGCTGCCCAAAATTAAGCCGCCCAGCGAGCTGATAATCAGCCATAAAAAGGCGGCGATAATCGCCAGCCCGATAATCATTACCACCGAGGCGCTTAAAATATGGCCGGCGCTTAAATTAAGCTTGGGCACCAGGGCGTTTAAGTTGCCTTTCCAAAGGTCGATTATTTCGTTTTGCGCGGAAACATTGGTAATTTGGTTGAATAAAATCTGGTATTCGCCGCCATTGCCCAAAAAAGCCACAAAAAAACCTAAGAGCCATAAGGCCGGATATTTCCTGGTAATGGCCCAGGCCTTTTTTAAAATTTGACGATATAAAGAGTCCATAATAATGCCCTCCAAAGTTAATTTTAATTTATCACGAACGACACGAACAATCGCAAACCAATCACTAACCGCGAACCATAAGCTATTTTTGTCAGCGGTTCGTGACCTGTTAGCGATTAACGTCAGCGTCGTTCGTGATAATTATACTATTTTTCAAACAAAGCGGCAAACTGATCTTTTTCCAGAGTTTCCTGTTCCAAGAGCTTGGCGGCGATTTTGTCCAATTGGGCGCGGTGTTTGACAATTAAATCCTTGGCCGTTTTTTGAGCGTCTAAAATTAATTTGGAAAGTTCCTTATCAATGGCTTCCGCCACTTTTTCGCTGTAATCGCGGCGTTCGTGGATTTCTTTGCCCAAGAAAATCATTTCTTCTTTTTGGCCGAAGGTCCGGGGGCCCAGGGTTTCGTTCATGCCGTATTCGGTTATCAACCGGCGGGCCAATTCGGTGGCGCGTTTTAAATCATTGGAGGCGCCGGTGGTTAGATCGTTGAAGATTTCCTGTTCGGTAACGTGTCCGGCCAGCAATACCGCCAATTCGTCGATAAATTCGCTTTTGCTTTTAAAGTGCCGGTCTTCCATGGGCAATTTTAAAGTATAGCCGGCGGCTTGGCCGCGGGAAATAATGGAAATTTTATGCACCGGATCGGCGTGGGGCAAAAGATGGGCCACCAAAGCGTGGCCGGCTTCGTGATAAGCGGTGATTTTTTTCTCGGCTTCGGAAAAAATCCTGCTCCTTCTTTCCGGCCCCATCATAACTTTTTCAATGCTTTCCAGCATTTCGGCCAGGCCCAGTTTTTTCTTATCGCGCCTGGCGGTTAAAATGGCCGCTTCGTTTAAAACATTGGCCAGATCGGCTCCGGAAAAGCCGGGCGTGCGCTGGGCCACGGTTTTTAACGAGACGCCCTCTTCCAGCGGTTTGTTTTTAATATGCACTTCCAAAATGGCTTGCCGGTCCTTAATATCGGGCAGATCAATGGTTACGTGGCGGTCAAAACGGCCTGGCCTGAGCAAAGCCGGATCCAAAACATCGGGCCGGTTGGTGGCGGCAATGACGATAATATTGGCATTGGTTTCAAAGCCGTCCATTTCCACCAGGATTTGGTTTAAGGTTTGTTCGCGCTCATCGTGCGAACCGCCCAAGCCGGAGCCGCGCTGGCGGCCGACGGCGTCTATTTCATCGATAAAAACAATGCAGGGCGCGGATTTTTTGGCTTTTTGGAACAAGTCCCTAACCCGCGAAGCGCCGACGCCCACGAACATTTCCACGAATTCCGAGCCGGAAATATGGAAAAACGGCACCTTGGCTTCGCCGGCTACGGCGCGAGCCAGCAAGGTTTTGCCGGTGCCGGGAGCGCCTAATAACAGCACGCCTTTGGGGGTTTTAGCGCCCATGTCCGTAAATTTTTGCGGCGTCCGTAAAAATTCCACCACTTCGGCCAGCTCCTCCTTGGCTTCGGCCGCGCCGGCCACATCGCCGAAAGTTACTTTGTTTTTGGTTTCCTGGCCGAAAGTTTTGGCATTGGCCTGGCCGAACGACATCGCCCGGTTATTGGCGCCAGCCACCTGCCTCATCATCAGCCAGATAAAAACGCCAATTAATAGAAAGGGGATTAAAAACGGCAGAATGGCGCCCAGCCAAAGCGAGCTGGAAGATTCTTCCTTAACGCTGATATTCAAGTTTTGGATTTTAGCCGGATCAACGTTATAGTTTTTTAAAAGGGTGCTTAAGGATTCGCCTGTTTCCTTTAAAGTGGTTTTGGTTGAGCCGTCGTTAAGAGTCAAATTCAGTTTATTCCCGGCAATTTCCACGGTTTTTAGCTGGTCGGCGTTGATCAGCTTAACCATTTCGCCCAAGGAAATTTTTTCGGGCGGTTGGTTTTTGGAATTGTAAAAGCTGAATATGCTGCCGATTAAGAGGAAAATAAGGAAAAAGATGAGAAAATTTTTAAATAATGGGTTTTTCATAATACCTTGAATTATAATATTTTTTTGATTTTTTAACAAGTAGAGACAGGTTTTAAACCTGCCTCTACATTGGTTATCAAATTTTCGCTTGTTATTCCTTAATCGTGTCTTTTTCCTGATCTTCCTTTTTTACTTCTGTAACCGGTTTTTCCTTAACCTCCGGTTTTTTAAAGGAAAGGCCTAAACGGTGCTCCTGCGGTTCTAATGAAATAATGTAAAAATCGTAGCTTTCGTTTTCCTTAATCTCATTTTTAATCTTGCCGTCGCGGTCGGTTAGTTCGGAGATGTGGATTAAGCCGTGGATATCCGGATCCAGTTCCACAAAAGCGCCAAAGGGATTAAGCTTTAAAACTTTGCCTGAAACTTTCTGGCCGGCGCTGTATTTTTTAGCCACGTTTTTCCAGGGATCTTCCACCAGCTTTTTCATGGATAAGGAAATTTTGGAACCGTCAATGGAAATAATCTGGGCTTTAACCAGATCGCCGACTTTAACGATCTGTTTGGGATCATCGATTCTTTGCCAGGCCAGTTCGGAAATGTGGATCAGGCCTTCCAAAGTTTCGGTTTGGTCGCCGAATTCGATAAAGGCGCCAAAATCCACCACGCCGGTAATTTTTCCTTCCACCACGTCGCCCACTTTAAAGTGCGACAGGGTTTTTTGCTGTTTTTCTTCCCAGGCCGATTTTTCGGAAACAATCAGTTTTTCTTCGGCTTCATTAACATCAATGACTTTAACCTTAAAATAGCTGTTGATGAATTTTTTCAGGGATTGCAAAATGCGGTTTTTATCGCCGCCTTCCACCCTGGGGTAGTGCTCAATGGTCAGCTGGGAAACCGGCAGAAAACCCACCACGTTGCCCACCTTGATCATCAAACCGCCTTTATTGGCATCAATAATTTTGGCTTCGGTAATTTCTTGCGATCTTTTAAGGGTATTTAACAAATCCCAGGCTTTTTGATGGCCGGCATAGCGGAAAGAAAGCTCCAGTTCGCCGTTTTCGTTTTCTAGTTCCAAGACAGTGGCGGCCACGGTGTCGCCCGGCTTGATTTCGGAATATTCGCCGGATTCGTCGTAGATTTCCTTGCCGCGCACCACGCCGGTGGTTAAGCCGTCGATATCCAAATACACGCCGTTTTTGGAAACGCTGATAACCTGGCCGGAAACGATATCGCCCACTTTGGGGATGGTTTTAGCGTCGTTTTTTAAGAGCAAATCGTCCATGATTTTGCTCTTTTTTAAAATCTTGATTTTTGCGGTTTTTGTCATTTTAATAAACCTTTTTTAAACAAAAAAAGATTGGCTAACCCCTAACGCTTGCCTCGCAGGCCCTAGAAGTCCCCCTGCTCCTCTAAAACGCTTACAGGGGGTTAATTTATGAGGATACGGGGGTTAGTATATTGCTAAGTTGAGGAAAAGGCAATATTGACAAAATTTATTAACTATGCTATATTAACATAATTCAATTTCGCCCTTTCCTATCAAACAAGAGGTTCAAATGCGGAAATGGAAAAGAATACCCATCAGCCTTGCCATTAAAATTAAAGGCATGGTAATTGAGGGGGACAGAGAAGTTCCGCCAACTAAATGGTACAACATTCTTTGGATGTTGCTGTTTGGCTGGAAGACCGTGGCCGTTCTTTCAGCCCAAAGCGAAGAAGAGGAGTGGTATATTGGTTTCGAAGATTTTCACGGCAATTGGATGCTGTGCCAGACGCCGATTTTAGACAATAATATTGCGGTTAAGATTGGCCGCGAGTCTTGTAGGTTCTTCGCTATTTCCGGACCCAAGCCGGAGCTAATGCAGGAACTCCCGCTTACTTTAGTGGCTCGAGCCAGGGTCATCTGAAGTTTTAGGATGAGTAGTCGCAGGTTTAAAAACCCGTCGGCTGCCCATCCTATTTTTTTGTTAAAAAATTTGACAGAATTTTGGTAAAATGTAAAATATAAACAATTCAAAAAACAGGGTCAAATTTTATTTTTTTTGCCCTGTTTTTATGTCTTTATTTAAAAATCACTATAGAATAGAATCAACGCGCATTCGCGGTTATGATTATTCTTCCCCGGGAATGTATTTTATCACCGTTTGCACTAAAGATAGGGAACGCTATTTCGGTGAAATTGTAAACAATAAAATAACCTATTCGCCCATAGGTATTATTGCTAATCGATATTGGCTGGATATTCCCCATCATTTTCCGTTTATTTCCTTGGATGAATTTATTGTAATGCCTAACCATATTCACGGTCTTATTATTATTAATGATAATATTTCAGTAGAGACGCGCAATTGCGCGTCTCTACGGCCGTTAACAGACAATGTTTGTTTAAGGCATTACAATAAATTCGGCCCACAATCAAAAAATTTATCCGCCGTTATCAGATCATATAAATCAACCGTTAAAAAATTTGCCAATAATCATAATTTTGAATTAAATTGGCAACCCCGTTTTTATGAACACATTATCCGTGACGGCGAATCATTAAACCGCATTCGGGAATATATCAGAAATAACCTGGATAATTGGCAAAAAGACAGAAATAACCAAAATTAACTGGGAAAAACAACTTGCCAAACCTTCTGTTTTTTGCTATTATGTAAGCAAGATTTATCTGATTTTTTTGTTTCATATGACTATTTATTATTTCGGTTTAACCTGTTTCAGGGTGCAGGATGGCGGCGCTTCATTATTATTCGATCCTTTTCCCGAAAACCAAAAAGCCGGTTTAAAATTGCCTCGGATGCAAAATGATATTATTTTGTACAGCGCGCGTCCTGAGGAAAAAGTGAGCAAAGAAAACAGTTTTGTTATTACCACGCCTGGCGAGTACGAAATCAGCGGAGTATTCGTTTACGGTATTCCGGCGGGCGGCGAAGGCGCGGACCAGAAAATTATTTACTTAACCGAAATTGAAGGCGTGAGAATCGCCCACCTGGGTTTAATAAAAGACGGCAAGCTGTCGGACAAGCAGTTGGAGCGCTTGGAAGGCGTGGATATTTTAATGGTGCCGATTGGCGGCAATGATTCTTTAAATGCCAAGCAGGCCGCGGAAATCATCAATGAGCTGGAGCCCAGAGTGGTTATTCCCATGAATTACCAGCTGCCGGGAATAAAAACTAAGCTTAATACTTTGGAAGAGTTTAAAAAGGAAATGGGCGGCAAATTTGAAACGGTTGATAAGTTAAAAATCGGCAAGAAAGACCTGCCCGAAGAAGAAACCAAATTTTTTATCTTGGAACAATCCAGTTGAAAAAGCTATGAACGAGCCCTCGGCCAAACAAAAAAAAGAAATGTGGCTGTATATTTCCTTGCTGGTTCTGCTGATTCTGGCGATGTGGGGTTATTTTTTAAAAATCGAGCTTAGGCAGTCCGCCGGCACTGTTAAAGAATCAAATAAATCCGTTGGTGGTTTAGGCGGCGTTTTACAACAGTTTGTGGGTTCGGCTTCCCGGGGAGCGGCTTTATTAAAAAATTGGCAAGAAAATTTTAAACTGCCAACCTCCGCCACTACTACGAATATCAATCAGGAGCTGATTAATAAATTGAAAGATAAATTGGAACAAAAAACCGCCACCACTACTTAATGAATCAATGAAACAACTAATCAAAAAATCAATTAATAATTAAACAGAAATTTATGAAATTCAAACATTTGTCGCCAATCATCATTACCGCCATCTGCATCAGCTGCTTTGCCGTATTGGTAATGGTTTTAACCATGGTTATTGTCAGATAATTTTTTTTCATGAGCGATAAATCGGAAAAAAACAAGCCTATTCCGCAAAAGCCCAAAGTTCAGGCTAATCTTTTAACGCATTCAGAGCCGGATTACATGATTAATAACGTGGGCCGTTTGGAAGCCCAGCCGATTGTGGACGAAATGAAGGTTTGTTATCTGGATTACGCCATGAGCGTAATCGTGGCCAGGGCCCTGCCCGACGTGCGGGACGGCTTAAAGCCGGTCCACCGCAGGATTTTGTACGCCATGTGGACGATCGGCTTAAAAGCCGGCGCTAAATTCAGGAAGTCGGCTACCGTAGTCGGTGAAGTTTTAGGCAAATACCATCCGCACGGCGATGTGGCGGTGTACGATTCCATGGTCAGGATGGCCCAGGATTTTGCCATGCGCTACCCGCTGGTTAACGGCCAGGGCAACTTCGGTTCCATGGACGGCGACTCTGCTGCCGCCATGCGTTATACCGAAGCCAAGCTGACCCACGTGGCCGAAGAACTGCTCTTTGATTTGGAGAAAGAAACGGTCCAATTCATCCCCAATTATGACGGTTCCCAAATTGAGCCCTTGGTTTTGCCGGCTAAATTACCCAACCTGTTGTTAAACGGTTCGGTTGGCATTGCCGTGGGCATGGCCACCAATATCCCGCCCCATAATTTAAGCGAGCTGGTGGACGGCATTAATCATTTAATCGATCATCCGGGCGCAACGGTTGAAGATTTAATGCAGTTTATTAAAGGCC
The DNA here is from genome assembly GCA_026396575.1 of Candidatus Komeilibacteria bacterium. Lineage (GTDB taxonomy): Bacteria > Patescibacteriota > Patescibacteriia > UBA1558 > UBA10009 > JAPLWM01. The sequence continues at coordinate 13,095 of JAPLWM010000008.1, forward strand.
CGGATTTTCCCACCGGCGGAACCATTTACGATATCAGCGAAATCAAAGCCGCTTACGCCACCGGCAAGGGCGCCATTGTGATGCGGGCCAATGCCGAAATCGTTGAGGGCAAAGGCGGCGCTTTCAATATCATCGTTTCCCAAATTCCCTATCAGGTGAACAAGTCCGCCTTGGTGGAAAAAATCGCCGAACTGGTTAAGGATAAAAAAATCGACGGCATCAGGGATTTGCGCGACGAATCGGACCGCGACGGCGTGCGGGTGGTAATTGAGCTTAAAAAAGACGCCTATCCCAAAAAAGTCTTGAACGCGCTCTATAAGCACACCCAATTGCAGGAAACTTTTCATGTTAATTTATTGGCCTTGGTGGACGGCATCCAGCCCAAGGTTTTAACTTTAAAAATGGTGCTGGAAGAATATTTAAAGCACCGGCGCGAGGTAATTACCAAGCGCACCCTCTATGATTTGAACAAGGCCAAAGATCGGGCCCATATTTTAGAGGGCTTAGTGATGGCTTTGGAAGATATCGATAAAATCATTGAAACCATTAAAAAGTCCAAAGATAAGGACGAAGCCAAAATTAACTTAATCAAGCGCTTTAAATTATCCGAACGTCAGGCCGCGGCTATTTTGGAAATGCGCCTGGCCCAGCTGGCCAATTTGGAACGTTTGCGGGTTGAGGAAGAATTAAAAGAAAAACGGAAATTGATTAAGGAATTATCGGCTATTTTAAACGATCCCAAGAAGATTCTGGACATTATCAAAGCCGAAATAACCGAGCTTAAAACCAAGTACGGCGATGAGCGCAAAACCAAAATTATTAAAAGCGCCGTGGGCCAGTTTACCACCGAAGACCTGATTCCCAACGAATCCACGGTGGTAATGGTTACGGCCGACGGCTACATTAAGCGCTTGCCGCCGGATACTTTTAAAGTCCAATCCCGCGGCGGCAAAGGCGTTATCGGCCAAACCACCAAGGAAGAGGACGTGGTGGAACATCTGTTTTCCACCACCACCCACGCCGATTTGATGTTTTTCACCAGCCGCGGCCGCTTGTTCCAAACCAAGGCCTACGAAATACCGGCGGCTACCCGTACAGCCAAAGGCCAGGCCATTGTTAACTTTTTACAGCTTTCGCCGGAAGAAAAAGTAACGGCCGTGCTTTCCAATGAGGATATGACCGCCTTTAAATATCTGGTTATGGTTACCATCCAGGGCGTAATTAAAAAAGTGGGCATTGATAAGTTTGCCAACGTGCGCCGCTCCGGCTTAATTGCCATTAAGCTTAAAGGCGACGATCAGTTAAAATGGGTTAAGCCTTCAACGGGCAAGGACAATATTATTTTGGTAACGGCCCAGGGCCAAGCTATTAGGTTTAAGGAAGAAAATATCAGGGAAATGGGCCGGGGCGCGGCCGGCGTCAGGGGCATTAAAATTAAAAAATCCGGCGATGAAGTGGTGGGCATGGATATTTTGGATCAGGGCCGAGCCGGCGCTGATGAGCAGCTGCTGGTGGTGCTGGCCAACGGTTTTGGCAAAAGAACCAATCTTAAAGAATATAAAATCCAGGGCCGGGGCGGATCGGGCATTAAAACCGCTTCGGTTACGGCCAAAACCGGCGCCTTGGTTTCCGCTTTTATCGTTAATGCCAAACGAGCCAATGAGGATTTGATTATTATGGCCGAAAAGGGCCAGGTAATCAGGCTGCCTTTAAAATCGGTTTCGGTTATCGGCCGGGCCACTCAAGGCGTTAGATTGATGAGGTTTAAGGAAGAAGGGGATCAGGTGGCGAGCGTAACTTTTGTTTAAAAATATTTTATAAATAAAAAAAGCGGGCTAAAACCTGAAAGGTTTGTAGCCCGCGGAACTCATTTGGCCATCAATGATACCTGTTGATCCGAAATGAAGGAGAAAACTTTTTTGCCGAATGGCCAAAACCACGGTTTTCTCCGGTAAACAAGGACGTTGGCGTCGAATTGGGCGTATTTGCTCAGTTTGCTTACGCGCACCTTTATTGGTTTTTTGGTTTGAGGTGATACTTCTACCACCTCAATTTCGCCAAAAACCAGCGTGCCTTTAGCAACTTCATGGCCGTTGCTGTCCGTAAGGATATGGCGCTTATACTCAAAGCGATCCTCACCGATAAAAAGTACCATTTTCCCTCCAAGTGCCCGTGTAGTTTTAGGAAAGATTCAATAACTTAATAGTATTAACTATTCAGGGCTTCTTGTCAAGTTCTTAAAAATATGTTAAAAAGCATAAGCTAACCATTAATTTTTAAGTTTATGATGACCATTAAACAAATCTATAACCTGGCTATTGAGCTGGGCATTAAAAACGACCTGCGCGGCTCCGCTTTGGTTAAGCGCAAATTGGAGCGCGTTAACCGGCAGTATAAGTTGTTGCCCGAGGCTAAAAAAGCGGAGTTTGATACTGAACGTTTAATTAATCCTTTTTCCGATACCCGCTATTTTGGCGATCCCAATAAAAAAATTACCAGGATCTTGGCCGGCATTGATATTGATGTAGCCGAACTGTTGCTGGCCAAGGAATTGGCCAAAGCCAAGCCCATTGATTTAATTTTAGCGCATCATCCCTTTGGCCCGGCCTTGGCCGGACTTCATGAAGTTATGGAATTGCAGGTGGAGCTGTTGGCCAAATACGGCGTTCCCATTAACATTGCCGAAAGCTTAACCCAAATCAGGATGAGCGAAGTGGCCCGGGGCATTTCCCCGGCCAACCATAACCGTTTAACCGACGCGGCCAAGCTCCTGGGCTTAAGCGTAATGTGCGTGCATACGCCGGCCGATAATATGGTGGCCAATTTTTTGGACCAGGCCATTAAAAAAGAACAAAAGAATCTGGAAATGGTTGAGGACCTGCTGGAATTCTTAAAGAAAATACCGGAATATAAGGAAGCGATTAAGCAAAAAGCCGGCCCCAGATTGTTTACCGGCAAGGAAAGCAATTACCTGGGCAAAATCGCTTTAACCGAAATTACTGGCGGCACTTCCGGCTCCAAGGAAATTTACCAGCACATCGCCCAAGCGGGCGTGGGCACCATCGTGGGCATGCACATGCGCGAAGAGCACCGCGAAGAAGCGGAAAAATCCCATTTGAATATTTTAATTGCCGGGCACATGTCTTCCGATTCCATCGGCATGAATCTGTTTTTGGACGAATTGGCGGGAAGGGGCGTGGAAGTAATCGCCTGCTCGGGGTTGATCAGATATTCCAGGATAAAAAAGAAATAATAAAAATATTAAATTTTCCCCATGCCTGAAGAAAGAATCATTACTCCGAGTGAAAAAAACTCCGCCTCCGCCCTGCGGGCTACGGCGGACAAGGAAGACAAGGTTTTTGACGTTACTTTACGGCCGACTTCACTGCTGGAATATTTCGGCCAGCAGCCGATTAAGGATAATTTGCTGATTTTTATGGCTGCGGCCAAGCAAAGAAAAGAGCCGATTGAGCACGTTTTGCTGTACGGTCCGCCGGGTTTGGGTAAAACCACCTTGGCCCATATTATTGCCAGGGAAATGGGCGTAAATATCCGGGTTACCTCGGGTCCGGCCATAGAACGGGCCGGCGATTTGGCCGCCATTTTAACCAATTTACAAGACGGCGATATTTTGTTCATTGATGAAATTCACCGTTTAAATAAGGTTATTGAGGAAGTGCTGTATCCGGCCATGGAAGATTACGCCTTGGATATAATTATCGGCAAAGGCCCATCGGCCCGCACCTTGCGGCTGGATTTGCCCAAGTTTACCATTATCGGCGCCACTACCCGCTATAATCTTTTATCTTCGCCGTTTAGGGACCGTTTTGGCGCTACCTGGAGATTGGATTATTATAATTTTCCGGAAATCGAGCAGATTTTAAAGCGCAGTTCCCGCATTTTAAATATTGATTTATTGGAAGAAGCCGCCAAATTAATTGCCCGGCGGAGCCGACTTACCCCCAGAATTGCCAATCGGCTTTTAAAAAGGGTCAGGGATTTTGCCCAGGTTAAAGGCAATGGCCAAATTACCACCGAATTGGCGGGCGAGGCCTTAAAATTAATGGCCGTGGATAACCAGGGTCTGGATTATTTGGATAGAAGAATTTTGGAAGCCATTATTGAAAAATTCAAAGGCGGTCCTGTCGGCCTTAATTCCGTGGCCGCCGCGGTGCAGGAAGAAGAAGGCACTATTGAAGAAATTTACGAGCCTTATTTAATGCAACTTGGTTTTATTATGCGCACGCCCCGCGGCCGGGTGGTAACGGAACTCGGCTATAAACATTTGGGTTTGGTTGCACCGGCCGAATTGCAGAATAAGTTGTTATGAAAAAATTGTTGCTTAACATTTGCTGCGGGCCGTGCGGAATTTATGTCGCCAAAAAACTGCGTGAAAATTATCAAGTCACGCTGTTTTTTTATAACCCCAATATTTGGCCCAAAGCAGAATACGATAAAAGATTAGCGAGCGTTAAAAAAATAGCCGACTTGGAAAATTTTGAATTAATTGAAGGCCGGTTTAACCAGGAAGATTGGCTGGCTAAAGTTAAGGGCTTGGAAGATGCTCCTGAAGGCGGAGCTAGGTGCCCGGTTTGTTTTGCTTTCCGTTTGGCAGAAACAGCCAACTATGCGCGTGAGCACGGCTATGATTGTTTTGCTTCAACTTTAACCACCGGCCGCAATAAAAGAGCGGACGTAATCAATCCTTTGGGCCAGGCCTTGGCTCAAAAATACGGTTTGGAATTTATTGCCGGCGATTGGAAAAAACAAGGCGGCCAGGAACAGGCCCATAAATTGGCGGAGGAACTGGGTTTGTACCGCCAAAATTATTGCGGCTGCAAATATTCCTTGTCATTTCGACCGACCCCGCCAACGGCGTGGGAGCGGAGAAATCCCGTAAGAGATTTCTCGACTCGCTCCGCTCGCTCGAAATGACATATTAATATGAAACTTTCCGATTTTAACTATAATTTACCGAAAGAATTAATTGCCCAAAAACCGGCTGCACCGCGCGACAGTTCGCGTTTGATGGTTTTAGACAGAAATAAAAAAACGATTGCCCATCGGCATTTTTACGATATTTTTGATTATTTGCATCAGGGCGACGTTTTAGTGTTAAACAACACCAAGGTTTTTCCGGCGCGCCTGTTCGGTAAAAGAAAAGATACCGGCGGCAAAGTTGAAGTGTTTTTATTAAAGGATCTGGGCCAAGGCAAGTGGGAATCATTAATCGGCAATAGAAGAAAAAAGCTAGGGCAAATAATTCAATTTGGCAAAGGTTTAGAATGCGAAATTCTTAAAAGAGTAGACGAGTCGGTTTGGCAGGTTAAGTTCAACAAGCAAGGCCAGGCGTTGGAAAAATTAATCGAGCAATTGGGCAAAACGCCCATTCCGCCGTATATAAAATATCAAAATGCCGGCCCTTCTTTAAAGCAAAATTACCAAACCGTTTTTGCCAAATACAAAGGGTCAGTGGCCGCGCCAACGGCCGGTTTTCATTTTACCAAAAAGTTGTTGGCCCGGCTTAAAAGCAGGGGAGTGCAGATAGAATACGTAACTTTACATGTGGGCTTGGGTACTTTTGCGCCGGTAAAAGAGCCGGATGTTAAGCGGCATAAAATGCATGTTGAATGGGCGAGGATTGATAAAGGGACAGCTGAAAGATTAAATAGTGCTAAAAAAGAAGGAAGAAGAATTATTGCGGTAGGCACTACCTCGGTAAGAACATTGGAATCGTTTGTAAAAAATAATAAACTGGCGGCTGGAAATCATTGGACGAATATTTTTATTTATCCTGGCTATAAGTTTAAATTTATCAATGCCTTAATTACCAATTTTCATTTGCCCAAAAGCACTTTACTGATGTTAATCAGCGCTTTGGCGGGCAGGAATTTTATTTTAAAAGCTTACCAGCAGGCGACCAGGAAAAAATACCGTTTTTACTCTTTCGGCGACGCCATGTTTATAGTATAATAATAGGATAATTTATTAGTCAAATTTATTATGGACATGGGAACCCATTTATTTGTCGGCATAGTTACAGCTACGGTTTGGCCTCATCTTTCCCATGAACAGCAAATTATCACGGTGATTTTTGCCCTGTTGCCGGACAGCTTCGAATGGTTGCACCAAATGGTCCGCAAAAAGGAAAACGGCCATAACCACTTGAGCGTTAACGATTACAATAAGCTGGCCAGCCATATCGGCGGCTGGATCATGCTGCCTTATATTTTTTTGCACAGTCTTTTTGCGCCGCTGATTTTTTTCGGCTTGTCCTGGATTTACGATTGGCCCATGGTTTACAGCTTAATGTGGTTCGTCCACCTACTCTTGGATTTGCCTTCTCATAAATTAAAGCTGGGGCTTAAGCTATGGTGGCCTTTTTCCCAAAAGCGTTTGCACGGTTTTTTTGATTGGTGGCTGGCGCCATTTTTTAGGGGCTGGGAACTGTGGGGCTATTGGGCCATTCTTAGCGTGGTTTCGGTTATTTTAATCAGGAAGTTTTGGTAGCCCGCCATATCTTTTTTAACAATACAAAAACCCCGTCTTAACGGCGAGGATTTTTGTTTTTATTTTTATCTAAAGTAAGCGGCAGCCGCTCTTTTTTAAATGTTACGATCGTTTGGATAGCCGATCGTCCCCTTTTTATTTTAAATTTTTAGCGACTGTTTACTTTACTTTTTGATTTTTAAAAGAACGGATTCTAGGCTATCTTACGGCAACTTGATTATCTTCCAGATAGCCATCGGTAATTAGATATCTAACCTGATTTTGAATAATGTTATCGGGCAGAGCCGGCAGGCTTTCGGCTGCCAGCGCGGTAGAGCCCCCCTCAAAGTAATTTTGGGCCAAAACCAGCAGTTTTGAGCTTAAAACCACAATTACCAGGCAAATGGCAATAATGGCGATGGATGGAATTTCTTTTCTGGATTTCATAGCTTTGGAACAAAAAATGCTTTGAATCAAAATCAAAGCACAAAATAATATAACGGAAATAGTTGTCTTTTTTGTTTTTTGATTTTGGTTTTTGTTTTGTCCCCCGAAGCCTGAAAAGGCGAAGGAGGATTGAGATTTTCATCTCAATACAGTAATATTAGCACATTTTTTGCTAAAAGTCAACCCGCCGAATCGGCGGGTCAAGGGAAAACGTTATTTATTGAAGAGAAAGTAAGCGGTATCACCGTCTTTCATTTCGTAATTTTTGCCTTCGGTTTTAACCAAACCCAGTTCTTTGGCCCGTGTCTCGCCGCCGGCCTTAATTAAATCGGCCCAGTTAACAATTTCCGCCCGCACAAAGCCCTGCTCAAAATCGGTATGGATTACGCCGGCGGCTTGCGGCGCCAGCGTGCCTTTGGCAATTGTCCAAGCATGCGAATCTTTGGGTCCGGCCGTAAAAAAAGTAATCAGGTTTAAAAGATTATACGATTTAACAATCAGTTTATCCAAGCCGGTTTGCTTAATGCCGGTTTCGGTTAAATATTCTTTAACTTCTTCATCCGAGAGCGCGGCCAACTCGGCTTCCAGTTTGGCGCAAATTTTCAACTCGCCTTCGCTCCTCTCTTCGTTCGGAGCTTCGGCGCGTTTGGTAGTTTGCTGAAGACTTTCTTCGCTTATATTGTAAACATACATGATCGGTTTGCTGGTAAGCAAATTTAATTCTTTAACAAAATGCGTATCTTCTTTGGCTACCGAAATTTCATTGGCGAATTTTTCCTGTTCCAGAATATTTTTCAGTTCTTTTAAGATTTCTATGTTTTTAACAAAATCCTTGGCGGCTACGCCTTTGGCTTGTTTTTCCAAATTGGATAAGCGCTTGCTGACCGTTTCCAAATCGGCCAGGATCAATTCCAAATTAACGGTTTTAATATCGTCGGCCGGATCGATTTTGCCGGCCACATGGATAATGTCGTTATTTTCAAAATCCCGCACCACTTCAATAATGGCGTCCACTTCGCGGATGTGCGACAAAAATTTATTGCCCAAGCCCTCGCCGGTGGAAGCGCCTTTAACCAGGCCGGCAATGTCCACGAACTCGATGGTGGTGGGCACGGTTTTGGCGGAATCGTATAATTTGGTTAATTGGTTCAGGCGATCATCGGGCACGGCCACCACGCCCACATTGGGTTCAATGGTGCAAAAGGGGTAGTTTTGGCAATCAACCTGTTTTTTGGTGATGGCGGTAAACAGGGTTGATTTGCCCACGTTAGGCAGGCCCACAATGCCGATGGAAAAAGACATAATAGATAAGGTTAATTGCTTAGAAGAATAAAGGATAAATGAAGTTTTGTCCAGTTGCCTTTTTAAGTTCATTTGCGTATAATGAGCCTATTATTAACCAAAAACATATGATAAACAAAAATTTTCTAGCTAAAATCAAAAAAGATTTGGAAACCTATCAGGCCGAACGCAACCAAATTATCAATTCTTCCAGGGACATATTACAAGCGGCCAAAAGCGCCATTTTTGCGCTTCACGCCGGTAAGCAAAAGGAAGCCGAGAAATTTTTACAAGCTGCGGAAGCGGTAATTGAACGGTTGAATAAATCCTATAATAAAAACAACCGCCTGCGTTTTGAAGGCAGTTATAAAGCCGGTTTGGAAGAATATGTTGAGGCTAAAACCTTTTTTATGTTTGTTGCCGGCAAAACATTGGATAAATTGCCCATAGAATCCATCGGTCCGGAAGAATATATTAACGGCTTAACCGATTTAACCGGCGAATTGGTGCGCCAAGCCGTTTTGCAGGCCACCAAAGGCAACTACAAAGTTTTGGAAAATTATCGCAGTTTTACCGAAGAGATCGTGGGCTTTATGCTTAATTTGTATTTAACCGGTTCCAGCAGGCAAAAGTTTGACGATGCCAAAAGGAATTTAAAGAGATTAGAACAAATTATCTACGAAGTAAAACTTAGGGGATAGGCGAACTTGACTGAATTTTTTTCTCGTTTTATCATATATATTCAGGGTCGACCTTAAGAACTAAGAAGCTTAAGGCATAATAATTGAAAAGCGAAATTAATATGGAAGACCATATTTTAGAGGAGCGTTTCAGCTCCATCGACGAGAACTTTGCCTTTATGAGGACAAAGTTTATTTCCATTGACGAGAGATTTAACTCCATCGATGAAAAGTTTATTTCCATTGACGAGCGTTTTGATGTTGTTGATGAAAATTTTACTTTCATTAAACAAGATCACGATAAAATGGAAGATCGCCTGGACGCTTTTGAAATGAGGATGGATAGGTTAGAAGCCAAAGTAGATCAGGGATTTAAGCGTTTGGAATCGCTTTGTTTTACAATTCTTGAGATAGTTAGGGGGTATGATCACAAATTTAAGGAGTTTGACGCGAGAATAACCAGATTGGAACAAAAGATTGCTTAAAATTTTATAAAAACAGGGTTAATAGCCCTGTTTTTTCTTTTGTGCTAAAATATAGTCCACATGACCAAAACCTTTGTTTTACAATCCGCTGGCAATAAGGATTTTAAGGTGGATTATAAAAAAGAACTTAATAACGAGCAATATCAGGTGGTTACCGAAGCCGAAGGGCCTTGTTTGGTGCTGGCCGGAGCGGGCAGCGGCAAAACCCGCACCATTGTTTACCGCGTGGCTTATTTAATTGAGCGCGGGGTAAATCCTGAAAATATTTTATTGGTGACTTTTACCAACAAGGCGGCCAGGGAAATGCTTTTGCGCGTGGAACAGCTTTTGGGCCAAGCGCCAGCTGGGCTGTGGGGCGGAACTTTTCATCATATTGGCAATAGGATTTTAAGAAAATATGCCGCTAAACTCGGTTATCAGCCGAACTTTACCATTTTGGACGAAGAAGACAGCAAGGATTTAATCAAAGTTTGCTTAAAAGAAGAAGATATCGATTTAAAAGCCAGGCGCTTTCCTTCGCCGGCGGTAATTAAGGATTTATTAAGCTATGTTAGGAATTCCCAGGGCGATTTGGAGGAAGTGATTAATTTGCGCCATCCCAAATGGCTAAAAATCGCGGATAAAATTAAAAAGATTTCCTTAAAATACGAGCAAAAAAAACAAAGCGCCAACAGCATGGATTTTGACGATTTACTGGTTAACTGGTTAAAGCTGCTGCGTAATTTTCCCGAAGTTAAAGACCGCCTGGCTACCCAGTTTAATTATATTCTGGTTGACGAATACCAGGATACCAATTATCTGCAGGCCGAAGTGGTAAAGGAATTGGCCGGCGTCCACCATAACGTTTTGGTGGTAGGCGACGATGCCCAAAGCATTTATTCTTTCCGCGCAGCCGATATCGGCAACATTTTGAATTTCCCCAAGATTTTTACGGGCGCCAAAATTTTCCGGCTGGAAACCAATTATCGCTCTACGCCGGAAATTTTAAAGCTGGCCAACGGCGTTATTGAAAACAACCGCGAGCAGTTTCCCAAAGTTTTAAAGCCGGTTCTGGCTTCGTTTGTAAAACCCAACGTGGTGCCGGCCGCTTCCGGCTCGCAGGAAGCCAAATATATCGTGGAACAGATCTTGCAGTTAAACAGCGAAGGCGTGCCGTTTAACAAGATGGCGGTTTTGTTCCGGGCGGCTTTCCATTCCCAGGAACTGGAATTTGAACTGACCAAAAAAGACATTGCCTACGAATACCGCGGGGGCGTCAGGTTTTTTGAACGCAGCCATGTTAAGGACGTTTTGGCTTTTTTAAAGGTCATCAACAATCCGGCGGATGAAGTGGCCTGGCACCGCATTTTAAACCTGCAAACCGGCATCGGTGAAGTTACCGCCGCGCGGATTTACCAAAGTTTAAAAACAGCCAAGGATATTGCAGAAGTTTTAAGTTTTAATTTGGACGATGTTTTAACGCCCAAAGCGGAGCTGGGCTGGCAAAGCTTGGTCCATATTTTCAATAAGCTTAAAGGCGCCGATAAAAATTTAAAAATCGAGGAATTGATCAGAACCGTTATTAAATCCAATTACAAGGATTATCTGGAAGCGGAGTATCCCAATTTTCAGGAACGGCTGGACGATTTGGAACAGCTGGCCGTTTTTTCCGAAAAATACGACGATCTTAATGTTTTTCTTTCGGAAATGAGCTTGCAGGAAAGTTTTTCCGCCTCCGCCAAGGCTCCGGCGGACAAGGGCGAACAATTAATATTATCTACCATTCATCAGGCCAAGGGCTTGGAGTGGCAGGCGGTGTTCATTATCAACTTAACGGATAATTCTTTTCCCAATAATCGCGCCTTGGCCGAAGACGGCGGTTTGGAAGAAGAGCGCCGGCTGTTTTACGTGGCCATTACCCGCGCCCAAAAGCAATTGTTTTTAACCTATCCCATTATCGCTTCCCGAGCCAGCATGTATTTAAATTCGCCGTCGCAGTTTTTAACCGAAATCAACGCCAACTTGTTGGAAGAAGTGAAATTGATCGAAAAAACCATTTGGAACAGAAAGGACTTGAATGACGGCAATGTCAGCTATCTACCCGATCTAGACTCACTGTAAATTCATTATTCAATATTACCCGCCTACGCCTACGGCTTCGGCGGGTTAATAAATCCTACAACTCATTCCTCGTTGTGAATTTATTAAAAAAAGCGGCCAGAGTGGACGCTTGTGTAAACGAACGCTCTGGCCTTGAACCGATGGGGAGGTCAGTCACTCAGCTTAAGTCCCCATCGCGTCTTGAGCGGTCAGCATGTGGCTGGCGGACAGCGTAGTCGATTTGGCAGCCATTGCGGCTACCGGAGGACCGAAATTACGGATCATTGGAGCTCCAAGAAATGAGATGTGGTGCCAGCAATACTGGCGTTTGGTAGATTACTACCCTTTGTGCGTATTAGTGTAATTTTAGCCCAATATTTTTAAGGTGTCAATCTGACGTTATAGCTCATTGAAACCATTACCAAGAAGTTAGTGGATAGCTCATAAATAGGTTACCGTAATCAGATATGATTATGGAAACCAAAAAAGACATTTTTAGGGAGCATTTACTCCCTTACATCAAATCGGATAAAAAGG
>JAPLWM010000020.1 GCA_026396575.1 Candidatus Komeilibacteria bacterium
TGATGGCCTAAAAGAAATTGAAGAGCGACTGAATAACCGCCCGAGAAAATCACTGAACTACCAAACACCAAACGAAATTTTCCAAAAAGTTTGCCAATTAAATAATCAGGTTAGTGATGCATTAAATCCTTGAACTCATAGGTGTAAATTATCCCTTTATTTCCTGTATTAAATGTCTTAAAACATCCAAACTTAGCTGGTCAAAATCAAGATTTTGCTCTTTGATTTTATGGTAAATATCGGGCACGCCCTGTTTAAAGTCCTTAGTAACATGCTCATTGGCTTTAAGAACGCCTGCCAAATATTTGTCTTCGTTAAAGGAAGCTTCGGAACTTTTTTGGAGATAATCCCCTTTAATTTCTTTATCAAAGCGGTCTTTCCATTCTACGCCCAGATAATAAACTACCAGGGGTAAAGGTTTATCAAAATCGTATTTTTCTAAAGCTTCGGCCATTTCGCCTTTGTCAAAAACCTTTCCAGCCTTGTTTTTTTCAGCTACATAATCCCCCTTAATGGCGTTGGGTAAAATTTTTAAAGTTAAAAGTTCGCAAAAGCCTTCGTCAAAAACCCTACGGCCATGATTGATCTTGCCGGCATGAATGCTTTCATGAATTAAAATACCGGGGAAATGTTCCGGCGGCAGTTTTAAGGTTTCCGAAGTTAAGCTGATTTTTCCTTCATTTTCGTAATAATAGCCGATGTCATATTGGCCGATCCCCTCTTGCCCTTCAACAACTTCAAATTGCACTTCTTCGGGTGTTAATTTAGCCATACCCAAAGCTTCTTTCATTTTAACAATACAATAAGCCAGCTCAATTTTTTGACTTTGATCTTCTGTTTCTTGGCTGGTTTTTAACCAAAAACGCAATAAATCTTGGATATTTTTAATTTCTTCCAGATTAATTTCCTGTTCCGGTTTATTGGTCTCCGGTTTTTCCGGTTCTGGAACAGTTTGATCGGGTTGATGAACTGGTTGGTTTTCTTTAGGCATAAAATTTTCTCCTTCAAACATATTATTAAAATTAATTAATTATTTATTCCATGACAATTTCAGTAAATTTTTCATCATAAGCATCGTGTAACTTTTGGCCTAAAGTAACATCTCCGCTTTGCGGATGTTGACCCAGGGCTGAATGATTAGCGCCGTTGATTAATAAATACTTGCCTGGATTTTGTTGTTGATATTCTTGTAAAACAGTGAACATATCATCATCTCGGGATTTTCCTCGTAAAAAATATCGGCCATAATTTGAGGGATTTTGGTATTCTCCTTGGGGTATTTTGGACGAATCAAAACAAGTAGCAGATTTTTGCATGGCTTTAATTTTATCTAAAATAGCCAATAGACCTCTGGTATTTTTTCCTTCTTTTTCAGCACCAACGAATAAATCCTCTAGTGATTGATCTACTTCGCCAGTAGTCATATAACGGTCAACAAATTGTTGGTAATTTATTGGTAATTCTATAAAAATACCATCGATTTGATTAATAAACTGTTCTAAAAATTTTATGATTTTATCATCATGCTCACCATGCCGACTTTCCGCTAAAATAACAATATCAAATTTTTTAAATAAATCAGGAGGAAATTCTAAGGGTTGTTCAAATTTATTTTCCATGGCATTTTTTAAATTTCTTAGCACTCCCATGGGAGTTTATCAACATCCTACGAATGATTTTTAGAGTAAGTTTTAACGTTCAACACATTAAGTATATCATATCTACCAACATACGCAAGGCTACTTGTTCACATCTACCAACCTTTTTTCATAACGGCGGAAAATTTTACATACAGTTGAACGGTCAATCTTAAACATTCGGCCAAGTTCGGCAAATGAATAAACCTTAAAATTTTTGCGGTGTAATTCAAATATCTGCTTATTGCGATTGATATTTTCTTGAACGGGCATAGTAAACTTTGATTAACTGTTTAAGGATTGCCGGCTGAGCCGGTTATCCCTTAGTCAATCATATTATAGCATAACTACCAACAACATCAAGCACCCTTAAATACCCTATACCTTTTTTCAAGTTCCCTATCAGTCATCATGGTATAAATCGTTGAACTGGCCAAAGTGGAATGACCAAGAATGTTCATCACGTCAGCGGCCGACCCGCCTTTTTTAATTACGTCGTGCCCCATGTGGTGCCGGAAGCTGTGGGCGTTCAAGTAAGGAATCTTTGCTCGGTTAGAATAACGTCTCAATGATTCGCCCACCCCTTTAACACTAAGCCGCTGGCCTTGCTGTTGATTGGCCACCGAAATAAAAAGCGCTTCGGGTTCTTTGATATAAATTTTTTTAGCTAAATGCTCTCGTTTGCCCAACCAATTTTTAACGTGGATATTCGTGTCTTTAGTCCAAAAGATTTCCCTAATCGGCCGCCTGCCTTTATTTTTTTCTGTTTTAATAACCGCGCGTTGCCGGTCCAAATCCAAATCATCAATATCTAAATCTAAAATTTCGCCATTGCGCGCGCCTGTGTCCCACAGCAAACTAATGATTGCCCGGTTGCGAATGTGTCTCGGGTCATTGTTAACCGGAATTGAATCAAACAATTTTTTAAACGTTTCATCGTCGGCCACCCTGGGCATTTTATATTCTTTGTTTGGAATCGGGATCAACTCCTCATTTAAAACACGGTAGCCCTGTAATTTAAAAAACTCCAAAAATTTCCTTATGGCCATAACCTTGCCGACAAAGCTATTGTGATCCCAGCCGAGATCCCGCATGCCGTTAAGATAATTCAAAACATCGGTCAGCTGGATCTGCTCAATTTGCGGATTATGTAGATATAAACAAAAATTCCGCAGCTCTCGGTCATATCCCCTTACTGTGTTTATTTTTACTTTAAATTCCCTCCAACTTTTAAATTGCTCTATCGCCTCTTTGAATTCCATATGTTTAAACAAAACAGGGCCACTACACGCCAACCCTCAGCCGGACAGCTTTGGAATTGGCAGTAAATGACCCTGCAAATTAATTATATCAGAAAATCCAAGAAAAACCTTGTAGCTGTCCGGCTTGCCGGTTGCCCGGCAACGGCCCAGGTTAGGGCCGCTAAGGTTTAACTGCCTACATTAGCATAGGCCATTTTAGCCGTCAATAGGCCTTGACTTTTTTATTAACAAAGGTTAGAGTGCCAAAGTTAATGAAAAATGTTATAATTAATGCGATGGAAAAGAAGCCGAGATTTTTAATTAAAATACTAACAAGTTTAGTTTTTGCACTTGGTGCTTGGATATTGTATGACCTTGGCGAAACTTATTTTGTTATAGGTGGACTGGCCACAAGCGTATCGGCTGCTCTTTTCGGCCTAAGCTCTGATTTATTTTCTAAGGCAAGAAGCTTTTTATACGATCAAACTATTTTTACACTTACGATTTTAATTCTATTTTTAACAGTAACAATCATTTACCCTTTAAAAAATTCTAAAAGAATATGCCAATAAATAAATCTAATGTCTGGGAAAAAATAATTTTAGCTTTGGTTTTTATTGCCGGGGCTTTTGTTATTACATTAGTAAGCAATCATTATAAATACGGTAATTCAAATAACAATGAAAATTCAAACCAAAATCAAAATACCAACCAAGTTGTTGAGCCTAAACCCTCTGAATTCCCTGATTATGATTTTTACCAAAAGGATAAAAATAAAATTGAGCTAGTTGCCTCTCGGGCCAGCTGGGTACAGAATGGAGTTAAAATTGGCGAAATTAAACCTAAATTTAAAGTTACCGGGCAGATAGTGAATGGTTATTTGTTTGTTGATGCTTCGGCCGATAACGGCGGCCCACTAACAATTTGGGATAGCGTCTATGTAACTTTAAGAAAGCTTAACTATATGCCGATTAAAGGCGGCCACCTATTCAGAAAAGAGGGATTTGTTTTAAAGGTTCCGCCGACACAAACAACTCAATTACTTTATAGCTTAAAAGAGATTCCCTACATTCCCGAAGGAATTTTTAATGGCACCGGGTACTCGGAAAATAAAACCCACGCAACCAGCAATTGGATTGATTTATTCAAAGACGGCGATACCTTGGAAATGGATACATTCCTTTCAACCGCACGATCAGGCGGCATGATAAATAAAATAACTATTGCCTGGGAATGTGCCGAAGCCACGCCGGACTGCAAACTTGAACCAATAAATTAAACAAAAAAATCCTCTCAACCGAGAGGATTTTTTGATTGCGGATTTTCCCGCAAAATCTAACATCAAACGCTAAAATTATTTACCGGCAATCGTGGACTTACCTAACTCGAACAAACCGGTAGCGCCCAGACCTAACAGCAGGCCAATCATTCCGCCTGTTAATGAAATGCCCACAACCAAACAGCCGAAGCCGATACCGATGCCAATTGAGATCAACGGCAAATAGCGGTTAAAGCTTTCCGGTGTGGCATTTTTAATAACTTGCACCAAGGCGATGATCACCGGAGTGATCCATGCCAGGTTGGCAGCTAACTGCTGCAAATTTTGAATATCAATCATTTTGTTTGTTGGTTAATTATTAATTCTTAATTTATTAAAATCAAACGGGAATGAGCCATGGCGTCTAAAGTGATAAAGCGCGTTGGCAAGGTCGCTCCCTTTTTCCTTGTAGGCAAAATAATCTTTGCCGTCCGGACCTTTAACCGTGCAGGAATATCCGCCATAAAGCGCGGCATTGACCATAACAACCCAGAAGCGCCCGGCAATTGTTCTAATGCCCGGGTCCGGATAAGTTTCGACCAAACGCCTAAGCTCCAAGGCAAAGGCCTTTTCCTTTTCCGAATCAATGGGTTGCTTATGGTAGCGATCATAAGCATTAGGGAAAATCTCTTTGGCGATATTTTTATTTTTCCAGTCATCGGGCAAATCGCGGTAAGACATCGCAAAGCCAACCGGATAATCAGGCGGTAAAATATGGAATCCGGTAAAGTCCTTTGAATAATGCAAGCTATCAAAAATAACCTTACTTCCGTCATTAAACATTTTTACTAACATAACAGCATGCCATATAGGATTACTGGAAGCCGTAAATCCTTTATCAGCAAAAAAGTAATTTTTATAAACCGGTACGGCAATACCCAGAGGCGAATAATCTAAAGCATCCATCATTGAGTTAAGGTTATTCGTTTCAACAAATGAAAAGCTTTTAATTTTATTATATTTAGCCCGTTCCAATGCTTCGGGTTTAACATCCAAGCCGTATTTTTTAAGCTTTTCCCACTGATCAAGCATAAAGCCCATGGTGTTATCGTAATCAGGCGTAGGTTTGTCTAGCTCGAAAATAGCACCATTGTCTTTTGACTCATTGGCCACGCTGTCCAAGCGCGACCCTGAAGGCCCGCCTCCACCCCTAAAGAATAGGCCAATTGGCGAAATTTCGGGCTCGTGGGCGTCGTTTGCCTTATTTAAGGCATAAATGACCGCCCGCATCATGTAGGCTACGCAGAAAGGAAAATAACCCTGCCACTTCTTTGGCGGCATTAGATTGCTCCAATTACGGCTTTCTTTTTTGGTTTGGCCGCCGAGTAGGAACTGATCCTCGTAAATAGCATTTCTCGAATCTACGCTAGGCAGAATCAAACCGGTGTTAATTTTGCCTTCTTCCAGGGCATTAATTTCGTTTTTATTCATTGTTGTAGTAATTAATTTTAAGTAATTGCGGGGGCGATGGTTGCTGATGAATCAAACCATCGCCCCCCTGATTATGTTTGCGACGTTTCTGTCAGCGCTTGGGTGGCCTGATTGGCCTCTTCTGCGATGACTAACAGCGTCTCATCTTCCTACGCAGTAGGAAAATCTGTGTACGACCCAGCCGATGATTCGGCTGTTGTGTTAGTGTCATTACTGACTCCTAATTTTTAGGGATACGTTCATTAATAATTGTTGTTAATTCTGTGATTTTATTAGTCATAATGCCGACAGTTTCTATTAGCTTATCAACCTTTACGTCAACCGTATGAATGTGATTTTGAGCTGTCGTCATGGCAGTATCTAAACGAATACCCATATCATGAAATCGTTTCTCGTTTTCCTCGTTTTTGCTTCTAACTTGATCCGCTAAAAGCAAAGCCTTAGTTTCTAACTCTTTTTGAGCCAAAATGGAGGCCTTATTATCTATTTCACCTTCAGTTATTAACTGTTGTTTTTCTAATTTTTCTTGAGGAACATGAAATTTGTTATATACTAAAAAGGCAATCCCAATGAAAGTGGCAATTGAAGTGATAATACTTAAAATATCTAAAATATCCATTTTTTATTTTTATTAAACTGATAAAATTAATCTGTTTTAACAACAGTTTCAGTTAAGTTTCCGTAATCGTAATACAATCTAAAATTCTGAACTGAAACGATACTCCCATCACCAGAACCTGTTTTGTCATAAAGTTGAATTAAATCATTCTTAGCAACAGTAAAATCCTGAGAGTATGTGTGATAACCATCAGCAACTGACAATGTTCTTTCTGTGCCAATTGCTGAACTATTTTTATAAACCCGACCCCAAACACTATTCGAGCTATCACTGCTCATATCAAATTTAACTCTTACCGTTCCCTCCCAATAGATTTGAATTTCCTTTCTTTTAGTATAATTAGATACATTTGAAGTTTGTCTAACTGTATTTGCACTTTGTTTTAAGGTATCTGAAGCAACAAGCGCAGGGATATGGGTATTTAAAGCATGACTATGTAAAGCAGTCTCGGAAGCATCGATCAAATGTTGGAGTCCATCGGCTCCCCAAATTTCTTCCAGGTTGGCTTGTATTGCGGCAGCATCTACATCGTCATCCTTTGCAATTGGATATAAAGGTTTTGGCATAAAATTAAATTATTGTGTATTTAGAACTAACATACATTGATCCGCTTTTAACCCAGCCACCAGTGGCCAACAAACTAAATGCCCGGCCGGAATTCGGAGTGGTGCCGTCGCCGTCAATAAACGTGCCCCATTCGGTATAGGTTTGATCCGGGGCGTCGCCGGAGTCAAAAAAGAAATCAATATAAGCAATGTTATCTTCAAAAGATGAATCAACCGCGGCTAATCTTGCGACCTCTGTATTAAGTTGTGTGCTGGCATTGGTAAAAGTTGGGGCAACGCCGTCTCCCAGGGCGCCGTCGGTAACCTCGCCGGTGTAAGTCGTGCCGCCGGCCAGACGTTCAGCGAGCACGCTGCGCCCGCGCTTAACAACCAAGTTCTCTTTCATGCCATTGAAAACAAGTAGATTTCTCCTAATCATTTTTAGTAAAAGAAAATGATCGCCTCTGCGGACAAAGTTTTTAATGGCGTGCATGACCAGTTTAAACTGATCGCTGTTTTTGCAGATGCTTTTATTTAAGCTAAAGCAAAAATGCTCGCCTTTAATTTTCGCATTTTGATTGTCACCTATGCTTTTCATAATTGTAAAGTAATTGTAAGGTTGATTTTTTTATAGCCACTTAGCCCCTCGGCTCCACTTAGGCGCTCGTTTAGGGTCCGCATCCGATGTCGGGAAGTACGGCCCCCAAACCCACTCAATCGTGTCAGGGTCAATGGGATTTAATAAAATTGATTCTTGAATTTGAACGTCTGCAAAATCTTCTTGCGGCGAAACATTTTCGTGCTCCTCTTGGATAGTTACCTCGGCCGGATCAGCGAAAATATCCTCGGCCACTTCTGTCTCATCAGTTGAAAGCGGCACCGGTTGAACCAGCTTTTGCAGGAAATCAATCAGCTCAAATCTTTTAGTTGATACCAAGTCCACCTTATAACCAAAATGCTCCGGATCCACCATTTTAAAGGTTAGGGCCTTAATCAGCAGGTTATCATCGCAATCCCGCCTCACAGAGGCCAAATTTAGCACCTGGCCGGCCCTTAAACCGCTCTCATAGGTATAAAAGCTCGCATCCACGATTGGCACGTTCAAGGCCAAGGATTCGGCGTTGGCTCTCTGCCTGGCCACGGCATTGCTCCGGATATTATCGTCCCTCACCAACTTCTCAATTTTGCCATAGGCGCTCACGCTGTTCGGTTCCTGGCTAATGGCAAATACTCTAACTTTAGGATTGCCTGTATAGCGTATTTTATTGCCGTCGGTTAAAGGATTTTCAAAACGGATGGATTGGGTTTGATAACTGTATAAAACATCAACCGTGGTAAAATCATCTATAAAATCAACGCCCACATCCTTGGCAACATAACCGGCACCGGTATTCAGCTCAATAACCAGATTGGCCATTTTCTTGGAAAGAACAAACGATTTAGAATCACTGCCTTTAACCGTGATCACGTCGGTATAACTCGCGCCGTCATATTCTCCACCTCTAACTTTAACCGTGTTGACGGTTAATGATCCATCAACCACCCTGGCTAAAGATTGGTAAACGAAATTGCCGGAAATATCAGTCAAGTTAAAAGGCGCGCTGTTGCTGTTTTTATCAAACAAGTGGACTGATTTATTTTCATCAACGTACCAGAATAAATTATAGGTATCGGCAAGGCGCTGGATGCATTGGCTCGTCGGCACCTGATTAAAAACAATCTTCTCAACTTCCCTGGCCGATTCCACATTATCAGCGTCAAAATCCGAAGCGTAAGACGAAAGAATGTCGGTAATGATATACAGGACTGTTTTGTTTTCATAAGTCCTGGCCACCAACAGCTTATCCATCTGATAGCTGTAATCAACTGCCTCGGCTTCATAGACCACTCCGCCGCCGCCTGATTCCACTGTTTCATTAACCCTTAAAATCGTGCCGGCAAAAATGCAAATCGCGCCATCGTAAACTTTTATGTCGTCGTTGAACTCGGGCTTGAATGTTCGGTCGCCAAATTTTCTTGTTTTAAATTTCGCGGTATCAACTAAATTGTTAAGGTTCTGTTTGCACTCTAAACTCTCCCAATTAATGAATTCGGATTTATCGACTGAATTTATTTGAATCGTTACTGCCATACATATTTTAGATTGCGTTTCTTGTGTTAAAGGTTAATTGCTTGGAAATAGAATTAATCACTTTGTCCACCAGCTCTTGGCCAGACACGTCGCCATTCACTACAATACTGATGTTGATTCCACTACCGGAGATCCTGCCATTTGGTGTAATTGTACCGCCTTGGCCAGGAGTAAATAATTCAGGCCCTTGCTCGCCCACTAAATAAGATTTGCCAGATGATACAGATCCACCCATGGCCTTGCCTCCGCCGAATCCAAGAAAATTACTCACAGCTCCAACTGCCTTGCTTACAATATCAAGCTGTTTAATTTTACTAATTAACGTATCTACAAAATTAATTATTTTTGAAAGTATAGTTGTCCATGTATCCCAAACTTTTGCAATCGCTTCTAATCCAATTTTTACAGCATCGATTGTTGTGCCTAAAATAGTCATCACCACAATTAATCCGCCCTCAATTATTTTTATTAATGCGATAATAGCACCGTACAAAATCACTCCGATAATCTTGGCAAAAACTTCTAAAAATGGTTTGAGTGGTGTTAAAATTTCCCAAAGCTCTTTTAATTTGGGCAATAAATTTTCTCTAAAAACCGTTGAAACATCGTCCCATGCCTGTTTTAAAATAGTGATTATGCCAAGCTTACTATCTATGGCGTCAAAAAATTTATTCAATTCTTCTTTAACAAAAGATTTTACTGTATCAAAATCCTTAAAGGCCGCGATTATACCCTCTATTTTTTCCTGTGTTCTATCAGATTGAAACCAATTTGCCAAAGTTGAAATAAACGGATTAATGGCTTCAGCAAGCGCTTGGCCAACTATTTTTTTTAAATTTGTCCAGCTTTCTGATAATCTGGCCAAAGCTCCGCCTGTGCTATCAGCCATGGTTTGAGCCGTCCCGCCAACTTTACTTTGCACAATACTTAAAGCGTCTAAAGCACTTGTTCCCTCTTTAACCTCAACGCCAAATTCTTTTAAAACCCTAGTGCCGCCGGCATGCACCATTAATAAAGCTTGTGTGGCTTCCTCAACGCTTCGTCCAGAATAAGCCGATAAGTCAAGGGCTAACTTTACTTCGTTCTGTGCTTGCGTAACGTCTTTGGTTACACCCAATAACTTTGAAAAGGCCACGGCCGCGCTTTCATCATCCATACCCAATTTAGTCGCCGCTTTACTAACTTCGCCCATTGCTTGTTTAGCTTTAATCAGTTCGCCATTGTTATCACCTATGGCATTTTTCAAAGCTTGATTGGCGATAACCATTTGCTTTTCTGCTTCCAAATATGATTTAAAACTTGAGATGCCAAAAGCAGTTACGGCGGCAGCTGCGCTTGTTACCGCGGCCACAGTCGCAATGATTGTGGTTTTAGCCGCTCCAAAAGCCTTGCCAATCGTATCTCCTGATTCCTTTAACTCCTTACTGGCTTTATCCTTAGCAGTAAGGACAATTTGTAATTCTCTATTTTCCGCCATATTTTTTTGATCTTGCTAATTCAAGCTGTCTTTTTAAATTTATTATTTCAATGTATTGATTAATAACATTGAAATCCTGACGCATTATTTCCTCGGGCGTCCATCCGTATTCAGCGCTTAAAGTTTCCATAATCACAACCTTGGATGCTGTTTTTTTACCCTGAAGCTCAAACTTAAGTGAACTGGAATCTACAATTTTTTTTTATTCATTTGGTTAACGGCGTTAAAAATCAAATCGCCGTCTTCGCTGCGCAAATTTTCCATCCACTCCCGGGTAAAAGAAACTTCCTGGCCATCGCTTAATCTAATGGATTTTATTGCCAAGCTGAGCGCTTTAATCTTGGCATCGAATAACATATTTTCTTCAAAGGTCACATCGCCAATTTGGTTTTGAGCGTCAATTTTATTAACCTTTGCGCCACCAACGAAAATAGATTGGATCTGTTCCTTTTCGCCCCAGGTCAAATAAGTGACAATGTCCACATCCGTGTTGTCTGATAACTTAATTGTTTGCACTTCTCTGTTTGACATATTTTTGATATTATGTTAATTATTAGTGTTATTAATTATTAATTTTTAGATAAATCTATGAAAAAGAAAGGAATATCTGTATTTTTGGCTTTATTACTGGGCGGTTTAGGTATCCATAAATTTTATTTAGGTCGCCCGGGCCAAGGCATTCTTTATCTGATTTTTTGTTGGACTTTCGTGCCCGCCATTGTTTCATTGATTGAGGGCGTAAGGTACGCTTTTATGTCCAAAGAAAAATTTAATAAAGCGTATAATAATGTCTAATAAATCCCAACAAGAATTTTCAGCATTTTTAGTTATCATTGGCTCAATTCTTGGATTCAGTTCACCGTCAACAATAATCGGTACAATTGGTGCCGGTCTCTTATTAAGCGGTTTGATTTGGTTTATAATTGCACGAATCTTTTTAAGTAAACATCCTTAATCGGAGAGGAGGTGATTTTATGTCAATCATCCGCGAATATCTGATTTTATTCGGCTGGGGCTATTTCTTTCTGAAATTTTTTTAGCTCCGCCGATGCTTCATCTTTAAGTTTTAGCAAAATTTCTAATAATCTATTTTCCGCCATATTTTTTATTTTCTGCTTTTTCCAATAAATTTTTAGTGGCTATTATATCAAGATAAATTTCAATATCTTGCCATTGTTCTTGCCTTATTTGGCTTGGTAGCCAGCCATATCGTTCGCTTAGATTTTCCATTATTACTTCGTTATCGGGCTGACATTTTCCCTCGATTTGAAATCTTAAACTATCTAAACTTTTTTTTTATTCAATTCTTCAACTGCGCTAAAAATCAAATCGCCGTCCTCTGCGCTTAAATCTCTCATCCATTCCTTGGTGTACTGCTGTTTATTTTCGCCGATTCTAATTTCTTTGATCGCTAATTCAAGTAATTTATATCTAACATCTGTTAAAACGCCGCCTGAATAATCCACTTTGGTTTCATTGCCACTGGCCGAATTTTGAAGTTTGGCAGAGTTTAGAAAAATTGCGCGCAAATCTTCCTGCTCCCCCCAGGTTAAATTAGTAACGACATCCACTTGGGTGCTGTCTGATAAGGTGATTGTTTTTAATTCTCTGTTTGACATATAGTTGTTTTTATGTTAGGGTTTATTAATTAATAATTTAAGTTAATTTTATGCAAAAAATGTGGAAAATTTTAAAGAAAGTTGCTTTAATTTTCGGTGCTTTTATTGTTTTAATTATAATTCTTGCGATTGTTACGCCTTCAAACAAACCCATCCTGCAAGCCGATAAAACTGAACAGAATCAGACTCAGCAAGATCAAGCGCAAATACAGGTAGTTGACAATACTGATAATAAGGAAGTAAAGAACGAAGAAAAAACAGACCCAAATTTGGTAACTCTTAATTTTCATGATGACAAGTCGGACTGTAGTGAAAAATTTATTTTGCCTTTTAGTAAGGAAACATACGACGAATTTATCAAAGCCTCTGTTAGTAAGGATACATACGCTTATGCTGAGATGATACTTCAAGGACGCGCTATGATGATTGATAATTGTGCTGAAGCCAGGATAATCGATAGAGGATTCGGCTCAAGACGCGTAAGATTAACAAGCGATCCGTCAATTACTGGCTGGGTTCCTATGGAATGGGCGAAATAATTTTAAAGAACAATCCTTACCACCGGCCCGGGCTATCCGAGCCGGTGGTTTTAATTTATTTTAAGCGCTGATCGGCTTGTCGTATTCAGTGGTCAAGTTTTTCAAGGTCAAGGTGTGCGCTTCGCCATCAGTAGCATTATAGAAAGCTTTAACCGTAACTGTTTCTTCAACTAAGGCATCCTTTTCGCCTTTTCTATCCCAGGCGGTTACCATCGCCTTATTTAATACCAAGGTAAGCGTTGGATGATTGCCTGATCCAATATCTTGCGAGCCGGCAATAACAATCTGCAAATACTTGGAATTATCGGAATTGAATAAATCCTTAAACACTTCGTCGCTAAAGTTTTTTGTGAATTCAATCTCTAAGCTGGCTTTGCTATTATAGTTATCATCCGAATTGTAAGAGCCAAGCACATGGTCGCGGATAATACCCTGATCCCATTTGATCACGATATTTTTTACTTTTTGAGCAGTAGCTCCTGATAATCCTGCTTCAGTGTCAGCAATTTTAATAGCGATATCAGCGCCAATCCAATCATACTGATCGTCGTAATCAGGGGTGTCGGCGTTTGCGGATTCAGTCGCCGCAATAATGTTGGCCGTAAATCTAACGTAATCTTCGGAGCTGGCCGAAATTTCCAAAGTATTTACCATCCCTAAACCAAAGACCGCTTGCTGAACGCTACCATCCTTAGCGAAAATGCTTAATGATGGATGCTGGATGTTTTGCGCTATGCTGAAAGCGTGGCTATAAACAGACCCAGTTACAACACCGGAAACTACAGCGCCGTAAATGTTATAGAGCAAATAGCCAATCGCGTCAGCGTCAGCAATGCTATTAGGGATATCGCCGTCAAACCATTTTTGAACCACCCGGCGATTATCGGAATCCTCAAGTACGCCGTGCGAATTATCATCAATCGCATGCGTAACACGATCAACAATGTTGGCTGTTGTTTTCTTCAACCATTTTTCAGCAACTGCTTCGGCCGTGCCGCGGTTATTTTCAACGGCTAAACCGATTTCTATATCGTGTCCAATTATTTCTGTCATATTTTTTGGTTAATTTTAATTGTTAGTTAGCATTTTTACCTCGATATTGAATTCGGCATAGGCCTCCATCGCTTGATCTGTTTGCGATAAGCCCCAATCACCGCTATCAATTCTTTGCCAAACTCTATGGCTATTTATGGAAGTAAGTGACCAGCCCGAGTCAAAGGCCGCAAGTACTGCATCAACCGCCTTAGGTAAAGTAGAAGTAAAAACTTGATTGATATTTGTTTGGTTAACTCCCACTACTACCCAGAGTTTAAAGCGATAAAATTTAAGGTTCTCTTTATTGGTTTCCGGGTCATTTTGCCAGTTGGCCGGAAAGAAAATTGCCCCGGGGTATTTTGTTAATTTTGTCGATGGACTGGCAATTATTTGCTTAATCTGCGTGACCGAAGCAAGAATCATATTAATCTGATTAATGATGTTTGTGTAAATTTCTGTCGGCATAAATTAATTTGCTAAATCTTTAACCAAGGTATCGAGTAATTTTTTAGCTTCCTGCAAAACATCCTCCTGGGCTCTATCCTTAGCCCAATCCAGCCATGGCCTTTTTGTCATCTTAACCGTCCCCTCATGAACATATTTTGCGTAAGGTGCTATTTGTTGATCCGGTCCAAAGGTGGCAGACAATTCGTTATATTTGGTTACGTGGCTTTGCACTAAATTTTTTGTATCAACCGGCGCGCCGCCTCCGGACTCTCCAACTTTCCAAGGTGCTGTTTGAATTACTACTCGTCTATAATGTGCCATGCCTCTCACAAAAAACCTCTTCACCTCATCAAGTACCTTTTGCGGATTGCGAGCCAGTGCCGTCTGAAATTCTTTTAACCCAACAATTTCTACCGCTTGCTCGGCCATATAGTTAAACGCTTAAATAATCCTCGTGCCTTTCAATGATCAATTGCAAATGCTGGTTCGTGCCGTAATCTCTTTTATTAATCGCCTTAACTCCGTAATCAAATTCCCCATCGCTTATCAAATCCCCCTCTTCAACATCCGTGCCCAGCGGGCACCACAGCGTAAACGCCCGGGTAAAATTCAATCGTAAAGTTTCGGCCAGCTCGGCCGCTGCCTGTTGCAAGTAGCCGTCGAAAGTGCTTTGCGTAATTAAGGCAGAACTTTCCCCGGACCAAGACATTCTCTTGGTTGTGAATTGCGTTGTAAAAAACTTTGCGATTGTCATTGTTTAAATTTCAAATTTTTTATAACTTTCTAAAATTTGCTTAGCCCTGGCAAAGTCCTGCCAGTTGGCATCATTGGCATAAGACACTGAATACTCACCAATCCTTTCTGATTGCACATTCCTAGAAGTTACCAGCTGGCCAAGGTTGCAACATAGGCCGGCCACAATAACCGTAACAGCGAACTTAATATCATCAGGAACAACTGTGCTGTAGCCCCACTTGGCAGTGATTCTTGCGTTTTGGAGCCCTTTAAGCCAATAACCCGATAAAAGGTGCAACTTTCTAATTGGTACCCCCAGGGAAGCGTAATTATTAGGCAAAGCAAGATACCGGCCTGATCCGGCAGCCAACACCTCGGTAAAACTATCACCGCACTCATCATTACCCGCCTCAACCTTAGTAATGGCCACACAATCATCAATTAATAAATCCGTCCGGCCGTTGCCGTCAAACACGCGCGCGCTCGTGGCCGAATCAGCAACAAAGTTTCTACCGGTCAGCTGATCGATAAATTTTTCAATCGAGGCAATCCAATTCTCAACCTGCTCTTGATAGCTGGCTTCAATAGTTAAAAGCAAATAATTTTCAATTGCCAAAATGCTCGAATATCCTTTCATAAAATTTATTAATTATCTTGAATATCTAAAATTAATGACTCTTTAACCGGTTGCATTGCCATTCCCTTTACCTCAAGCTTTTCTCTAATCTTAACCGGTAACTGCTCCATATTTTCCTGAGTCAAATCGACGTTAAGTTTCTTGGCCAAAGATAGCAGGCCGTCATTTGCTCGCTTATAATTCATTCTCAAAACCTGTCCGCCCTGGATGCATTGCTCCGACACGCCGAAATCAGCGTAGTCCTTAATTTTTCCGCAATTGCTTTCGCAAACATCGATTACCGGCCTGCATCCGTTAGCAATGGCTGTCTGAATATAATTCTCAATTTCGGTGTCGGAAACATTAAGCGTCTGATAACCGGCAATCACTCCAGCTATGCCCAAAGCGGCCGCGCCAATGATATTTATAATCTTGGCGTCGATTTTAGGTTTAAGTTCCGGTTGGATTTGTTCAACCGGCGCTTGCTCTTCTATGGGCGCTTCTACCGGTTGCTCTTCCTGTTGTATTTCATCGGGCATAATGATTGAATAAAAATAGTAAATAAATAATTAATGGCAAAGCCATGCTTAAAACGATTATCGGTCCAAAATTGTCAGGTTTGAAATTCATAATCCGTTAATGTTTTAATAAGCGAGCTATTTTGAATTTTCTTAATTCCATGTCTAAATTCCGTACTAACAAAGCTTGAAAGATTTTCTTTACTCTTGGCTT
Source organism: Candidatus Komeilibacteria bacterium (assembly GCA_026396575.1). GTDB lineage: Bacteria > Patescibacteriota > Patescibacteriia > UBA1558 > UBA10009 > JAPLWM01. Next base: position 16,123 of record JAPLWM010000020.1, read on the forward strand.
TTAATTTTAACTTTTTGCCGATTTCTAAATTATTCAATTCCTTGCCGTCCTCCAATCCAAACCTAAATTTTATAATATCTCGCTCCCTGTCTTTTAAAGTTTTTAAAACATTGCCGATATGCTTTTGTAATAATTCAAGCGAAATTTTTAACTCAGCGATATCTATCCTATTATCAACAATCGTATCTCCCAGGGTCATCGTATCCCTATCCTTACCCTCTATAGGAGCGTCAATGCTTTCGATAGTGAAGTTTAAATAGTCGAGCGCTGGTTTTAAGGCATGCTTAGTCCAGCCAAGCAATGTGCCAATTTTTTTAACCACCTCTTCAACCTCGGGCATCCGGCCTAGCTCCTGCATCAATCGTTCTTCGGCTTTCCTATAACGGCCAATAACCATCCCTACTTCCTTGGGTAATTTAATGATATGACTTTTTTCATAGACGTACCCAATGACATAATTGTTGATATAGCTAATTGCGCTGTGAAAGAATTTGCCTTTTGCAGGGTCATGCTTATCTACTGCCTTCATTAATCCGATTAAACCCTCTTGCAATAAATCCTCTTCAGGGGCAAAGGGGGTCCATTTTTGTACTTTATTAACGACCAAACCAAACCAATACAAAACTATTTTTTCCCTAATGTCTTGGTTTTTTGTCTGGCGGTATTCATCAATCCAGGACTCTTCAAATTTTTTTAAACCAAGCTCTTTTATTCGGGCATTGATTATTTTATAATACTCTTTGTTTGTTTCGTACATATTAATCTAATTTTTTCCAGTCAGTGCCGTCGCACCCCCAGAAATGCTTATTATTCGGATTATAGAAAAACGAACCCTCAACATCGGCCGCGCAAGTGGTGGTGGAAGTTTGGGTCGTTCGTGAAATACCTTTAACGTTAAACTGGATTTTATCCGTTATTAATACCGGCGTGTCGGTGGCCACCCTAAGCAAACCCTGAATAGTGCTGGTGCCGTAAGTTTCCATTGAATCGTCTATAACCACTACCCCAAGATTGGCCGCCCTTAAAGTTAAATCAGCATTGGCATAGGGGCTATAAGTTTCAATGTAAAAAGGATTTTCAGCCTTAATATAGCTGGCCGTTTCATTGGATAAAATTAAATTGCCGGCCATACCAACGTCGCCACTTTGGGCGATTTGCAGTGGCACATTGGAAACAACCTGCACATCGCTGATAGTAAGGGCCGTAGTGTCTCTAACCTGCAGATTAAACGCAGGAACAGTGCCTGTGGCCAAAAATATGGCCGTTCCTGACGCGTTAACGGTCGTTGACCAGTAATTGCTGGAATTATATGAAAGACGCAATTGTTCCGTGGTTCCTTGCACCTGAAGATAGGCCGATGGGCTGCTTAAACCAATGCCGGTTTTACCTCCGTCCAAAATGGTAAATACTTTAGTGTTGCCGTCATAGGCATTAAATAAATCTCCTGCACCTCCCTGCCTAACTGTTAAAATAGCTGATGTACCAGTGGCGCTGATAGTAGAAGTGGCAAAATTTCCTCTTGCTGCAAAATTAATATCGCCGCCACTTGGAGTGATGTTTAAATCGCCATTTGCGTCAGTTAAGAAATATGTTTGATGCGAGGCATCATAGGCCATTTTTAATTGCGCTGTAGTGCTTAAAACTTCCAGCTTGGCCTGTGGATTAGTTGTGCCAATACCGACATTGCCGGTAGTAGGGTTTAAAATAATACTGGTGTTTCCCTGGCTGGCCTGATCAACCGTTAAAGCGCCGGTTGAATTGAAAATCTTTTGGTGAGCGTCAGTCGTACCGGTTGTTTTTAAGTTGCCGTTAACAGTAAAATCACCGCTGGAAACAATGGTAAAAAATGCTTTGCCGTCAACTTTAAGATTGCCGTTAATGTGCAAATTACCCTGAATGGTTGAAGTGGCTGTGGTAGAGGCCGCGTTAAACGAACCTAAATTTAAGTTATTAATATCCTGCCAGGCCGGGATGCCGTTATTAACCTGTAAAAATTGGCCGGTAGTGCCAATAGGCAATGTCTTTAAAAGAGTCGGGGCAGTAGATGAACCGTACAAAATATCGCCACGGTTATAATTCGTGATGCCGGTGCCGCCTCTGTTAGGAAAAACAATGGCCTGAGCGGAAACTGTGCCGGCTAAACTTAGTCCGGCTAATATAGAAATGATGGCAAAGATTTTTTTCATAAAATTAAATTCTATAATCCGCAATTACCGCGCTCATAGGCGGGGTGATAAATGTTATTGTCGCCGTGCCTAAAGTAAAATCAACATTAGGCGTCATCCTTAATCCATCAGCCCAAACTTTAAGCGAACCGGCCGCTGGCGTATCCGGCAAGACAAAAATCGTGTTAATTCCATTGATTGCTCCGGTCGGAACAACATTGTCTTTGATTTTACTCAAGGTCTGATGCGGGTCATTATAATCAGTTAAATGCCCGGACAAATCTTCAGCATTAGCCTTCGCATTTAATAATTCATCGGTTTCCCCGGATGTGTAGGCCCCTGTTTGGGCAGCTGTGACTGCGTGTGGATTATCATGATCACCCTCATGATTGGTTAAATCCTCTGAATTAGCTTTAGCGCTTAATAATTCATCATCCTCGCCCTTAGTGTAAGCGCCAACCTGTCCGGCTGTTACCTGATGCGGATTATCAGTGTCGCCAATATGATCGTCGGCCTTATCATTAACCTCCTTAAGTAAATTTGCTTTGGTTTGCTTTTTAGTTTCGTTGGCCGAAACATCAACCACCACAACAAGGTCATTGTCTTCACTAGTGGTTATCGGGTCTAATTCTGAAATTTTTTTATTGGCGCTCATAGCTCTATAAAATAATCGTTCTCTTGCTTAATAAATCCGCCGTCCTCCTTTAAAAGCCTTGGGCAGTAGCTAACCCCGGCGTACGGCGTTGTTTTTGCGGCGTACGGCGTTGTTTCACATTCAGCTCCTGGCATAAGCTATTTTTGGATTATTTTGCCTGTTTTAAGGCCTGCTCGCAGTCCGGTATCCTTAAGCAACTCAAAACGCTTGCTATCAAGCTGTTCGTTGCTCAAAACCCTGTTACCGGTTTTTTTGTCTTTATAAATAAATCTTTTCATCATACTTCAACCCTTAATTCCGGGCGGGAATAATCCCGCCCGGTCAAAGAGCTTAAGCAGAAGCTTCAGCGGTCTTAAGGACAGTGATTGGTTTATTCAAAGTGGTAATCAATTGAACGTAACCAACTCTTTCAATAAGACGGATGGCTTTGCGGTCAGTGGTAATCAGGTTCAGATCAGCGTTGGCGGCAACATTTCTAACCACGCCAGCGTCAAATCTCTCGGCCCTGATAGCGCCCTGGTAGCCGAATAAGGCACCGGCTTTCAAATCACCAAAGATGACGAAAGCGGTATCTTCGGCACTGTCGCCAGAGGTAGGCATAACCTCAACTTCCACAACCGGCTTGCCCCAAATGCTGGCAGGTCCAGTTTCGGAAGGACGTTGGAAGATATAATCTCCCTCTGCCTTTAATTTCCTAACCAAAGCCATGATGGAGAAGTGCATGAAGTACTTACCCCTTGCCCTGGCAGCTGCCGGAGTGTCGATCTGCATATCCAGCAAATCGTCGGCATCAATGGAAGCAAAAGTGGTTCCAGCCATTACGGTTTCATTCACATTGGCGCTAAGGAGCAAACCAGTGAAGCTGCCGTAATCTGAAGTGCCGTCGCCATTAAAGACAAAATCGTCTTCAGCGCGAGCAAACTTTTCAGCTGCCCTTTCTGCAACCAAGCTGAACAAATCGATTTCCTGTTCTTCCAAAAGTTCGCTGGTCAGAGTTACAATCACGCCCAATTTCTTAAGGCTTAATGAATTCTGATCAAGAACCAACTGGCTGGAGGAAATAACCGCGCCCTCATCAACCCAATAAACGGTCAAATCAGTGACCAATTCATTGGCTTTATAGGTGTGCTTGGTTAATTGCAGGGAGGTTAGTTCGCGTCTGGCCACACCGTAGTCAGTCATCAAGTGACGAACTTCAGCGGACAATTCGCTATCAACCACGTAACCGGCGTAAGGAGTGCCCTGCGCATCAGTGGTCATTTCCTTAAATTTGGCTTCATCACCGGTAATAAGGGCCTTGGCCAAAGCTCTAATATGCTCATTAAAGCCTTTTCTTTTGGCCGCAATATCGGGCTGATAAACGCCGGCCTTTTTGGCCATTAAATCCTTGTGCTCTTCCAACCATTCCTTGACTTTCACTTCAAGATTGGTTTGGATGCCCTGGGCTTCCTTTCTCAGCAAATTGCTAAGCAATTCAGCGGTTTTTTCCTCAGAGGGTTCACCGCCGCCAGCGCCAGCAAGAGGATCAACCTCAGGCAATTTTTCGGCCTGCTCGGTTTCTTCCTTAACTGGTTCCTGCTCTTCCTGCTTCAATTTGGAAAATTCAGCCTTCAGGGCTTCCTTTTCCGCTTTGGTGGCAAAGCCTTTTTTTAAAAGGGCTTTTAACATTTTTAAGTAAATCAGCATAGAACTAAACTTTTAATTTTAATAACTTCCTAATGGCCTGATTAATTGTGCGATTAGTCGCGATCTTCGTTGCTGTTGCAGGGTCTTCCCCTGTTACAGTTACGGCACCTATTACATCTATCGCCTTGTTAATTCTGGCCAAAGCTCCACAACGCTTCTCAATAATCAGATTCGCTGCGGAGTTGATTGTTTTTAATGGATTGCTTTTTACCGGTTCAGCTGTTCCTGTTGGGCTATTTTCGCCTCCCTGATTTGTTGGCTGTTGATCGCCAGGCTGGCCATTGTTTTGCTCTCCTCCGTTTTGCTCGCCTGCATCATTATTATTTTTCCCGCCCGCTTCACCACCGTCGCCGTTTCCGGGAGCTGGCGGTTCATCACCTTCCGGATTCTCTGGATCTTCATTACCTTTTGATTTATCATAATTTTTTTCAAATAAGGCCTCTGGATTTGCCGGCACTGGAACGGCCGATATTTCCAAAAGCTCGCTTTTAACAATTGACATTCCGTCGTCGCTGAACTCTTTGGGAATAAAGCCGACGGACAGCGTATTTAAAAGTCCAGCCAGGCGCAATTTGTAAGCCAACATGCCTTTAGGGCTTTCCAAAGCAAAATAAACATCTCCTTGCAATTTATCATCCTTAACTTTAATGTTTTTAATCCCGCCGATGATATGTTCAATAGAATCGTAATTGTGGCTGTCTAAAAGAACGGGATTATTTTTATAACTTTTCAAATCCCAGTTTTGCTCCACAACATCGCCGTGCCTGTCTTCCGCGGCCGTTGAAAAAATAGCGTGGAAAAGATTATCCACCCCCTCGGCTTTTTGGAAAATGGTAAAAACAGGCAAAGTAAAACCCTCAAAACCTTTTTCCTGGATTTTATCCCAGAGGTCCTTGTAAGTTTTAACTTTTAATTCGGAAAACGACTTAGTTGAGAGTTGATAGAATTTTCGCATATAAAATGATTATTAATTTAGATTTGGCATTGACAGTTCACGGTCTCTTCCGGATCTGCGCTTGGATCACCAGGATATTGAAGTCCATTGGAAAACGGATGATCCAAAGGCACTTCCTCGCCATCAATGGCTTGGTGTTCCGGCCTGACTCCGCCTCGAGCGCCAGCTGACCAAACCCAAATCTTGGTCGGAATTTGCGCTTGCCTATAGGCCTCAAATGTTCCTTTGGAAGTAACGCCGCCGATTTCAGTCCTGGCAATCGTCTCGGCTCGTGATTTGGATATATCGCCGTAAACATTCTGTATTCTTTTAACCAATCCATCCCTGCCCTCGCCGGCCTCTAAGCTGGCTGCGAATTCATCCTGCAATTTATTTAAGGTAGTATCGGCAATTTCCCATGACGATTTGCTGACTTTTTCATTAAGCCAAGACGCAATCTGGCTGGAAAAAACAAAATCAAAATCTTTATAGCCGATGAAATTCATCGTTTCCTCTCCCGACTCAACCAAATACTTCTGTAAAAATGGCAGGAAAAGATTAATAGCCAGCTTAACCTCGTCGGCTTTATCAAACCTCTCATCAATCAAACTTTTCTTTTTTAAGCTTTTAGCAGATTTTAATCCGTTCAATAGTCGTTCCTCCTGGCCTTTAAAATACTTATTCAACACTCTGGTAAATTCTTTTTCGCGCTTGCTATGGCTGATAGTTTTAAAATCCCAATACTTCCTGCGGATAAATTCATCACGTAATGGGTGCTCATAACCTTTTCTAAAACCTTTTTGAGCGGCCGGATCAGCGTTGGCCGGATTAACCGCGTCGCCCAAAGTACCCAGCCCAAAAGGAATTAAAATCTCATCGCCGCCATCAACCGGATCCAATTTAAGCATTTCTCGCTTTTCATTCGTGGTTAAAGCGTATGAAGCGGAAGCGGCTGCTAAGTCCTGCCTGATTTCGTTCCTATCCTCGGGCACCGGATTAACAAAATCCAGTTCAAACTCGGCCGGGATTAAATCCCAGTTAAGCTTATTAACCAAACGCTTCATTAAAGGCGCGATGGTTTCTTTCAAGAAAATCTTAATAGCCGCGTCAGCATTATCGAACTTAATCTCGTCCAAGCTGGACAATAACGGCTTAGGCACTGATGTTAAAATACAAATATCATTAAGCGTCATTTTTTTACTTTCAATGAACCCAAGCTCTTCCGGCGTTAAAGCTGTATTGGAATAATCAGAATCCCCGCCCAAGAATAACGGCTTGCCTGATTTTCTGGCCTCGGCAAACTGTTCGTCGTAATTATCTTTAAGCTCTGATAATTGCTGTTTGGTCAAACGTTCTGTTTTAAATTTGAATACTCCGCCAATCCGCCCGCCATTTTTTAAAATGTTCGCCTGGTATTCAGCCAGCTGGATCTCGGTTGATATCGCTTTAATGCCCGATAAAATTAAACTCTCTGCCTTAAGCGGCGAATCCATACTCGGGTTAAAATCCCTAATAATTTCATCCGGCGTGTATTCTTGCTCTCTACTGTTAGGTAGCCGACGAATATACTTAGTAATACCCTGACTATCATCAACCACGTAGGACATGGTCGTTGGATTAAAAAGGTGCAATGCCTCAATGCTTTTGGCCTCATTAAAAGCCCGGCCGTCTTTAGGCTGTTTCCAAATGTAAACCTCGCCCCAAAGGTCAAAATAACGCTGGTAAAGGTGGAAAAACTGCCGGCCGCTTAAAAACTGATTAGGCCTCCTTAAAAGTTGCAACCACGGATTGTTATCTGCTTTATCAAGCACTTGCTCTCCGCGCCTTAAAATAAATTCAATCTCGCTAACCTTTTCAGCCCTTTTATTTAAAGCCCTATTTAAAGGCAAGCTTGATTTATAGGCAGTTAAAAAGTTTTTGCCGTCCCAGGCCTGTTCTTCACCACTCCAGTCATTAATCAGGCCGGTATAACTTTTTGCCTTAAAGAAATTTTTGATTGTTTTTAGGATTTGCATAAAAAAAACTGCCACCAATAGCAATTACGAATAAACGTAATTGACATTGATGGCAGTTCTCCTGACACCGTTGGGCTGTTGTGCAGCTAAAAAGGTATAGCCCTTTTATTCAATTGTGCTTTAATTATAAACCACAACTTATCCACAGTCAAGCAAATAAAAAAGCCCCCATTAAGGCGGGCCTTAACAGGGTCTTTTTCGTAGTGATTGTTGAAATTATAGCAGACCTAAAATATCTGTCAACCGACATTAACGTTGTTTTTAATTTTGGCCTGGCTGATATTGGTCACGACTCCATCCTTAACCGTCATCGTTAATTCAACCGTGCCAAAACCGGTCTCTTTAACGTAGCTTTTAATTACACTGAACCAAAGCCGTTCGTTTTTATTTTCTATTTCTGACTCTTTGATTTCTTTAGCCATGTGACAAGCATGTTAATTAATTTTTGAAAAAAACTTAATCTCGGTTTTACTTCTAGCTCGGCCGCATAGGTTACACCGGTAATTTCCTTGGTTGGTTTTGTTTCCACCCATTCTTGAAGCCGATTTTTTCTGACTTTCAAATAGCGGTTAAACTTGTGAACATAGACCCAAACGGTCTTGGCGTTCTCCTGGACAAATCCGCACATTTAATAGTACGGCGTGCCCGGATGATTTTGGATTTTTACGAACATATTTGTTTGGTTAATTTTTAAACAAATCCTATGAATGAACCCTCATTGAACGTCAGTGCCAAGCTGTCCGCGTGGTCAGGCGATTTGCGCGTCCGTTCCTTTAATTTTTCTTTTGGCTCAAAAATGATTTTCTTTTCACCGGACTGCTGTTTATATTTCATCCAGGTAATCTGCGTCCATTCACCAGCTTGATCCAGCAACCCGCCGTCTTTAATCCAAAGGCCTAAGTCCCAAAACAGCTCGGCTTTTTTATTGGCAAACCTTTCATTTTCAACGGCCGAACCGCCGAACGCCACGCCGTTAACGCTGTAGCCAATCTCACGCAAGCGGTCCACTACGCCGCCGCCAACGCCCGTGTCATCAATGTTTACCTGGCCGGGGTCAATATCCAAATCCTTAATCAAGGCCTCAATTTCGTTCACGTTAACCATCGTATCAGCACTTTGGTTCTTGCCAGCCACATAGGCGAATAAGCCCTTGCGTACCACATAAACATTAAAGTCCTTGCCCCTGGCAATATCCGCGCCCAACTTGGTTGGCGGCATAGAGCCAAGCTCCTTTCTAAGCTCAACCTTTTCTTTTGATAATTTATCAATCTCGTCAAAGGTAATACCTTTCCGTTTAGATTCCTCGCCTATCGCAACCATGCGCGCTTTAATATCCCGCTCGCGCTGGATCAGCTTCATTACCTCGCCCCTAGCATCGCCGAATTTAAGCTGGTTACTGGTAACCAGCAAATAATAGCCCTGCTTATCAATCACATCCTCGGGCGGGAATTCGCAGGCAAATAAAATGTTATAAAGCGGTTTAGTCCGGGCAATAGCCAATTCTTCAGGGTTAGCCCGGCCCTCTTTTAACGCCAGCTCATCGTTAATATAAATTTTGTGGTACAAATCATTGTTCCAATCATTGAAAAAATGAGTTAAGGGCGGAGCTGAATAAAAAGGGTTGCCAATTTTACAGTATAATTTATCGTCGCCGGTTTTACCGGTAATCATACGGAAGATAGTGGCCTCAGTGTCGTCCTCAATCAAACCTGCCTCATCCGGAATTACTATCTTAGCGCCTTGACCCATGGCCGCCTCAATGCTTTTCTTGCTGTTCTTTTGGTCAACCGATAAAGCAAATATCCCTCCGCCATTCCGCAAAATAATCCTCTGCTTGTTTTCTTCCTGCCTTAACCTTTCCAATTTAGTGTTTTTTTCCAACTGCTTATAAAAAATCTCATGATCGCCGATATGCTCAATAAAATAACGCATTGTCAGTTTGGCTTTTTCAGCCGTTGGGGCCACAATGCAAACAACGATTCCCTGTACCGCCGCCACGATGATTGCCGCCAAGGCGGTAAATAAAGTTTTGCCGTATTGAGTTAAGCAAATAATTTCAACGAACTTATGGAAGCGAAAAACAATGGCCGCGAAAATTGCGATTTGACCCTCAGTGGCAACCTGATCGGCCGGCTTGCCATCGATTTTAAAATAGCTTAATAAATGCAAACATGACTCTCTAACTATCGGGTCAAGTTCTGGTAACGGCGGTTTTAACATTTGAAATTAATTCGTTTAATTTTTCCCGATGATTTGTGATCTCGTCTTTTTCCTCACCATCGCCCTCGCGCTTAAAGATTGTAGTCGGCTCGCCCAGTTCGGTTTTGATTATTTCCCAGGCAGCCTTTATTTCCTGATAGGTTGGATTTTTAGTTAAGATGACCTTGTCGCCATTTTTATCGAGCAAAGTTATCTGCCTGGTCTCCAACAGCTTTATTGCTTCCTCGATTGATTTAACCTTGGCCGAAACAAGAATTTGCTGAACCGTGGAATTATACTCATCAATCCTTTTCTGCCTAATTTCAACTATTCTCGCCTTAAATGCATATAAATCCCTGTAATAATAAAGTTGCGCCGGACTGTGAAAATCCGACTCTTGATCACGGCTGATAGCCAAAACATTGCCATTATGCCGGTCGTAAAGCATCAGTAAAAACTCCTGTTCCTCGGGGGTTAAATTGCGATAGGGGTATTTAAAAACTGTGAAATCCTGTACTTCACCAACCGGCACAATTGCTAAGTTTTGTTTTTCCTCCATTGTTTTTATTTTAATAGCTTCCTGACACTGTTGATTAAATCGTTTAAATCATCGCGCTGGCGGTCAATTTTTTCATTATCACTGACATTCAAATCCGCTCTTGGCTTGTATTTGTCTTTTTGCTCCTAGGTCCAGCCGATAATCTGAATCACATCCACTTCGACCTGGCCAAGCTCCTTTAAAGCTTTCAGCCGGCCGTGGCCGCCTAAAATAACATTGTTTTCGTCAATGACAATATCGTCCACGAAACCCAGCTCATCAATACTTTTCTTAATCAGCTGGTCAGCATGAAGCTTAGGATTGCGGTCGTTTTCCTTAAGCTCGCTTATTTTAATTTTAAGGTGTCGCTTTTCCATAAATTTTCTACTTTTTACTTTCTCCCTCCCGGTTGATTAATCCCTCCTGCTTTAACTCAAATTGAATTAAGCCGCGGATCAGCTTAATGTAATCGCTGAATTTCATTTTTTTATAATCAATTCCGAAGTTCCGCATGATGTAGGCCTGCAGTTCGTTGGCTTTTTCGCCCTGCTTTCTAAAAGCGTCAAAGACATCTTTGTATTTACGCTTTAAGGTTTTACCGGCGTCCGAATCCTCGCCTAAAACAAAAACCTCATCCCAAAGGATTTTTTCTTTAAGCTTAATCGGCCTGCCCTCGCGCTCCAGCTCAACCTCGTCCTGGCCGTGCTGATCCTGCACTGTCCTTAAACCCTCGGAAGCAAGATACTCAAGATCTTCCAGCTCCTTGGTCATCCGGACAATATCGGTTATTTTTTCTTCACTAATTTGCATAGATTTTTCCTTTCTTAACCACGCCTCCCTCCAAGGCGATGGTATAGTTATTTTTATAAATTATCTTTGTTAAATAATGTTTTTCAAGCAGGATTTTTAAAAACTCATTTCGCTTCCGTAAAACCTTGTAATCCGCAGTGTTGCCGATTTTATTGTGATCAACGGCTGATTCCGGAGTAAAAGCGACTTGCCAATAAGTTTGCGACAGGCGCCAATAAAAATCAGTATGCTCGCCCTCGATTTTAATCTTCTCGTCCCAGCGAACATCATTGAATAATTGCCGGCGAAATAACGTAAAATTCATAACCGCGCCCGTTTTTTTATATTTAATATGGTCGCAGTAATCCCATTGGTCGCCGTCATCAACGTGATATAAAATATCGCCCTCCTGCTTCCAATAATGGCAAAATCTGACCGGGTAACCGTTTTCCAGCACCTCGCCGCCTAAAGCCCCAATCGTCGGGTTCATTTCCAAAATGGTCATCATTTTATTGATATTGGTTTTATCGGTAAAAACAAAGTCATCCTCAAGCAATAGGATGTACGGAGCGGAAGTTTTATTAAGCAAAAAGTTCCTGGCGTAAGACAGGCCGCAATCGTAAGGCAGGTTATAAGCCGTAGGTTTGTTTTTAAAATCAAGCTTTTTCCAAAGTGCCCGGTAATAGCTGGCATAAAACTTCTTTGACTGGTCAGCAATGAATATCCGGGCCATCGGGTAAAATTCCCTGATGGAAAAAAGCAATTTTTCCAGTTGCGGATAGCGGTCAAAAGTAGTTATTAAAAAATCCACTTCCGCCATTTTAGTGCTGTCGTATTCATCTCGTCGGCCGGACATATCAATCGTATAGTCCAATTTATATTTTTCATAAAAGGCCTTTTTATCATTCGTCCGGCGGCGATAAAGCAAATAAGTATCGTAATCCGTCTTGGAAATTTTAACCGGCGGCTTATGCTCTACAATCGGCAAAGGTGAATAGGCCGCTTTAAATCCGGCACGCTTCAAATCAATAAAAAAGGTGCTGTGCTCGTAAGAAATCTTAATGCTTTCATCCCACCTGACTTGTTTTAAAACCTCCGTCTTGCCGATGAAAAAATTAAAAGTAATGTCAGCCGGCTGCAACTTAGCACCGTTGTCATTAAGCTTCCGCCAAATCATATAATTACCGTGATCCTCAATAAAACCTTGATAATCCCTAACCTTGCCGCCCTCGCGCGCGCGCCCACCCACCATGTCAAAATTGCTATTCTTAATTAGATCCAGCATTAACTCAAGTTTTGCATCCTTGGTATATAAAAAATCATCATCGCCGATTAAGGTATAAGGTGTTTTTATTAAATCAACGAGCATATTTCGGCCAACGCAGATACCGCAATCAAACGGCAGATCATAATAATCAGCTTGGTATTTTTGGCAAATGGCTCGTTTAGATTCCGGATCCCCGCCATTATTGCCGACAATGATATTAATATCAGGGTAAATTTCCCTTAGAGATTTAACGCAAAGCTCAAGGTACTCAATGCGGAAAAACGAAACAATTAAGGCAGTTAGTTGGTTTTTCATAGTTCGCTGGCAAAAATAAATATGCTATTTTTTGATTTTAAATACTCAATACATTTAACAAACTCCGCGAAACTGGCCACGCTCCACATGCTTGGATGAAGCTGGAAAGTAATCACGCCCTCCGGCGCCTCGACTTCGGCCAGCGATCTAACAAACTTCTCGTAATCAACCCCTGTGGGATTTTCCAGTACTCCATAGCCATTAACATCGATAATCGGTTTAATCTTTAAAAGATTTTGGTATTGAAAAAATGTTTTTAAATAAAAAACGTGGTGAATTTCCGGAATTTGCGAAAGGATTTTTATAGTGGTATCGTCGCAAGCATTGGCTGGAAACCCGATTGCCTGGCAGTTAAAATCAAAAACCTGCTTTATGGCCAGATTAGTTTTAGTAATGCTTTCCAGCTGATAATCATGATCCGTGCCAAATAATTCCTTTTTAGTTCCGGTAAAAAATCTATGCCCCCAGGAATGGTTAAACGGCTCAATAAAATCCTTGTAAGTCAATAACCTCTGCCTTTTTTCGTCAGAGATATTTTCCAGTCCGGCACCGATCACGCCAAGATTAACTTTAATGCCCAAATGAACGATGCCATTTAAAAAATAAAACCATTTCTCGCCTGGCCAAAAGTCATCCGCTTTTAAAATAATTCTTATAGATAATTAATTAGTTTATTAATTTGATGGGCGAAAAAGTGTTCTCTAATTGCCCCGGCGCTTTTTTTCCAATTCGGCAGCATGTAAACTTCATCAACCCGCTTAATAACATCAAAGTCCCGCTCCATCCACTCCTCGTAAGTTAATAAATTCACATTGATGCCGGTCTCGTTCAGGTGCGGGCTGTAAACAATCAAACCCTGCCTCCAAAGCTTTCGCGCGTATTGCCAGGCAACAAGGTAATTCCACAGCTTAAAGCCTGAAAGCTTGCCGGCCAAATAAATCATTTTAAGCTTTTTTTCCATAGTCAACTCCAACCCTTAAATAAATAATATCTCCGTGCCGGTCCGTATTCAGATACCGGCAAACATAATCAGCTACTACCAATGGCTCCAATAATTCCGTTGCTTCCGGATTAAGCGCCTGCTGAAGTTTGCCCCTAACCTTTGCCGGCGCGATTGCGTTGATAAAAATACCTTTGCCGGCTAGCTCCACGTGCCTGCTTTGAATTAAAGAATTAAGCGCGGCCTTGCTCGCAGAATAAATCGGAGTGCCTGGGCGGCCGTAAGCGCCAGCCGTCGATGACAAAAAAACAATGTTGCCTTGCCAGTTTTGTTCCTCGGCCAATTCAATCAACCTTACGGCTGACCAAAAATTTACCTCCATCATTTCCCAGTCATTTTTGTATGAGCCCGCCGCATAGATAATCGAGCGGAAATCTTTTAAATTTAAGATTGGTTTATTATTCAAGGTAAAATCAAACGATGATTTTGCGAGGTTAAGCTCCTGACGGCTTGGAGCGCAATAATTATCTAACCTAGCACAGCAGGCCTGGCCAATATCCCCTGATCCCCCAAAAACAAGCACCTTACCCCAAAATTCTGCCCCAAGTTGAAGCGGTTGCGCCCAGTTGGCCATAATGCCCTCGGCAAACCCCAAATCCCGCTCGTACGTGATTTTTGAATTAATCTGCGTACCGTAAACAATGGCCGGTTTAAGCCCTAACAAATCGTAAACCATCGACACTTCATCCTGATAATTTTTAACTCTCAAAGTAAAAGCTTTTCTTAAAATATCTCTAGGAAATCCTTCGGGCGTTAAGCTGATTTGCCTGCCTGTTTTTTCTTTTGGGAATCCATCCTCTAAATAGCCGTCCACAATATCCACTGCCGTATCAACCGATTTCCAGTCATTCAAAAGCAACTGCTTTAATTCCTCAATCTCCCGGGCCGTAATAAATGGCCGCACAGCATCATGGAAAATAATAAAATCGCCGGTTGAAGCTTTAAAGCCATTCTCGGCGCTCTCACTCCGGCTGCTTCCTGGCCGGACTGTTTTATAATTTTTATATTGTTCGTTGGCCACGATGATCACTTCATCAACCAACGGCTCGATTACGTCCAGGCAATACTGAATAACCAGCTTGCCGTTTAAAGACATGAACTGCTTAGGAATGGTTGAGCCAAAGCGCTCGCCGGATCCGCCGGCCAAAATGATTGCGGTAAATTTCATAGATTACTTTTTTATTATTTCTTTTAACTCATCCCAAAATTTAGTAAATTGGTGACTATACTCCCAGGGCTTGATCATTTGGATTAAAAATATCACCAAGATTAAAACCACTCGTTCCCTTAAATTAAGATAGTCTTTTTCCATTGTTTTAAATGCCTTACGGCTTAATTATTTTGTACCCTAATTTATTTAAAGCATCTACCAACTCAACGATTAAAGACGTTTTTGGTAGCGCTAAAAATGAATAAATACATTCGTTATCTTTAACGTCTTGCGAACCAGCAGCAACTATTAAGGCCGACATTAAAGCGTTGCATTGCTCGCCATTTTCGCCCCCAAACATATCGCATTTAAGCTGATTACTGGATGTCATATTTTTCCCTCACTAATTTATTATTTTCCGCGTTATAGCAGGAGTAATCCCTGCGGTTAACTGGCGTGCGCCAGTCGCCATATTTAAGCGTCAGGTACTCCTCGATGTTCCGTGGCCGGTTAAATAAAGCACCGTGAAACTCAATCAGCTCCAGCTCCTCGTAAAAATGAGCCGGGATAACAACGAACTTGTCAATGTTGAAAGTGCCAGGCCGGTAAAGATATGTGTAAGCTTCTTTGCCATTTTTTTTGTTAAAAAATAAATCTATTTTATAGCCGTCGCGCTTAAAAGCGATTTCCAATTCCCAGCGTCTTTTAACTTCAAAACCTTTTTCAGCGGCCCGTGCAATCAGCTCGTCAGCCAAAACCATCCAATTGTCCCAGCAACAAAGGTCTACATCATCTTCATCATTGGCGCAAAAGTTATGATCCCGATAAGCGCCCAGCAAAGTACCGCCATCAAGCCAAAAAACAATCCCGAGCCGGTCAAGAATGTTTTTAAAATCAAGCAGATTTTTTTTAGCGATTTGCTGGCTTGTATTTAATTCCATAAATTAATTTTCTTTAATAAATTTAATCGCCTCATCTGCGCCTTTACAAACGACCGCCTTAATGCCAGGACAACTCCCCAACGCCTCAATCCAGCTTTTCTGAAATTCACTTACTACTCCGCCTTTAACCCGTTTCATTTCAATAAACAACAATCGATTGGCGGGAGAGATAACAATCAAGTCCGGAAGCCCGGGCCGGAGGCCAAGAGCTTTGTTTCGCATCTTAACCGCCCAGCTCCGGGTAAAGGTTGAATTTGGAATGGCCGTAAATTTTAAGTGCCTCAACTCCAGATATTCAACCAAAGCTTTTTGCTCGTCGTCTTCCGAACGGATGTAATTATTTTTTTGCATCCTTGCCGGTAATTAATTTAACAACGCCAATTTTTTTCCAACTATCATAAGACGGCATTAAAACTTCAATCGTCAGCCTTAATTTTTCCGTGTCATCCAGCTTGGCCGCATTTTCCCTGACACACCTGTCATAATCCAAATAACCATTGGGCTGATATTGCGTTTTAGTTCTCGGTACTTCCCAACCACGTCTCTTAACGATTGGCCGATACTGGTCAGTGCCCGAATGGAACATGGCTAATCCAAAGAGAGTATTTAACATTTTACTGTCGATTGGCCACTTTATTGTTTTAAGTAAGTCAGCCGTCGCTTTGTTGTTGCGCTCAATCTTCTTTTTTTCGTTTTCTTTTTCCTTAAGGAGATCCGCTTTGCGTTTCTTTTCCTCAGCCGGGCTTAATCTGTATTCGGAATGGCTACGCCCATGGGTTTTGCAATCCTTATTGGAACAAATTAAAATTTCCTTGCCCAAATCATCACCCTCGGCAAAGATAGCGCCATGGGCTGATTCGCATTTATCCTTACCCTTAGCGGCAATAACAGCGTATTCGCTCTTAGACAAACAACCCTTGGCCGGCTGGGAATACTCGCTGGAAATTTTAGTCAGCTTAGATTCCTGTTTCCGGTGTTCAATATAAGCCGTCATTTTCCTTTCCCAGCATTTTAAATTTGTGCAAGCACCCTCTTTAACTTCGCCGAACAATGAAGCGCGCGTCGGCTCGCACTCCTTACACGGACCAACAGCGGCCATTAATTCTTTTGATTTCAGCCAGGGCTGATTTTCCAAAGTGGAATAAATATGATCATGAATCCAATCCTTTAAATCCTTAACGCTCATTCCTCGGCCCCATCTGTCAACGCACTCATTAAGTGCTTTCAGCTGATCATCGTTGGACAACTGGGCAATTAAAACGGCGTGGCCATCGTTAATTTTTCCGGAACGATAAGCGTCAGCCGGCTTGGACTCAAGGTTGGTTAAGAATAATCTTTGCTTAACGTACGATTCGGATTTGCCGACCTTGGCCGCAATGGCGCTGATTTCGTACTTTGATTTTTCCCGAAGCTGGCGGTAGGCCTCGCCCTCTTCCAAAGGATGCACATCTTCACGCTGCAGGTTTTCAACAATCGCGGCTTCTCTTGCTTCAACGTCATTCATTTCAACAACGTAAACCGGGATCTCTTTTAAGCCAGCCTGTTGAGCTGCCCTAAGCCGACGATTGCCGGCAATAACCTCAAACTGTTTGGCACCGGCTTTCTTTTCCCGGACCAAAATTGGAACTAACACGCCTTTCTCTTTCACGCTGGCTACTAAATCGTCAAACGCCTGCCCCTCAAACCTGCTTCCACGGGGATTGGTTTTTGATTCGTAAGCCAAATTGACTAAAACACTTTTCAGATTCATTTTTGACATAATGTTTTTTGCCCTAAGGCTTTAATTATTATTGATTTTTTATGCATTGCTGTAGTCGACCATTTAGATTGCTTATTTGATTATTTTGGAAAAAAATAATCGTAAAACAAACAGCAAAAAATAAAAGTAAAATTGAAATAATAAAGTTTTTAAACATAGGATTGGTGTCGGGGGCAGGAATCGAACCTGCGACCTCCTGGTTATGAGCCAAGTGAGCTGCCACTGCTCTACCCCGAGGCGAAGTGCCAGGACTTCCTGGCACTAAGTTTTTATTCAGCTGATTGATCAACTGCTGTAATTTGATCCTCAAACATCCCGCTGCTACAGATAGCGCCAGTGTCCGCTGAATACTCAACTTCGTATTGCAATCTATTTTGCCTATCGACAAAAAGACCAATTACCGTAGCGACTCTTTGATTAACATTTATGGTGACTTTGTCACCAATCTTGAATACAAAATTGTATTCCATAAAATACTGTCCTTTCTAAATGCGCTTTAAAGGCGCTTAATTAATTTTAAAATGGGCATTTCCAATACTCCAAAGTATATTTTAAATCCTCGCTCAAATCAGCTTGTTTGCTTAACCACTCCAAATAACCGATATCTTTTACCGTAACTTCCTCGAACGTTTGCTTTTTGTATTTCCCGAATGGCAACCGGCGCATTAGAACCGGATGCTGGCTGATTGTTAACATTTCCTCAACGCTGATTTTTTCTTTTAAGAGATTAAACAAAGCCCTTAAAACTTCCACATCGCCGTCAGCGCTGTGTGCATCGCCGGCAACGTCCAGCTTAAAATAATAACGCAGGTACTGAAGTTTATACTGTGGTAAATCGTAAAGGTGCTGGGCAACTTTTAAGGTGTCAATGACCCGCGAATGATCAACCTTAAGCCCCTCATTTTCCAAAATCTTAACGTCAAAGGCGGCGTTATGGGCAACTAAAATAGATTCGTCTATTGCGCCCTGGACAAACGGTCTATTAACAGAAAACGGCAAACATTCTGCTATGTGCTCATTTGTGATGCCATGAACCGACATCGCCTCAACTGAAATCTCAACCGGCGGTTTATAATTTTGGCAAGTCGGTATATCGTTATTTTTTGCGTAAGCCAGTTGCACCAGCCGCGCGTCATCGTCCTTGCCGGTCGTCTCGGTGTCTAAAAATAGTAATTCCATTTGTGTATTTAATTATTTTTTAGTGCAAACTACATTTAAACTTCCGTCCCTCACCTCAACAATTTTATAGGGGGAAGTTGGAGGTAAAAAATGCCCTGTTGTTGCTTCCACCCACACGCCCAGCCATGCGTGGCTCCGGTCCTTATTGATAAAAATACTGCTCTGAATACCATCCAACGCTAATTTTTCCTGCAAGGCCTTGCTATGGTCATAACAATTATTGCCAGGCGTCCAAGGGATTGATCCGATTTCGTCAAGCGCTTTTGTAAAGGCATTGTATTTTTTAACTTCCTGATATGCCGCTTCGGATGCCGAAAGCTTTAAAGTCAGCTGATATTTTTCGTTTTTAATCTCGTCGTTAATTTTATTAGTTGATTTATTTAACAGAAACATCCCCGCGGAAACAACAACCAATAAAGTGATTATTAAATTTTTACCCATAAACCCTGTTTTTTAATTTAGTGATTCTTCTATGTGCCTGCCTTAACCTCTCAACCTCTTTTGCTAGATCAGTTCCTCTGTCCCTAACCGTTCCCGGCAACCAGGAGAAATGCATCCGCCTTAAATCGATGTGGATAAAATAGGGCTGGTAAAGATTTTTAGTAACGTGGAACCTTGGAAAATCGTATTTGGTCAAACGCTTGATATACTCTTCGACTTTGCCCGAATCAGGATAGGGTTGTTTAGCTTCCCACCCGCACATTTTAAAAATCTTTTTATCAAGCCCTCCGATTTTCATTTTTGTTTTGTTAATCTTTTAATGCATTTTGCCAGTCGCCAAATATATCGCTTAAAACTTCCGGATAAAAATTAGGGATAAAATAAACCTCGTCATTGAACGCAACCGGCCGTGTCAGCTCTAAGTACAAAGGATTTTTTACATACTGCCGGTCAGCAAAGCCGATTGTTATTTTTATATCGCCTTTAGAATAACGCCCAAGCGCCTCCTCCTTAAACTGAAACTCATCGATTAAATCATAAAGCAATTGGCTTTCAAATTGCGGTTTGTAATAATCCCACGTTATCAACTCAATTGATTCGCTGATCAATTTTTGGTCGCGGCCAATACCCAATAAAGTCCGGCCCCAAAGAATCATGGGAACATTTAACCTTTTAAAAACATCCCCGATATTTTCCAACGCGTTAATGGCTAAAGCTTCTTGATGGCTGTCCATAGATTTTGTTTACCGGCATAATTTTAATGCCGAAATTAAATAATTTTACCTGTCCGTTATCCGGCGCAACCGGATCCAAATAATCAATCATCCTCGACTGCTCGCCAGCCCACATCGGCACGTCGCCTTTTAACAACTCTCTAAGCGTTACTAAACACCTCTCGGCCTCAAAATAACCCTCCTGGTGCCCGGTAACCTTAGAAATGATGGCGTACTGCGGAATTGCCTTACCGTGCAGGAATTGGCCAGCTTTTCGTGTTAAGCAATAATAGCCGGGCTTGCCATCGATGTAGGCAATTAAACCGTGAAATCTTGGTCTTGATAAATTAGTCAGAAACCATTTTTTATTTCCACTGCAATCCATTTCACGCGCCGGGTGGATTTCATTTTTTCCCTTAGCTGAAATCGCATTAAGCATCGCCAAAACAATTTTCACAGTGCCTTTATCAAGGCCTAATAAATAATTTTCAGATTGGCCACAGCGTTCACAAGTTGTAGGTTTGAAACCAAGCATAGGTGCATCAAACTTTTAATCTTTAAAACAATTTGGATCAGCCCGAAAATGTGAATAAGATTCAAGGTCTTCAACATCGCGCAACATCCGTCTTATCCAGGCAAGGACAAAATAATCACACCCTTTTTTTGAGCATTTTTCACCTAAAATTTTCATTGTTTTCGCATCTCGGATGTGAATCGTTTCGGGGAATTTGCACTTTGGGCAATCTGCATCATGAACAGTTTGAATAATTTTAATTTTTTTAGTCATAAATTTATTTGATTAATTTTAGATATTTTTCTTTATTCGGACAGGCTGAATCATTTAAGCCATGATGATGGTGTCCACATTGCTCAGTATGAACACATTGAGCACAGCGATTATTAATCCAACAAAATATCACACCATGCTGACTGCAATGATTATGGACAGGATCTCTTGTTACCCTATCAACCATTTGCTTCGGCGTTTCATTTCCAATAATCATTTTTTTATTTACTTAACTCAACCTCGCGCAACATCCGCCTTAGCCATGCCTTGCGCCAGTGTTTTAGCCAGATTTTTTTGATTAGATTAAACATTTTTTATGCTTTTATAATACCTATTGCTGACAGCTTGTTCCGTCACGCCAAATTCATCAGCTATTTTTCTGATACTCATTCCAGAATCTTTTAACGACTTAATTCTTTTATCATCCTCGTCGGTCCAGCGTCTTTTAGAGCCTTTGATTTTACTAACCTTAACTTCCGGTTCGTCCATTTCTTCACAATGGATTGAATTACAGCTTGGGCAGGTGGCATCCCACTTTTTCAGATTAGATTTAAACTCTTTATTGCACTCCTGGCATTTGTAATTAATGGCGCTGCTTAAAGTTTCTTCTACCTCGGCCTTTTTGTATTTTCGCTTTCCGTTTTTTTTGCCCTTTTTATAACCGTAAACTTTTTTAGCCGGTGGTTTTATCGGCTCAATTTCTTCCCTTACCGGTTCAACTGGCTTTAAATTTTCTACCCCCCCCCCGACCATTAACCAGTTCCAAAATTAAATTCAGAACGGTAATAACTTTATCAATTTGATTTTGCATATTTTATTTTAATTATTTAATAACCCTGCCGATTTTGAGCAGGCCCACAGATAAGCCTGGCCGGCTTTTAATTTATTAATTGTCCACGTGGCGCTCTCCTCAACGTCCATGGCGATTTTAGCCGTGCCTGGCCAAAACTCCTGATTGATTTGGAATAGACCTAAGCTTGAACCTCCATCACCCACAGCTTTCGGGTCAAACCTGCTTTCGCACCAGGCCAGCCTGAGCAATTTTTCAGCGTCAAAGTTTTCCTGTTTGGCCACCAGCCTGATTCGGTCCCAAACAGTCAGTTCGTTCAGATTGATTATTTCCGGCATCGCTTCCTGCGCTGCCACTTTTTGCGCCAGGCCGATGTTATAGCGCCTGCCTAATTCTCTTAACCCGAGCGAGGTAAAGAAAATAATTAATATGGCCAAAATAATTAATCCAACAGTCAATCCCGAGCTTAATCTCTTCCTGCGCCACTCTTGATTTTTAGGTGTGATAATTGGCATACTCCAATTAGTCCAATAATTTTGTTGTTGCATATTTTTGTTTTTATTTTTTTATTGATAACTTTTTAATTAGCTCCGTCCGAGCCATTAGGAACTTCTCCCCCTTTTCCGTATTTTTTAATTTTAAAAAATTCGTATTGGTATTTATACTGTCCTTTGGTACGGAGTACTGTCTTATATTAGGATTAGCATTTGTGCTAAACCTCTTTGCATTTGTGCTAAACCTCTCTTTAGCCGTCCACCGATTATCTACAGATTTATTAACAGCATTTCCACTGTGCTTCTTGAATTTCTTTTTGGCTTTTTTAACTCCAATTTTAATTCCGTAAGGGGTGTGGATTAGAGTTAAATATCCTTGCTCGGTCAACTTATTAATGTTCCGTGAAATCGTAGTGAAGTGAACATCCATATCAACCGACAAATCCTTTAAGTTAACTGGCTTGCCACCCAGCACCCAGCCGGTACCGTCATCATCAATCATGGTGATGTGATCCAAGCACCACATAAATTCCCACACTGCCTCGCCCATCTTTTTACGATGGCCGTTTTGCAATAGACCGTTAGAAATTTCTATGTAGTAACCTTGAACCATACCGGCTGGGTTTATAATTTTAATTAGAATGGGATGTCTTCAGTGTTGATTTCTTCTTCAACATTGATCACCGGCAAATCTTCTTCCTTTTGCATCCTTTCCTTAGCGGTTTCAGCCGGCTTGCTTCCCAACAGTTCGAATTCTTTAACGATAATCTCGGTGCGGTAATTAGTCCTGCCGTCATCATCTTTCCAGCTCCTGGTTTGAATTTTGCCCTCTACAAGCAACTGACTTCCCTTTTTAGCATATTTAGCCACAACATCGGCTTGGACTCCCCAAAAGACCAAACTGTGAAAATCAACCCTTTCTTTTTTCTCGCCAGTGCCGTCTTTCCAAATTTCATTCGTGGCCAAGCTGACTGTGCCAACCGTTTTGCCCGAGCCGGTTTTTTTCAATTCAACGTCTCGAACTAACCGGCCCATTAAAGTAACTTTATTCATATGACTTATTTTTTAAGGACTTGGATTAAGTGATCGGCCTCGGCCACAGTTAATTCGTCTAATTTGGTAATTCCCTCTATTCCGTACATGAAACCAAGGAAACTAACTTGCCTTACTGGATCGCTGGTTTCGGCGGCTATTTCAAGCAACGACTTAAGGGTTGCCAATCTCATCGGGCCAGCTTTCGGATCAGTAGCCCTGTTGACGACTGGCATTTTCAATCCAGGCAATTTGTCGTCAACTACTTTGTCGGCCGGCTGTTCCGGAATTAACGGCTCCGCTGAATTTTCAGCAGGCGCTTTAGGCGCTGGATCAGCTGGCTTAGCGGGCTGCTGATTTTTCAGCGCTGTGGCTATGGCCTGATAATTTTCCTCTTTCAATTCGATGCCGGTTAAATCCTTAACACTCTGCTTCGCTTCTTCGGCCGTCGCCCTCTTAGCGTTCAATCTTTTTAACTGGCTCATGATTTCGCCTTTAACGGCGACATAATCCAATGATCCATTTTCGTTCCATTGCTTAATCTTTTTGCCGGTCTCAACTGTGATGACAAAAGGATCCACGTCAATGAACATTGAAGTCCTATCTTTACTGGCCATCGCGAAGTGGCCGTCACGATCAATGTTGAAGTTGACCGTTAATTCGTACTCAAATCCTTCGCGCTGGATTTCTTTGGTTCCAACCTTTTTAATTTTTTTATCCTCGGTTTGGATGGTGTCGGTCTTGCTTCTTGCGGTCGTAATCATGTGAGCTGGGGAAGTGACTATCGCCTCGATAAACTTCCGATGCTTTGGCGTAGTCGCCGACCAAGCGGCCCAGCTGTTACCCTTAAACTTGGTTTGGGCTAACAACTCGTTTGTTTCAAGACAACCACCCTTACCATCCCACTCATGGGAAACTGAATCTACAATGATAACTTCCATGCCGGCATCCTCACACGCTTTAATTGCCTCGATGTATCTTTCCGGAGCAAATGGCGCGCTCAAAGTGATGACGTTGTACTCGCCGAGATTGCTGTATAATTCGCCCGACCCATTCTCGGTATCGATTAAAGCGATTTTTTCCCAATCGCTGGTAATGCCGTAAGCCAGCAATAAAGCGCTGTAGGTTTTACCGGCGCCTGATGGAGCCGATATACCAATCCTTAACTTCGCTTGCTTACGTTCTGCTCTCCTAATCTGCATCGTCATAATTTTCGTGGTTAATTGTTTTTCCCTTAGTCCGCCTGTGGCAATCCCAGCACTCGGGATATTTTTCGCTTTTATGATTTCCGCACGCGCAGAGATCCGAGCCATGGGCACAACTAAGACAATTTATATTTTTACATTTCATTTTAAAGTGCTATAATTTAATTAAGTTCTGCTCGTTAGTGTCGCCGGTTGGCGGCATTGACGAGTTTTTTATTTGTCCGGTTAGGCCGGATACCTCGACCTTGGGCGAGTTGGCATAAGTTGTCCACAGGTCGTAGGAACCCGGGCCAGAGCTTATGTCCACCTCGCCTAAGGTAGTTATCCCCTTAGACAAACAAAAAATCCTACTTTCGTAGGATTTTGAAATTCTGTTGATTTTGCTAAGGTTTATGCCCTATTTCCCATGGCACTTCTTAAATTTTTTGCCGGAACCGCAGTAACATGGATCGTTTCGCCCTATTTTATGGCCGGTCTCATCTTTGGGTTTTACGGAAATTACTTGAGCCGTGCGGTTTTTTTGATTTTCACCGGCCAATTTTGCTATGCCGCTTTGCTTGTCCAGGGCGGTTTTGGCAGCTCCGGAAAAAGTTAAATTATTATTAGACATGCCGGAAGCGGCTAAAACCGAGGCTTGGCCCACTTTAAATATAGTATAAACCACCTCGCTTTGAATAGTAGCCAGTAAAGTTTTAAATAATTGATAAGAGTCCTTTTTATATTCAATTAAGGGATCGCGCTGGCCGTAGCCCCTAAGCCCGATGCCGGTTCTAAGGTGATCAATGGCTTCCAAGTGTTCCACCCATAAAGTATCAATGGCGTTTAACAATAGGCGGCTTTCAATATTGCGCAAGGTTTCCGCTTGCCCTTCTTCCATGGCTTGGTATTTTTCTTTAGCCAAAGAAACCAGATATTCGATTAATTCCGCCGCTGTTTGATAAGTGGCGATTTTTTCTTTTTCTTCTTCGGTTAAAATAAAAATGGAATTAACGGTTTCTATGATTTCTTTATTGTTTGAGTTATCCGTGGTTTCTTGAGAGAAATGAAAATTAACAACTTGGGTGATTTCCTGTTCCAAATATTCCAAAATAACGTTTTTACCGGAAATTTCCTGGTTTAAGATGGCTCGGCGTTTTTTGTAAATCACTTCGCGGTGCTTATTGATCACGTCGTCGTATTCCACCAAATGTTTGCGGATATCAAAATTATTGCCTTCAACTTTATGCTGGGCCGATTCCAAGGATTTGGAAATCAATTTGTTTTCAATGGGCATGTCTTCCGGCACCCTTAAGGTGGTCATAATGGATTTAAGCCGTTCGGAGCCGAAAATCCGCATTAAATCGTCGTCCAAGGAAACAAAAAACTGGGAAGAGCCGTTATCCCCTTGCCGGCCGGATCTGCCTCTTAACTGGTTATCAATGCGCCTGGATTCGTGCCGTTCGGTGCCTAAAATATGCAACCCTCCGACTTCGCGCACCTGGCGCGCTTCGTCGGCTGAAGCCAGATAGCCTCCTAAAATTATATCCACGCCGCGGCCGGCCATATTGGTGGCCAGGGTTACGGCGCCCCAGCGCCCGGCTTGGGCAATGATTTGCGCTTCCCGCTCATGGTTTTTGGCGTTTAACAATTCGTGCTTAATGCCTTCACGGCTAAGCAATTCCGAAAGCACTTCGTTTTTTTCTATGGAAATAGTGCCGATCAAGACCGGCTGGCCGGTGCTATGCCGCTTTTTAACTTCGGCCACCACGGCTTTGAATTTGCCCATTTCCGATTTGTAAATCAAATCATTGAGGTCATGCCTAACCATGGGCTTATTTGTAGGAACAACGGTTACGTCCAAATTGTAGATTTTGGCGAATTCCTCGGATTCGGTGGCGGCCGTGCCGGTCATGCCCGAAAGCTTTTTGTACATCCTGAAATAATTCTGGAAAGTGACAGTGGCCATGGTAATGCTTTCCCGCTGGACCTTGACGTTTTCCTTGGCTTCAATGGCCTGGTGCAAACCTTCGCTGTATCTTCGGCCGAACATCAAGCGACCGGTAAATTCGTCCACGATAATCACCTCATCATCTTTAACCACGTAATCGCGATCCCGCTTGAATAAAGTTTCGGCTTTTAAAGCCGCTTCCAAATGATGGACCATGCCGATGCCGTGCGATTCGTAGATATTTTTTACGCCCAGGGCTTTTTCGATTTTTTCTATGCCTTTTTCGGTTAAGCTGGCGGCCCGCATTTTTTCGTCAATATTGTAATCGTCATTTTCTTTCAGGTTTTTTACCAAGCGGGCGAATTGGAAATACTGGTCGGTTGATTCTTCGGCCGGCGCGCTGATAATTAAAGGCGTGCGGGCTTCGTCGATTAAAATGGAATCAACTTCGTCGATAATGGCAAAGTTCAAGTCGCGCTGGACCATTTGCCCCAGCGATTGCACCATGTTGTCGCGCAAATAATCAAAACCGTATTCGTTATTGGTGCCGTAGGTAATATCGGCGGCATAGGCCTCGCGCCGGGGCACCGGTTTTAAATAATTTTCATTGACTACTACGCCGCGGTCGCGTTCGGCTTCGGTCAGTTCCGGCGCCTGATAACTGGCATCATATAAGAAGGCCTTTTCATGCTGAACGCAAGCCACGCTTAAACCCAATAAATCATAAATTTGGCCCATCCAAACAGTATCGCGCTTGGCCAAATAATCGTTAACGGTAATCACATGAACCCCCTTACCTGAAAGCGCGTTAAGATAGGCCGGCAAGGTGGCGACCATGGTTTTGCCTTCGCCGGTTTTCATTTCGGCAATCTGACCCTGATGCAGCACAATGCCGCCTAGCAATTGAACATCATAATGACGCTGGTTTAGCGTGCGCTTGGCCGCTTCCCTGACCAAAGCAAAAGCCAAGGGCAAAATATCGTCCAAAATTTTGCCGCTGGCCAGTTCGGTTTTAAGCTCCTGAGTTTTGGCTTTAAGCTCGTTATTGCTTAACTTTAATAAACCCTCTTCCAAAGAGTTGGTTGCTAGAACCAATGGCTCCAAACCTTTTAAATAGCGCTTATTGGCGTCTCCGAAAATTTTATAGATAAATGACATATATTTCCCTGTTGCTAATATAAGCTCCTCGGCTCGGTAATATGAAAATAAATTTTCATATTACCTCGCCTTACGTCGCTTATAATCCAGCCAATCTTACCAGATTTTATTGATTTTGACAATCTTATCCACTTTGACAGTTGGGCGTGGTATAATCTAAGATATGGGTGAAATTGAACACAAACAATCTATTTTTGGAGGAGGTATGTCAGTGCCACTCGGTACTTTAATGGGCAATGGGTTTGCCATCGTGTCCGGCAGAACCAATCCGGCGCTGGTTAACTCCATTGCCGAGTATTTGGCCGTGAAGCCGGTTTTTCTCCAAACGGGAAATTGGGGCAACGGCTATCCAAGGTGCAAACGCCGCGAGGAAGACAAAGATGTCACTTTTTCAGGCAAAAAAGTGATTATCATTACCAGTTTGCAATACCGCGGCATCGGTTCGCCGGTAGAAGAGCTGGAATTGATGGTTGATGCTTGTGGCAGCGCCGATGAAATCCACGTTATTCTTACCTGGCTCTGCGGCAAGGATGACGTTCAGCACGGTTCGGAGCACACGCCGACCATTGCCTGGATGGCTCATCGGATTGCCGGGCTTAACCCCACTTCGGTTAACCTGTTCGATCCCCATCAATCCGGCCACACGGAGTTGTTTTATCCGGTAAAGCGGCGCCGTTTCTATCTGCTGCGCTTGCTGATAGAAAAAGCCAGGGAAATGAGCATCGACCAGATCGCGGCCACCGATTTTTCTTCAACCAAACGGGCGAAGAAGGTGGAAAGTTTTCTGGGCACCGGCCAACCGATTTTTTTGGCCAGCAAAGAACACCACCATCAGGCCGCCGGCAGCCCATTGGCGGAACTGGACCTTAGGGGTCGCTTGGTTGGCGAAAAAATCGGCGTCTTTGACGATATGGCTCTAAGCTGGAATACCATGCGCAAAGTGGTGGAAAGCCTGAAAATGGATTTTGGGGCAAAAGAGGTGCATGCTTTTGCGCCGCACTTTGATCCCACCCCGGAAACTTTCGACAATCTTCAGCTGGCTTTCCAAAACAATTGGCTAACCAGTTTTACCACCACCAACTCCAACCAGATCGATGCTCGGTATCTGGAACTGCCCGGCTTTACCGTTGTTGATATCTCTAAGTTCGTGGCTCAAGTGGTTGAGCTTCTGATTCTAAAGAAATCAACATCCAATCTCTTCGACGACATTTAAGTCTAAAAGAGGGTCCCTTCCTTACAGGAACCCTCTCTTTTTTATCCGTGAAATCCGTTTTAATCCGTGTAATCCGTATCAAAAACCTACGTATCTTACTTCTTCTTCCAGTTGTATGCCGGTTTTATCCCTAACCTGTTGTTTAATATAGCCGATCAGCCGGATAACGTCATCGGCTTTAGCGCCGCCCAGATTGATAATATAATTGGCATGTTTTTCGGCAATCTGCGCCTTGCCGATGGTTTTGCCTTTTAAGTCCAGTTTTTCAATTACCCAAGAGGCGGGTATTTTTTGGTATTCCTTGAATTTGGGCGAAAGCTCCCAATTTAATTTTTTCAGGTTTTCGGCAATGGTTTCTGTGTAAGCGATGTTTTTAAAAGTGCAGCCGGCTGAAGGATAACCATGGGGCTGGGAAGTGGTGCGGTAAGCCAGCCGTTCGTCGATTAACTTGCGGCTGGCTGCCAAATCCCCCGTGGTTAATTGTAGAACCGCGCTAACGATTAACCAGCTGTCGTGTTCTTTAAAAATGCTGTGGCGGTAAGCAAAGTTGCATTGCTGGCCGGTACAGGTTTCTATTTCCAAATTATCATTGATAAAATCAACGGTTTTTACCGCTTTATCCATGGCTTCGCCATAAGTGCCGGCATTGCCTTTAATTGCTCCGCCCACCGTGCCAGGCACGCCGGCGGCAAATTCCAAGCCGGTTAAGCCCAAATCCAGGGTTTTCATAATCAAGCCGGCCAAGGTACAGCCGGCATCGGCGGTTATCAGATTATTTTCAATTAATAATTCCCCGGGGTTGGTTTTAATCACGGCGCCGTCATAGCCGGCATCGCTCACCAGCAGATTGCTGCCGCCGCCGATCATTATGTATTTTAAGCCGCGCTGTTTGATGATTTTTAAAATTTCCAGCAGTTCGGTTGGCGACTTCGCTTCCAGATAAACCTTAGCCGGGCCGCCGATTTGGAAAGTGGTGTGATTGGCCAAGGGTTCATTTTCTTTAACTGCAATATTTAATTTTTGCAGCTCTTTAATTATTTGCTTCATTGTTCTTTTGATTTATTGCTTCATTGTTCTTTTGATTTATTGCTTCATTGTTCTTTAAGTTAATTCTCTGGCCACGTTGTCAATGTCGCCGGCGCCGACAATTAAAATCAAATCGCCGGGCAAAGTTTTTTCCAAAATCAATTTTTTGGTTTCGCTTAAATCGGGCGAATAAATTATTTCCTTGTTAGGGTAGGTTTTTTGCAACTCCTCGGTTAAAATTTTACCGTTAATGGTCCGGCTGCCGTCGTGTTCCCTGCCGGCCACGTCGTAAATTTCATTAATTAAAAGTAAATCGGCGCCGGCCAAGCTGGCGATAAATTCCTTGAATAACTTGGCGGTCCGGTCAAAATGATGCGGCTGGAAAACGGCGAAAATCCGCTTGCTTGGATAAAATTCATGCGCCGCTTTTAACACGCCTTTTAAAGCAACGGGATGATGTCCGTAATCCGAAACCACCAAGGTATCTTTTTTACCCTTAACCGGGCCTAAAATTTCAAACCTACGCCAGCAATTAGGAAACTCGGCCAAGGCAGCGGCGATAATTTCCTCGTCTATTTTAAAATATTTGGCTACGGTGATGGCGGCCAGAGCGTTATAAATATTGTATTCGCCGGGAATCTTCAAAGAATATTCTTTATCACCGACGTTAAAAATTTGCCTGGCGTTTTCTTGTTTGATATTTTTAGCAAAACAATCGGCTGCTTCGTTATCTATGGCCCAGGATTTTACTTGATAGCCCTTATCTTTAGTTAAGCTTAAAACATTGGCATCGTCCGCATTATAGGCCAAAAAACCTTTTCTTACGGGCAAGGCATTAATGAATTTTTGAAAATAATGCTTGATATCCTCTATATCCTTGTAAAAGTCCAAATGATCCGGCTCCAGATTGGTTAAAACAATGGTTTGGGGCGATAAATTAAGCATATGGGCGCGCCATTCGCAGGCCTCGGCAATCAGCCATTTTGATTGCCCCATTCGCAGATTGCCGTTAAAACCCGGCACTTGGGTGCCCACGATCACCGTGGGGTCCAGCCCCGCTTTCTCAAAAATTTTGCCGATCATGGCCGTGGTAGTGGATTTGCCGTTGGTGCCGGCAATGGCAATGGTTTTGTATTCGCGGCTCATGTCGCCTAAAAATTCCGGGTAGCTTAATTGTTCAATATTCAAGTCCTTGGCTTGCTGCCTTTCCGGATTGGTTTCCGGCACGGCCGGCGAATAAATGATCAAATCCGTTTCTTTGGCAATATTGGCAGCGGCTTGCTGGTAAAAAATTTTAATCCCCTGTTTTTCCAAATTTTTAGTTAGATCGGCAGCCGCCGCATCCGAACCGCTGACTGTTTTATTGTTGGCCAGAAAAAATTTGGCCATGGCCGAAACGCCGATGCCCCCGATGCCGATTAAGTGAACTCGGTTGATCTTGCTTAAATTCATATCAGCAGTTTTAAGGCGATCTCCGCCATTTTAGCAGCGCCCTCGTATTCCATAATTGAATGGATTTTATCGCTCAAATGTTTCAGTTTTGTTTTTTCTTTTAAGAGTCCGACAATCTCGCCGGTTAAGCCTTCGGCCGAAAGTTTGGTTTGCTTTAAATAAACCGCCGCTCCCCGATCGGCAAAATATTCGGCATTTTTTTCCTGCTGGCTGGAAGCGATGGGAATAATAACAGTCGGTTTGGTTAAATAAGCCAGCTCCGTTAAAGCGCCCAAGCCGGCGCGGGAAACAACCAATTGGGCCGCCGCAATTTTGGCGTAATAATCTTCGGCTAACAAATCGCATTGATTATAGTTGGCGTAACCGTTGACGACGATGGCTTTGTTTTTGCCGGTAACATGGTTAACGGTTATTTCTTCGGGCAGCAAGGGAATAACTTCGGCTATTAATTGGTTTAAAGTTAAAGCGCCGGTGCCGCCGCCTAAAATCAAAACATTGTTTTCTTGCGCCGCCGGCAAAGTTTGCTTGATTTCTTCGCGCAAAACCGCGCCAACGCAGGCAGTTTTATTTTTAGGAAAATTAACCAAAGATTCCTTGAAAGTTACGGTAATTTTATCGGCCAGATTTTTAACCAGCCGGTTGCTTAAGCTGGCTTGCAAATCCAGCTGATGGATTAAAACCTTAATATTTAAAATTTTAGCGATTAAAATTACGGGCACGGCCGCAAAACTGCCGGCCGAAATAATCAGCTTCGGCTTGAATTTTAAAATAATAATCAAGGATTGCAGGCAGCCCAGTAATATTAAAAAGGGATCCAGAAAATTTTTCAAACTGAAATAACGCCTTAATTTTCCGGCTAAAATCGGCTTAAAAATTATGGGATAACGGCTAAGAAACTCTTTTTCCGGCCCGGCATAGGTACCGATAAATAAAGCTTCCAGATTATCCGCGGTTTTATTTTTTAAGGCCTGCCAAACGGCAATTAACGGGCTAACCGAGCCCAAAGTGCCGCCGCCGGTTAGGATGATTTTCATGAAGCGAATTTTAGCTTAATTTGAGCTATTTTTCAAGCTGGATTAATACGGTTTGGTTTGTTTGGAAATATTGGTAACAATGCCCACGCCCAATAATGAAATAGCCAAGGCGGTGCCGCCGTAGCTGATAAACGGCAAAGGGATGCCGGTAATGGGAAACAGGCCGATCATGGCGGCGATATTGATAAAGGCCTCAAAGATAAACCAGCTGATAATGCCCACGGTTAAAAATTGGCTGAAATTGTCCGGCGCGGCCCGGGCGATTTTAAAGCCGCGAATGGCCACGGTTAAAAACAGCGCCAGTAAAATAACGCAGAAAATAAAACCCATCTCTTCGGCAATAACGGCAAAAATGGAATCGCCGTAAACTTCCGGCAAATAATCGAATTTTTGGCGAGATTTACCGATGCCCAGCCCCAAAATTCCGCCGCTGCCCACGGCGATTTTGGCCTGGGTAATGTGGTAGCTGATGCCCTGCGGGTCAACGTCGGAATTTAAAAAAGCGGTAATGCGGGCCAGCCGATATGGCGCTATCTGAACGGCCAGGAAAAAAATAACTAAAACGCCGGCGCCGATCAGCAGCAGGTGCCGGTAAGGCGCTTTGGCGATAAAATAAACGGTTAAACAGCTGGCTAAAATAATAATCAAGGTGCCGATATCTGGCTGGGCCAGAATTAAAGTGGAAATAATGCCCAAAGAAGTCAGAAAAGGGATTAAGCCGTATTTTAAATCCTGCAAATTGCGTTCGCCGCGTTTTTCCAGCCAAGTGGCCAAATAAACCAAAAAGAACAGCTTAACCGTTTCCGCCGGCTGAAAGCTGATCGGCCCCAGTTTTAACCAGCTTTGGGTTTTACCGTAATTTTTCCCCAAGCCGGGTATAAAAACGGCCAGCAGGATAACCACGCAGACAATCAGCATTAAAAAAGCTTTTTTCTTCCAAGTGCGGAAATCCATCTGGGCGGCCCAGAAAAATAAAATCAAACCCGGTAAAAAACCGACCAGCAGCTGATGTTTGAAAAAGTAATAGCTGTCGCCGTGCTCTTTAAAGCCGGTCACCGAACTGGCTGAAGAAAGCATCATTAAGCCGATCACGATAATTAAGGCCAAGGCGCCCAAAAAAACATAGTCAGGAGCATGATGCCGGCTCTGGTAGCTGAAGGGCAGCTTGAGCAAATGCTTTAAATATTCGGAAAATTTTCTTTTTCTGATCATGGCAATTGATTGACCAATTCTTTAAATTTTTCGGATCTGGCACGGTAATCGGCAAACTCGCCGAAGCTTTCGTGCGCCGGCGAGAGCAAGACAATATCGTTTTTTTTCGCTTTTGCCGAAGCTTGCTTGGTTGCTCCCGCTAAATTAGCGGCGGGAACGGCGTTAAGCCCGGCTTTTAGAAGCAGCGGCAATAAAAATTTTCGGATCCGGCCGCTAACAATAACCGCTTTAACTTTCCTTTCTTTTATGGCTTTAATTAATTTTAAATATTCGGCCATCATTTTTTCCGGCGCTTTGCGGGAACCTTCCAAAATTAAAATAATTTTGCCTGCGGGAAAACTGTTTAACGCCTCAATGGTTGATTTAAGGCGGGTAGCCGCGCCGTCATTGATAAACTGAATGCCTTGATAATTGCGGATCGGCTCCAAGCGGCCGCTTCTGGGCTTAAAGCCGCCTAAGGCCCGGCTGATCGCCTGATTACCGATCTTTAAAGTTTTGGCAACGATAATTGCCGCCACCGCGTCGCTTTTAAGATGTTCGGCAATTAAATTTTTATTGTTGATCAGCTTGCTTTGGGCATTGTGCGAATTGTAAATGATGGTTTTTTTCGGCCAAGCCAGTTTGGCAATTTCCGGATCCTGACCGTTAACAATTAAAAGATCGCCCGGTTTTTGGTAACGGCGGATTTCCAGCTTAACTTTTTTATATTCGGCAAAGGAATTATGATGATCGTCCAAGTGGTGTGGAAAGATATTGGTAATAATCGCTACCGAGGGAGATTTTTTTGACTCGCCGGCCAGCAGCAAGGTTCGGTTATTAACTTCTGCTACCACTATCCCCTGTTGGCCGGTTTTAAAAATACGGGCCAAATCCAGGTAATGCCAGCTTTCACCGGCCAGCCAAACTTTCTTTTTAGCGGTTTTTAAAATTTGGTAAAGCAAATTGGTCACCGTGCCTTTGCCGGCCGTGCCGGTAACGCCGATCAACAGTCCGGGATAAAATTCCAATAGCAAATTATACCAATTCCAGATTTTAACCCGGCCTTGGGCTTTAAGCGTAACCAAGGGCCGATTCTGCGGGTACCTGAAATAAGAAGCAGGAGCAAAAATTATTTCCGCCTCTTTAATGCCCGCTAGATAACTATTCTTAAAATTAATTTTTTTAAAGCTTGTTTTTAATTTATCAAATAAGGCGTTTTTAGCCGAATTGTTTAAATTATCGTGATAATTAAAAAAGCTCCGTTTAAACTCCGCGGCTGTTTTAAAATCATGGCCGATTAAATTTTTTATCCCCAACGAAGCTAAAAAAAGAGCCAAACTGCTGCTCTCCGCTCCGGAAATCCCAATCAGGTGGATTTTCTTGTTTTTTAAATCTGCCAGTTTCATGAATTTAAAATTTGGCTTTATCCAATAAAAATAAAATCAGGCCGATAGCCGAAGTGACGCCGGAAATCACCCAGAAGCGCATGACGATTTTCGGCTCGCTCCAGCCCAAGGCCTCCAGATGATGGTGCAAAGGCGAGGATAAAAAAACCTTTTTGCCGCGCCTCAATTTTTTGGAAGTCAGCTGGATAATCACCGATAGCGATTCAATAACCAAAACCGCGCTGATTACCGGTAAAAATAAAGCGGTATTGGTCACCATCGCCACAATGCCCAGGGTAATCCCCAGCGACATGGAACCGGTATCGCCCATAATAAAGCGGGCCGGATTGATGTTAAACCATAAAAAAGCCAGCAAGGCGCCGACGATTACCCCGCAAAAAGCCGCTAAATTGTATTTGCCCAAACTAAAAGAGATCACTCCCAGCGAACCGAAAGAGGTTAAAAGCACGCCGCCGGCCAAACCGTCCAGACCGTCGGTTTCATTAACCGAAAAAGCGGTGGCCACGATGGTAAAAACAAAAATCGGCAGATACCACCAGCCTAAAGCGAAATTTCCCAAAAAAGGCACGTGCAAGGTATCCCAGCCCAGTTTAAAGTAAAACCAAGCGGCGCCTACCAAGGCAATGGCCGCATAAATTAACAATTTGTGTTTTACTTTTAAGCCGCCGCCATGCGGGCCGATGCCCCTTACTCCAAGCCAGTCGTCAACTAAGCCGACAATGGCCGAAGCGACCAAGACGCCCAGGGGCAGCCAGGTTTCGGAACGGGTTAAAAAATTAAGGTTTAAAAAACTGCCGGCGGGAACGAAGTTGCTTAAAATTAAAAATAAAAAAGCCAAGAGCAAGGTGGTCAGCCAGATAATGATGCCGCCCATGGTGGGCGTGCCACTTTTATGCTGGTGCAATTTGAAAAAAATCGGGCTGGAACTTTCATTTCTGATCTGCTTGCCCATTTTATAGCGGTATAAAAAATGAGTCAGCGCCGGAGTTAATAAAAAAGCCAAAATAAAAGAAACCGTGGTTAAAAGAAAAATCTTAATGATGATAAAATTGACCGGCATAGGGTTAACTGAAGTAGTTGATAATCAGGGAAAGAACGGTAATCAGGACGAAAACCTGCACGCCCAGGCCGGCCCAGGCCAAGGCCAGGCCCAGCTGTCGCTGGCGATCGTAAATTAAGCCGCTGATGATTAAGTTAATTATCAGGATTAACAAGCTTAAGCCCGGGTAATAAATAACATTGATCCATTGGCCGATCCAGCCGATGCCGAAATAAACATTGTAGTAAAGGGGTATCCAAGCGGCCGAAGCCGGCAAGCGCCAAATAATCAGCAGCCAAATAAAAGCATTGATAAACAAAGCGGCCAGCAGCGGTAAAAATAAAGCCGACTCTTTGTAAAACCGGCCCAGGAAAACATTGATATTTTTCATAATGTCGCTTATAAAAAGTTTTTAAAAACAGCAGGGCTATTATAGCAAAATATCCGGGAAATGACGAGAGGCCGGATTTATGTTATAATTTATTCATTAACATTTGTCAATTTGCCTATGATTGAGGATAAAAAGCTAAAAGACCTGCTAACCAAGGACGATTTAATCGATGCTAAAAAATTGGCAGACGCCTTTAAAGAATGCCAGGAGAAAAAAACCACCCTTTTTTATTACCTTTTGGAAAAAAATCTAGTTTCCGAAAGCGTGCTTTATAATTTGGCGGCTGATTTTTTTAAACTGCCCTTAGTGGATTTAAAGGACGAGAATATCCGCAAAGATATCCTCTTTTTCGTTCCCGAGCCCATTGCCCAGGCCCACGAAATCGTGGCTTTCGGCGAAAGCGACGAAGGCATTAAAATCGCCACCACCGACCCCACCGATTTGCAAACCATCGAGTTTCTTAAAAAGCGGCTGGAAAAAAATCTGGTCATTCACCTGGCCACGCCCAAAACCATTAAAGAAGCTTTAAAACAGTATCACCAAAGCTTGGAAGCGGAATTTCAAAACATCGGCAAGGCCGAGCAGGACGAACCGGGCGAAAAAACCGACCAGGAATTAAAGGAGCTGGCCCAGGATTTGCCGATCGTTAGGGTGGTGGATACTTTGCTGGAATACGCCATTTTTGAAGACGCTTCCGATATCCATATCGAACCGACGGAAAAAAACGTGGTCATCCGCTATCGGCTGGACGGCATGCTTAAGGAAGTTATGACTTTGCCGAAATCGGTCCAAGCCGGCTTGGTGGCCAGAATCAAAGTTTTGGCCAATTTAAAACTGGACGAACACCGCCTGCCACAGGACGGCCGCTTTAAAATTTCTTCGCCCCAGTATAAAGTGGCTTTCCGCGTTTCCATTATTCCGGTTTTTGACGGCGAAAAAGTGGTTTTAAGATTGTTAAACGAATCCACCAAAACTTTAAGCCTGGAAGATCTGGGTTTGCAAAAAAAACAGCTGGAGCTTTTAAAAACCGGCATCAGCAAGCCCCATGGCATTATTTTGGTCACCGGCCCGACCGGTTCGGGCAAAACCACCACCTTGTACACCATTATGAATGTTTTAAACAAACCCGCTGTTAATATCGCCACCATTGAAGACCCGATTGAATACCGCATGCCCAGAATCAACCAAAGCCAGGTTAACCCAAAAATCGATTTCACCTTTGCCAAGGGCTTAAGGGCGCTGCTGCGGCAGGATCCCAATATTATCATGGTGGGCGAAATCCGCGATAAGGAAACCGCGGAAATTGCCGCCAACGCCGCCATGACCGGACATTTGGTTTTATCCACTCTGCACACCAACGACGCGGTTTCTTCGCCCCAGCGCCTGATTAACATGGGCATTCCCTCCTTTCTGGTTTCTTCCACCACCAATTTAATCATGGCCCAGCGCTTGGTTAGAAAAATCTGCAAGAACTGCATTTACAGCTATACCTTGGACAAGAAAATGATCGAGGAGCTGGATCGGCATTTTAATTTAAAAAAGGTCTTTGAATTTTTAATCAAAGAAGGCCTGCTGGCCAAGGATAAGGCCTCTTCTTTGGACGAAGTGCTGTTTTATCGGGGCAAAGGCTGTAAAAAATGCGGCCAAACCGGCTATAAAGGCCGGGTGGGCATTTATGAATTAATGGAAGTTTCCCCTAAAATCGCCGGTTTAATTACGGAAAAAGCTTCGGTAGAACAAATTTTCAACCAGGCGATTGCCGAAGGCATGGTTATCCTTACCCAGGACGGCTTTATTAAAGCCATTACCGGCGTAACCAGCGTTGAAGAAGTTTTGCGCGTTACCCAGGAATAACAATTAAAAATTAATTCGTATGGTTTTGGATTTAAAAACAAAAGAAACCTCGCCGGAACAAAATTCTAAAACTAATATCTGGTTTAAAGCTTTATTGGCTCGTTCGGAGGAAATCAGCAGCATTTCCGCCAAGGAAAAGATTTTTTTCGTGCAAAATTTACAGGTGATGATCCGGAGCGGTTTGGCTTTGGACCGTTCCTTAAAAACCCTGGCCGAACAAACCAAAAACAAGCGCTTTAAAAAAATTATCACGGCTTTGGCTTACGATACGGAAAAAGGCGTTTCTTTTACCGACAGCTTGAAAAAATACGAAAGCGTTTTCGGCCATTTGTTCATCAGCATGGTGGAAGCCGGAGAAATTTCCGGACGGCTGGAGGCGGTCTTGAAGCAAATTTATCTGCAAATTAAAAAAAGCCATGAGCTGAAAAGCAAGGTGATGGCGGCCATGGCTTACCCGATGATCGTGGTTATCGCCATGGCGGGCATCGGCATCGGCATGATGATTTTCGTGGTGCCCAAAATCATCGGAATTTTCGATCAAATGGCCGCCCAGTTGCCGCCGGCCACCAAATTTTTAATCGGCGTTTCCAATTTTATCACCCATAACGGCATCCTCTGCGCCGTTTTGGCTGTGTTAGCCGTAATTTTTGTGATCGTTACCTTAAAGATGGAAAAAACCAAATATTATTACCATTACCTTTTCATCCATATTCCCATTTTCGGCACGATCGTCAAAAAAATCAATTTAGCAAGGTTCGCCCGCACCATTAGTTCGCTGATTAAAACCGACATTGCCATTATGAAGGCCTTTGAAATTACCGGGGAAATTTTAGGCAACCGCCTTTACCGCCAGTCCTTACTGGCTTCGGTGGAAAGTTTAAGGGGCGGTTCAACTTTAACTTCGGTTTTGGAAAAATACCCGCAGCTCTATCCGCCGGTTATCGTTCAAATGACGGCGGCCGGCGAAGAAACCGGCACGGTTGATGAAATTTTAGGCGAGCTGGCCGATTTTTACGAAGAAGAAATAGACCAAACCATGAAAACCCTGCCCTCCATAATCGAACCCATCCTTTTATTGGTTTTGGGCGCCGGCGTCGGCCTGATGGCCGTGGCGATTATCATGCCAATGTACACTTTAACCCAGTATGTTAACTAATTTAAAAAAGAGCCGGGCGGGATTCACGCTTTTTGAGCTGTTGACGGTTATCGCCATAATTGCTATTTTAGCCGCGATTTTTTATCCCAGTTTTAGGGATTATTTGCAGGATCAGGATTTAAAAAACAGCACCCTGGCTTTTATCGGCAATTTAAAATTGGCCCAGCAGGATACCGTTACTGAACAGGTAAAATATTCTCTGCAAATGAACTTGCAATCCAACGCTTATGCCTTGGTTAAAAAAACCTCTCCGGCTACGGTGATCGGTAATTTTCACCTGGGCGGCAATATCTATTTTTCCACTATTACCGGCTTGGTTAACAACGAGGCGGTTTTTAATCCCACCGGCGCGGCGGATTTTAGCGGTGAAATTTTTTTAAGCCACGGCTCTTCCGGCAAAAGAACAAAAATTTATCTTAAACCATCCGGTTATGTTACCTGGGAAATGCTTTAAACAACCAAGATCCGTCCCTAAGGGATTTACTTTAGTGGAAACTCTAATCGCTTTGGCGGTTTTTATCATTGCCGTTGTTTATTTGGCCGGCGTTTTCCCAACAGGCCTAGGCTTCACTTTAAGCGCCCAGCATAAAACCGTGGCCGTGGCTTTGGCCCAGGCCCGAATTGAAGAAATTATCAGTTCGCAGTATTCCGGCGTAACCGTTGGCCAGGCGCGGGAGGCTTCGCTCTCCGCCATTGATCCGGATTTTAGCCACTACTCCCGGACCACTACGGTAAATTACGTCAACGGCGATTTGCAAACCGTTGGCGCCGACATCGGCTTGAAAAAAATCCAGGTAGCGGTTTTTTGGAAAGATCGGGCCGATCAAGCCACTACTTCAATTAATTTAATGACTTTAATCGCCAATTATTGATGAAAAATTGCCGGAAAAAAAATCAGCGTGGATTTACCTTAACCGAAGTGCTGACGGTTTTGGGCATTACGATAATTATCACTTTAATCACCTATGATATTTTTTTAGTTTCCCAACAGTCGTTTAAAAAAGGCGACGCCGCTTTGGAAATTACCCAGAACGGCCGGATTTTTTTGGACCGCTTAACCAGGGAACTTAGGCAAACTCCGGAAATTGCCACTTCGCTGCCGCCCGCTAAAACCACCCAGGGTTTTCCGCCGGCGGCCGAAATTATGTTTGCCGACGGCCACGACGTGCCTGATATTCAATATTTGCGTTATTTTTTAAACAACGGGATGGTTAAACGCCAGCGGCTGGTTTACTATTTTGCCACCGAACCCGGCGTTTACGTTCATTGGAATGCCCGCGATGCATTCGGCCAGCTGCCGCAAAGTTCGGTTTTGGAAGAGCGGGACATCGCCGAATACGTTAACCAGATAAAATTTTACGGTGCCGGCGTAACTTACATGGAAATCTGGCTGACTAAAGGCCTCTCAACCGCGCATTTTTATACCGGCGTTTGGGGCCGCAATACCAGATTGTAATTTTATGCGAACAAGCCAAAAACAATCGGGCATGATTTTAATTTTGGTGGTCACCGTCATGGCGGCCCTGCTTTTATCCATTACTTATTTTTTGGATTTTATCGTAACCGAAAAAAAAATCGCCCAAAGCCAATATCTGGCTACCGAAGCTTATTACTTAACCGAAGCCGGCATTCAGCAGGCTATTTGGAAAGTCAGCCACGACCCGACCTGGCTCGTTAATTTTCAAACCGACCCCGATTGGCAAACCAGTTTTGATCTGGCCAATCCCATGGATGCCAATCAATCGTATCACGTGGCGGCCCAAAATAACGGCCTGGGCAATGCCCAGGTGGTAGTTACCGGGCACTTAAATTTAGGCGATAAACAATCCCAAAGGGTGGTAAAAACCACTGTTTTTCAGGCGCAAGGCCCGGCGGCCACCTCCAGCGTGGCTTTATTTTCGGATAATGAACTTAATTTTAACGGCGTTAACGCTCATTTTGTTAATGCCGGTATTTTTGCCAATAATAATATCAAGGTTAACCTAAGCAGCACAATTAATGTAGATGGCAATGCTTCGGCAGCGAATAATATCAGCATTTCCTGGCTTTCACACCTTAACGCCGCCCATCTTTATGACAAGGATCATCCGCCCAAGCCGGCTAAGCAGGAAATGGCCCAGATTGATTTTGATTCAAATAACGCCGCTTCTTTACTGAAATGCGCCACTGCTGTTTACACTTCTAATCAATTTGACCAACTGCTTAATCAGCATCCCACTTTAACGCTTAACGGCCTTATTTTTGTAGACGGCAATTTAACCATTCCCCGAGGCGTTAATTTAACCGTGAACGGCGCGCTGGTGGCGAGCGGCAATATCAGCATTGGTGCCGATTTATGGCCGTTTTGGCTAAGCGGACCGATCCTGACCATTAACGATCCCGGTTCCGGGCCGGCCGGGCTCTTGGCTAAAAGAAAAATCAATGTCGGCAGCTATGCCGATACCCTGGCGGTTAACGGCTTAATTTACGCCAATGACGAATTTAAAATCGACGCCTACGGCTTAAATTTCAATTTAAACGGCGGTTTTATCACCAGAACTTTTACGGTTTCCAGCTTATGGCAAACCTTGGTAATCAATTACAATGAAGCGGTAATCAAACGCACTTTAGGTTTGCCCCAAGCGGCGCCGATTATCAACGTTGACCATTGGGAAGAAGAGTATTAAAAAACCGCTTTTTGTGCTATAATTAAACGGCTTATGGAATTTAATTTCATTCAAAATTACTTCGGCCTGGATATCAGCGAGAATTATTTGCGTTTGGTGGAATTAAAAAAAATCGGCGCCAAAATTTACTGTTCCGCTTATAATTCTTTAAAAATGGAGCCGGGGATAATTGCCGACGGCCAATTTGTTAAAAAAACGGAAGCGGTTCATTTGTTAAAAAAGCTGATCCAAACCGACCAGGGCCAAAAAATCTTTACCCGCTACGCCGTGGCTTCCCTGCCGGAACCGAAAACTTTCATCAAGGTCATCGATATCGTTTACGCCAAAGTTCAAAATATCGTGGACGAGGTGATTGAAGAGTCCAAAAAACACATCCCCTACACTTTGGATAAAGTTTACCTGGATTGGCAGCCGCTCTGGCAGGGCGATAAAACCAAGGTGATTATCGGCGTTTGCCCCAAAGAAGTGGTGGAAAATTACCAGCAAGTTTTAGCCCAAGCCGCCATTATGCCGGTGGTTTTGGAAATTGAAGCCATGGCCATTGCCCGCAGCCTCTTCCCCTTGCGCAAAACCTTGGCCGAACCGATTATGGTTATCGATCTGGGCGCTTCCCGGACCGGCCTGTTTGTTTATGAAAAGGATTATATTCCTTTCAGCCTGTCTTTAAAAACTTCTTCCAACGATCTAACCAAATGCTTGGCCGCCAAATTAAAATTAACCGCGGACCAAGCCGAGGAAATTAAAAAGAAAATCGGCCTGGATGCCACCCTGGCCGACGGAGGTTTAAAAAAAGTTTTAGACCGGCCTTTAAGCGCTTTAGCCGAACAAATCAAAGAAGCCAAATATTTTTATTACGAACATTTTAACAGTGCCAGTAAAATCGCCAAAGTTTATTTAACCGGCGGCGGCTCCAATTTAAAAAATCTGGCGCCGTTCTTAGCCGAAAAAATTAATTTGCCGGTTGAACGGGCCAACCCCCTGCTTAATTTAACCGCTGGTAAAATAAATTTACCCGTTAGCGAAATACAATCTTACACCACGGCGATCGGCCTGGCTCTAAGGCAATACCAATAATTCATATGATTTCCTTAAATTTAATTTCACCCCAGCAGCAGCATTATTTAAAAATCCGCTATGGGCATGTTTTAATTAAGAATTTTTTGGGCGTTTTGATTATTTTAAGCGTGGCCTTGGCGATTGTTTCTCTGCCTTTACAGCGGCAGCTTAATAATTTGGAAATAAACAATGCGGCGATTAAAAAATCCATTGCCGGACAAAACCAGGAAACCACCCAAAAAATATCGGTTTTAAACCAAAAAATCCTGGATTTAACCAAAATTACCGTCGAAGCTTATAACTGGAATCGGCTGTTGCTGGCTTTAGCCGCCGCCGCGCCCCAGGACGTGGCTTTAAGTGATTTTTCCGCCAATTTAAGTTCAGCCGATTTTACGCTTAAGGGCTATGCCAAAACCCGGGAGGGTTTAATTGCCTTCAAGGACAATTTGGATAAAGCGGCTGTTTTTTCCAATATTCAATCCCCGCTGGAAAACTATTTGGAAAAACAGAATATCACTTTTTCTATTAGCGGCAAAATAAAATGATTAAAAAAATCTTCAACCAAGCGGAACTGATTAAACTGGCCATCTTTTTGACCGTTTTCGGCTTTGTTTTATTGGCCTTCAATTTGCCTTTTATCGCCCGGGTTAACGACTTTTACGCCGCCTTAAAAGATGGTGAACAAAAATTAGCCGCCCAGTCTAAAGCCGGCAGCAGCCTGGATAAAGCCCAGGAAGATTATTCGGCTTTTAACGCTCTTATTCCCGAAGCCGAAGATTTATTCACCGCCAGCGGCCAGGAATTAAAATTAATCACGGATTTGGAACAACTGGCCGCCACCCATAATTTAACCCAAAAATTGAACCTTAGCCCCGATCGGGTTAATTATTCCGACCAACTGGAGGCCTTAACTTTGTCCTTGGAGTTAAAAGGCGGCTTTAACGATCTGCTGGCTTATTTGGCCGATTTAAGCCAGCGCCGCTTTAGTTTAAACGTTAACGCCATCAGCTTAACCCAGCTAGACCAAAATTCGCTGGAAATTAAATTATTGACCAATACCTATTGGTTAAAACCGTAATTATGGCTTTTAAAAACCCAAAATTAAATATAAAATTCTTCTATGCTTTAATGGCTGCGATAATTATATTAATCGTTGGTTTATTCGGTTTTACTACCTATAAGAAATATCTGGAATCGTTTGCTTTATCCGATAATATTAATAAATACCTGAAAAGCGTTTCTTTGCGGGAAGTGGAAAAAGACAAAGCCGAAGCGATTATTAAATTTTTAGCGGCCAGCTCCACTGAACCGATAAATTTGGCAGGCGTAAAAAATCCTTTTTTCCCAGTACCGGCTGACGAGGAAAAGAAAAAATAATGTAAGGGCGCAATATATTGCGCCCCTCAAACAAAAAACCGAAAATTATTTGCGCTTTTTCTTAGCCCGGGCTTCCAGCATCAATCTTTTTACTTCCAATCTCTTCTTGGTTTTATGGGAATGCGATTTTTGCCTTCGGCCGAAGGCATGCTCTCTTTTTGCCATATGCGTATGCGTAAAGATTAAAAATTAGTTTCTTTGGCTCGGAGACAGGGAATCGAACCCCGATTAGCAGAGCCAGAATCTGCTGTCCTACCATTAGACGATCTCCGAAAACAAATATATTATTATAATGCCTTTCATTTTACCACTTCCCCGCCAAGGGCATCAATTACACCCTTTA
The DNA here is from genome assembly GCA_026396575.1 of Candidatus Komeilibacteria bacterium. Lineage (GTDB taxonomy): Bacteria > Patescibacteriota > Patescibacteriia > UBA1558 > UBA10009 > JAPLWM01. The sequence goes on from JAPLWM010000020.1 coordinate 60,466, forward strand.
CCAGATTATCGCCTTTTTGTCCAGCCAGATCGTCCAATAAGCCGTTGCCGAAACTTTCATCTATTTTGCCCAAAATGGACAGGGGCTTTAAAAACACCTTGCTTAAAACCTCTTCCACCATCCTTAAATTTTTATCTTCCTTAATTCTTTCGTAATGGAAATTGTATTTGAAGCCCACCACGATTTTTTTGCCCTGCACTGCCACAGGATAACCTGATTTTAAAAACATGGACAAAGAATGGTTGTAATCCTTTAGGGCCTCGATAATTTCCGGCCATTTTTGGCGGACCGTTTCCAGATTGATGGCGCCGGCTTCCTGAATTTCCGGCTCTTGGGGAACTGATTTTTCGACCGCCGGTTTTTGAACCGCTTTTTCAGCAGTTAATATCGGCTGAACTTTACCCAGGGCCTCGGCCGATTTAACCGCGGCAATTTCCAGAGGCAGCTGGATAATGGCGGTTTGCTTTAAGCCGAGCAAGGCTTCCAAAAATATTTCCAAAACCTTAACCATAGAGGCGGTTGAAATTTCCTTGGTGTTTAAAACCAATTGGCGCAAGCGCTCTTCGCCGGCTTCCCAGCCCAATTCCTGCCAATCGCCGGTAACCTTGGCCAATAAAATTTTTCTTAAAGTTTCCACGGCGGTTTTGGCGAAGTGCTCCAAATCCACCCCTTCTTCCATTAAGACATTGATCATCTGGATGGCTTCCTTGGTTTGGCCCAAAAACAAAAAATTGATAAACTCCATGACTTTTTGCCAATGGCTCTTGGGTAAAACCAAACTGGCCTGTTCTTCGGTGATTTCACGCTCGCCCAAAGACAAAATCTGGCCCAAAAGCGAAACCGCGTCCCGCAGGTAGCCCTCGGAAATCCGGGCGATATTTTTTATCACGGCGCCGGCTACCTTAACATCTTCCCGAGAGGCCAAATCTTCCAGATGCAGAATAATTTCGTTTAACGGCACTTTTTTATAATCAAAACGCTGGCAGCGGGAAATGATGGTTTCAGGAATTTTATGGATTTCGGTGGTGGCCAGGATAAAAATGGCGTGCGCGGGCGGTTCTTCCAAGGTTTTTAAGAGGGCGTTAAAAGCCTCGTTGGTAAGCATGTGCGCCTCATCTATTATAAAAACCTTGTATTTTTCCTTAAGCGGGGTGTATTTGGTTTGCTCTCGCAGTTCCCGGATCTCGTTAATGCCCCGATTGGAAGCGGCATCAATTTCCACTAAATCCAAAGAACGGCCTTCGCGGATTTCCACGCAACTGGGGCACTCGTCGCAGGGCTCAAAACCCCGGCGATTCTGGCAATTTAGGGCCTTGGCCAAAATCCGGGCAATGGTGGTTTTGCCGATGCCCCGGGGGCCGGAAAATAAATAAGCGTGGGCCAGCTTGCCCGAAGAAATTTCGTTTTGCAAAGTTACCTTGATATGGTTTTGGGCCACCACTTGGGAAAACTTCTGCGGCCGGTATTTGCGGTATAAGGTAGTAGACATAGCAAAAGCATTTTAACAAAATAACGGTTAAAAGGCAAATAAAAAAAACTTGCCTACTATGTATCATTGCGAGCCCCGAGGGGGCGTGGCAATCCCGTTGTACTTGGTATAAACATCGGGATTGCTTCGTCGCGCGGCTCCTCGCAATGACAGCGATAGGCAAGATTTTTTTATTTTTTAATGATGTTTTCTATGGCCGCGTGCTGGCTTTCGGCCCCTTTGGGCACTAAAATTACGGCCTCATCGCCGATGCTGCCCTTAAAATAGGTAATGCTGGCCAAAATAACCTTGTACACCTTGTTATCGGCCAAAACGCGGTATTCGCCGGTGGCTTCATCTTTAATCACCTTGCCAACCAAACGTTCCCGCTCTACCGGGCCGATCTGCTTATAAACAAAATTGCCGGCCTCGTCGATCGACAATTTTAAAATATCGCCTTCCACCAATTTTGATTTGGAAATATAATTGGCCGGCACCGAATATTCCTTGCCGTCCGGGCCGATCATTTTTTGTCCGTCAAACACCCCTTCCACGATCCGTTCGCTGCTTAAAGCTTTCATTTCTTCCATACCCACCTTGGCCGCTTTTTTGCTGTAATCGATATCGTCCAAGGGATTCAAACTGCCGCCGGCCAAAAGCACTTTGCATTTCTGCACCTGAATTTCTATGTTATCCAAAATTTGTTTTAGCTCTTCCAAATTTTTCATATTTATTTTTTCCGCCTTCGCCTCAACGCGGAAGCTGGCGGATTTTTATTTTTATTTAAATATTTTGATTTTAGCTATTAAACTCAATATAACAACTTTTTCAGGGTTGTCAAACAGCCAAGGTGTGAATAACTTTACCCCGCGCCCCGAGCACAGCCGAGGCGGCGCGGGGTTAGAAACGATATAAATACAGGGGCATGCCGTTGGCTGTGGCTTTAAACACTTCGGCCGGCTGGTAGTTTGGCAATTTAAAAGCCAAAGAAACCACCCGGGCGCCGGGATGCAATTCTTTTTTAAATTTGGGCTCCAGCTTGGCCATAACTTTGGGCAGAGAAAAAATATAAATCACGTCGGCCCCGCTTAAATCCAGCTGGTAAAAATTCCGCCAGCAAACTTTAATCCGCGCGCGATTCGGGCTAAGCCAGCGGCGCACTTGCGCCAAAACATAAGGCAATAAAGAAATTTCCACGCCGATTATTTTTTTTGCTCCCGTTAAGCGGGCCGCCGCGGTTAGCCAGCGGCCGTCGCCGCAACCCAGATCATAAACCGTTTCCCTTGCCTTAATATCGGCCAGCTTAAAACTGGCCAGCAGATTTTTATTAAAAGTCGGCACCCAGGGAGCACCGCTAAAGCCGGCCCGGATCATGGTGCCGAAAAGAATTAAAAATATTAAAATAAGCAGGGTGGGCAGAAACATAAAATTAAGAAACCAGCCTCATCCGGGTTAAAATTTCCTGCTCGGCCAAAGCCCGGTCGCGGCCGTATTTAAGGCGCGATAATTCCCTGACGCGCAAAGCCATGGCTTTATCGCCGCCGGTAGGCGGATAGGGGCTTAAATTAAAAGCCCGGGCATTTTGATTGTCTATTAAAAGCTTGATGTAAGCGTTATATTTGGGAATATTGATTAAATCGTACTCGTTAAACACCGGGGCGAATTGCTTGGCCAGCAGTTCGGCGTCATCGGGCCCGATTCTAAACGCCAGCATGGTGCCCACGTTGCCAAAAACCGCATCTCTAATGGAGGTATCCTTATTATTCCTGGTTAATTGGCCGATATACTGATGAGCCACGATTAAACACAGCCGGTATTTGCGGGCTTCGGATAAAATAATGGCAATGGAATCGGTAATAAAATTCTGGAACTCGTCAATATACAGATAAAAATCCCGGCGCTCTTCCAAGGGCAGATCCACTCTGGACAAAGCGGCAATCAACAGTTTGCCCACGATGACCATGCCCAGCAAGTTGGCGCTTAAATCGCCGATTTTGCCTTTGGCCAATTTAATCAGCAAAATCTGGCCGCGATCCATAACCTGCCTGAAATTGAAGGAACTTTTTTGCTGGGCGATAATCGGGCGCATTAAATCCGAAGAAACGAACGGCGTCAGCTTGCTGGTAATGTAAGGCACCATATTGGCGAGCGATGCTTCGCCGCCGGCTTTTTCCGCTTCTTTCTGCCAAAAATCCTTAACCACCGGATTTAAGCATTTCTCAAGTTTGAATTTTCGGAAAGCGGCATCGGCCAAAACCTTGGGCACTTCCAATAAGGTGGAGCCTGAAGCCGGATCTTCCATCATCAACAGCATGGCGTTGCGCATATACTGCTCAAACATCGGGCCGCCGGTGGCTTTAAGGTCGTAAAGCTTGTCAAAAATATTGATCATTTCGTTGATCACAAAAGTTTTCTGCTCCGGATTTTCAAATTCCAGCATATTGAGGCCGATCGGCCGCTCGGTATCCGACGGATCGAACAAGATAACGTCATCGGCCCGCTCCGGCGGAATATGCTCCAGCACAGCGTCCACCAAATCGCCGTGCGGATCAATTAAGCAAACGCCTTTGCCGGCGGCAATATCCTGGATAATCAGATTCTGCTGGAAAACCGATTTGCCGGTGCCGGATTTGCCGATAATGTACATATGGCGGCGGCGGTCGTCTTCGGCCATTCTGATCGGCGTACGCAAGCCGCGGTAAAAATTATCCCCGAGTAAAATTCCTTCCGCCGGAAGATTTAAAGGCGGCGCCGCTTTGCGGGCTTCCAACCAATGGATATTCGGCGTTTCCGAACGAGGCAAAGGCAAATGCCAAAGCGAAGCCATTTCTTCGGCATTTAAAATCATATTGTACTTGGGCACAAAGCCGCGTTGGATAAAATCAGTCACCAGCTTGGGCAAATTAACGAATTTGGCCCGCTTAAAAGCGTTGCCGTACTGGTAAATATTGAATTGGGCGAAAGCATTGACCATGTTGCCCAGATAATTTTCGGCCAGCTGCTTGGTCGGCGCCGAAACCACCAGCCGCAAATTAACATCCAAGCCGGCTTTGCTGGTTTTTTCTTCAATGCCCTTGATTAGTTCCTGCTCCATGGGCGACAAGCGGTACTGCAATTCGGCCCGGCCAAGATTTTCCTCGCTTTTTTTGGTAGTGGAAAAAAAAGTCACGATGCCCCAGATAAAACCGCCGATTTTATCAAAAACATTGCCAAACCCGGCCCGCCTTAAAGCGGCCCGCATGGTCCGGCCCTGCTGAACTTCCCGCGCTACCCTAACCCCGCGCCAGTGCCACCTTCGGTGCGAAGAACGGATCACGAATTGAATGCCGGCCGAAAGCGTTTTATCCGCTTCGGCATTGCCCAAACCGGCGATTTTAGCCAAAGAACTGGTAAGGGCATCAACCGGATCGCTGCCCATTTTTACATAGGTTTTAAGGGGAAAAATAAAATCCCGGGCCAAACGCAAATAAGCGCCGGCCAGCTCGCCTTTAACCGAAAAAATATTATAATCCTCCACTTCTTCCGTTAAAGCGAACGGATAAGAAGCGTGGATCTGCTGTTCCAAGGTTTCTTTCAAGTAATCAGGCACGGCAATATAAAAATAAATTTTACCCTGTTGTAAAATTATTTCCAGGGAAAACAAATCGGTCCGGCCGACCAGCCATTGATGCAAACCGCGCTGGGCTCTTAACCCGCCCAAAACAGAAAATAAATCTTCGGCCACGCTGATTTCCTCTTTTAGGGCCTGCTGAATCGGCGCCGTGGGAGATTTTTCGTTTTTGCGCAAGGACTCTTTGGGCACGGAAACCAACAAGACCCTTTGCTTGAAAGCGGCGGGCAAACGATAGGACCTGGCCAACCACCTTCTTAAAAAATGCAGGCCGGCCCACAAAAACAAAAAAATAATTGCCGCCCAAAAAAGAGAGACAATTACCGGACTGTTTAAAAAAAGATTAAAATTATTGGTAGCCGGCAAGTCGGAACCGAACTCCAGCTGCACGGCCAATAAAAACATCGCCATTATTTTTGCATTCTTTCTTTTAAAGCCAGCAGGCGGTCGGCTTTGATTTTCGCTTCCTGCTCCAAAAAATACTTGTTCACGCCAGGAATAATCCGCAGCCACTTAAAAATCAGCAAGAAAATCTCCTTAACCTTAACTTTGGCGCTAATCAACAATTTGGCTATTTTACGGGCCGTTTCCTCGCCTTGAGTTTTAAACTCCTGCTGTTTGGCGCGGGGCATTTTGGCGTAGGCCTCCTCCAAATCTTCGGCTAAAATGCTTTCCACCTGCCTGGTTAGCTGAACCGCCGCCGGAGCAGCCGCCGTTGCGGCCGGACTTGAGGAAAATTTTTGTTCCAAGCCGGTCGGAGCCGTTTCCTTGATCGCTTCTTTAATTTCCGGACTAATTTCAAAAACGGCCTCTGGAGCTTCGGCTTGGGGCTCTGATTTTTCCGCCCGACTAAGCGACTCTAAAACTGCTAAATCGTCCCGGGCCTCTTTAATTGCGCCATCAAGGTTATTTTGCGGCATCTTGCTTAAATTATACAACAAAACGTGGTATAATAAAAGGAGTTCAACTAAGCTTCTTTTTCAACATGGAAAAATCAAAACACGTCAAAGAAATAAAAACCGCCAAAGTCCGCTGGGTGCATTTAAGCAAAAACACCGTGCGGGAAATAGATTATTTAAGGCAGAACTTTAAATTCCACCCGCTGGATTTGGACGATTGCCTTTCGCCCGCCCAGCGCCCCAAGCTGGATGAATACGAAAGCTATCTGTTTTTAGTGATGACCTTCCCCTATTATGACCGCGAACAGCGGGAAATTATGGCTTCGGAAGTCAACTTTTTTATCGGGCCGGATTATTTGGTAACGGTGACCGACGGCAAGCTGCTGCCTTTATTAAAATTCTTCGAGCAATGCCAAACCAGCGACGGCTACCGCGAAAAATACCTGGGCATTAACCCTATTTTCCTGTTTTCAGAAATCTTGGATAAATTGCAGCTTAATTTGTACCCTATTTTGGACCATATCGGCGAAGAAATAAACCAGCTGCAAAAAGCGATTTTTTCCGGTTCGGAAAAACAGATGGTTAAGGAAATCCTGATCATCAAGCGCAACATCATCAATTTCCGCAAAATCGTCCAGGCCCATAAAAACGTGGTGCGCAAGCTGATTGCCAAAAAAGACAAATTTTTTATTCCTTCCAATTTAATGGTTTACCTGGCCAATAATTTGGAGCAAAGCAAGGATATCTGGGACACTTTGGAAAGCCTGAAAGAAAACGTGGAAGCCCTGCACAATACCAACGAATCGCTGATTTCTTTCCGCTTAAACGACATCATTAAAATTTTAACCATTATTTCTGTAATTTTATTGCCGGCCAATTTGATTGCCGTAACTTTCGGCATGAAAACCGCAGGCATGCCTTTAGCCAACAATCCATATGGCTTTTGGCTGGCGGTGGGCCTGATGGCGGCGGTGATGCTTTCGTTGATCCTTTATTTTAAAAACAAGCGTTGGTTGTAAAATAAAAAAACTTTGCTCTTTTGTCATTGCGAGCCCCGAAGGGGCGTGGCAATCCCGATGTTAATGGTTATTAATAACGGGATTGCTTCGTCGCGCGGCTCCTCGCAATGACAGCGTAAGCAAAGTTTTTTTATTCCCCGAAAACCACCATTTGCTGGCGGGTGATTTCGGAAAAATACCACAAGTTGTAAGATTGGCCGTCGCTCCAATAGCCGTACGACAGGCCGCTGCCGGACAAAGGATCCCTGGGGATCTCTTTTAAAGCCGCGGCTAAAATATCCTGGCCGTGAACGGTCTCTTTTTTCTGGACCGGATAGGTTTTATGTTCGGCTTGGTAGGTTTTAAGCTTGTCCTGCAAAACAACCATGTCGGCTTTTCTTTGTTCGTCGCGCTTTCCTTCCAAACCCTTGGCATGGTCCAGATTGGCAAACACGCTGCTGCCAATTAGGCCTAAAATGGCTAAAGTCAGCGGAATAGCTATAATGGCAAAACCTTTTTGATTAGTCATAGTATGGCAGTTAGATAACTTGGGCATTGTACTCTTTTTTAAGATTTTGTCAACCCGCAATGCGCTTGACAAAATCATTATAATCTGCTAGATTTAAATGTTTGAGTTCGTTGAAATTCAATCAAAAACAACACAATACAAAAGGAGGCATTAAAATGCCAGAAGGTTCGGAAACGGCAAAATCTGCCATCCGACTCACCCTTGAGGCCATGCTCAACAATATACTCAAAACCTTGGGAGTAGCGGCTGAGAAGTGGGTCGATCGTATTTCTCAAGACGTGTTCAACGTCAAGGGACACTGGGACGACAGTGTATTCAACCTGATCAAAGCCATGTACCGCAAGGTGCGTGGCAAAAAAAACTACAGTGCGCTACTACGCCTAATTGGGTTCTTAACCGAACCCGAGCATCAAGAATTCGGAGTGATTTCCATCAGCGAATTGGCTCTTACCTATAAGGAAGAAGAGCCGCCTGCTAAAGGAAAAGCATCGAAACCCGGAGAAAAAGAAGGAGGCAAAAAACCGCTTTCCGTGGTGGAAAAAAATTTCGCTTTCTTTCTGAACGATTTCGATTTCGAAAAGCGGGAGAACTACACCGTCCTGTTTGAATCGTACGACTTTCTGATTCGCGACTTTTTACAGCTGGAAGCAAAAGGCCGGGCCAATCGAGATGAGGTAGTGCGCCTGATGCACTTGAATTCGCTTTACGCCGATGAAACGTTGAAAAAACGGCTAGCCGGCGTGATGTTGCATGTTGCCGACTGGCCCGCCACTCTGAAAAAGTGGCGTAAGCAAGGTTGGGCAATGTTTGTTGTCGGCTTGAAAGCTGCTGATAAACACCTCAACGAACGGTTTAGCGAACGTGCTCGGGCATCTCGGGAAAGCAGCGCTAATGCTCTTGCGCAAGCAAAAGAGCGGTTATGTAACCGCCTCCAACACTAAGGAGAACGCATGAATTCAATCTTGGACCAACTCTGGAGTTTTATCGATCGTCTTGGAGTGTTGGTTTTAACCATCGCCGACATGATCGTCCAGGGTAAAAACACACTGGCCGAAATCCACTACAAGGAATTTGGCGAGCGAATACAATGGCAGGTGCGAAGAGCCGGCATCATCGCCCTGATTTGCATCGGGGTGCTGCTGGCCATGAGTGTGGCAGGCCTGTGGTGCGGTTATACCGGCCACTGGGTAATAAGTTCATGGCTTCTGGGCTGGGCAATAGTGGGCTTGGGCCTGCTAATGCTGTTTGAGCAGGCGGTATTTGCTGCGCTGGGGATTATGGTCTTTGGCGCTAGATTTGCCGCTTTGGCAGGGGTCTACCCCGCCTTCATGATAGGCAAGGGCCTACTTGGAGAGATCGGCAAAATGCTCAAACTACCGGGCAAACTGGTGGAATGGATACCCCGCCTGGGAAAAGTAATCGCCATCCAGTTGAACACCTGGGGCAAGAAATCGCCCGAAGAAATCCGCCAGCTCTTTGAGCTGATGGAAAAACCGGAAGGCGATCAAAGTCATCCCGACCAACAGGCCTGGGATGATAACTGGCGAGAAGTGAACGGGATGTTGAATGAAGCGAAGCAGAAAGCAGAGGAGGTGGCGCAAACCATCTTCTTCTATACCGAGGCCTGCCTTGGGTTCCTGGCATTCATGGCCATTTTCTTCTTTGTCGTGGCACCAAACTCCGAAACCGCTTCTGCGGCTTTAGGGTTGGATAGCTCGATAAAAGGATTCTGGCTGGACATCGTCAATAGTCGGCGTACATTACTCGCCGTAACGCTGATCGGATTGTTCGGAGCGTTTACGGTAAGTAGGAAACCAAAACTGCCGGAGGCAACTCAATGAGACCAAAAACTCTAATCATCGTGCTGGTTGCCGCTGGCATGATCGTCATTGCCGCCAGTGCGGTAATAAAAAATCTGCCCATCAAAGGCGACGCTCGAGTGGCTTACGCCGATGCTGACCGCAACGAAATCGTCAGGAATAACGAAGCCGCCCTGCTGCTCGACGAAAGCGTTTGGATCAGTGAAGAAAAACTGGCGGTCTGCCTGGATTCCACTAATCTGACGGACTTGATGTTCGCGGAAACGCCAATAACGATTTCAGCCGGTGAGATTGTTATTTACGGCGACGTTGTCTTTTCTGAACCGAGGCAAATGTTCAGAAAAATTTGGCTTGTTAACCAGCGAAGCCGCCGGGCAACTGGCCACACCGGACTGGTGTTAAGCGCGTTGTTAAGGTATTTCCCGGACCCGAACCAGGCCTGGGCTTACCAAGACAGCTGCCAAAAAGCGCTGGCTGATACCGGAGAAACGCCAAACCCTAGTTTGGCCGCCTCACTGCCTGATTCGTTTGTTTACGATATCAGCCAAGGCGAGGTGGCATTGGGCTTGGTAACAGAGGGCGAATCCTTCCGGATTGTGCCGACACTGTTATCGGATACGCTTATCTGGGACAGGTGCCGGTGCGATTACTGCCGCACCCATACCGACGGCGGCAGCAAATCCCTTCGGGGAATTGTTACCGGCCGCTTGGCTAGAACGGTAAAGGAACGTCCAAACGATTACCCGGCTCCGGAAGCACCAATAGGCGCCTTGCTGATTAAGCTGCCCGGCCAAACCTGGGCAATACTGGATCGTCCTGAAACTTATCAGGCCAGGCAAAACGGCTTGGTATTGGTAAGTTTAAATGACCGAAACGGGCTCTTCTCGGAAAACGCCGGGAAGATTCTGTTAAAGTCATCGCGGCTCTAAGCCGAAAAACCAAGAAGCCAGCCGTCCATTCGTGGACAGCTGGCCTCTTTTTTTTAATAAATTCACAGCGAATAAAATGAGCTGTAGAATTTATTAACCCCGCACCCGAGGCGTGATACCTGAGCGAAGCGAATGGTTCACGGCGAGTGGTGCGGGGTACTATGAATTTTTTAATATTTAAAGTCCTTCTTTAGCTAAATCTTCCAACAATTTTTTTTGTGAGCGCGATAAATTATTAGGTATAATAACTTTTACTTCCACTAATAAATCCCCTCGGCCATGGCCATGCAACTTGACTACGCCCTTGCCTTTAATGCTGAACTGCTGGCCGCCGGGAGTGCCGGCCGGAATTTTCAAACTGACCTGGCCGTCCAAAGTTTCCACGTCCACCTTATCGCCCAAAGCGGCCCGGCTAAAGCTGATATTTTTAACGGTAAGCAAATTATCGCCCGAACGCTTAAACAGCGGATGGGGCAAAACTTTGATATTAATATACAAATCGCCCGGCCTTAAGCCGCGTTCGGCAGCGCCGCCTTTGCCCGAAAGCTTTAAGGTTTCGCCACTGGATATTCCGGCCGGAACTTTTACCTTGATCGTTTCCACGCCCCGCTTAAAACCCCGCCCACCGCAAACAATGCACTTTTTTTCAGGCACCTGGCCTTCGCCATTGCAATCCGGACAAGCCGCCACCGAGCGGAAATTGCCAAAAAAAGTGGCTTGCGAAATGGTAACCTGGCCCGAACCTTTGCAGGTTTTGCAGGTATTTATTTTAACGCCCGGCTCGGCGCCATTGCCTTGGCAATGATCGCAGGTTATTTCTTTGGTTAATTCCAAAACTTTTTCCGCGCCAAAAACCGCGTCTTGCAAGCTAATGGTAATGCCGGCTTCCAAGTCTTCGCCGTGCGTACGCTGCCTGGTAGAACTTCTGCCGCCGCCGAAGAAATCGCCGAAAATCTCGCCCAAATCGGAAATATTAAAATCCTGGTTTCTAAAACCGGAAGCGCCAAAACCGGACTGGCGGCTAAAATCGGACCAATTAAATCCGCCCTGGCCGCCGCCAGCGCCAAAACCCGCTCCTTGAGAAAAGGCCTCGGAGCCGAATTGGTCATAGGTTTTGCGCTTTTCCGGATTGCCCAGCACCTGATAGGCCTCGTTTAATTCCTTGAATTTTTCGGCATTGCCGCCGGATTTGTCCGGATGGTGCTGATGGGCCTTTTTCCTAAAAGCGCTTTTAATTTCTTCAGGCGTGGCCGTTTTGGCCACGCCTAAAATGGAATAGTAATCTTTTGCCATTTAATTTTTCTTTTCTTTGCTGTTTAATAACTCCATTTCCGGATCTATATATGTTTTTTTACAATCCGAGCAAATGCCGTGGCTAATACCAGGCCCTTCCCATCTGCCTATTTCCTTTTTACACCAAGCGCAAACCACCATACCTTTTAATTGTTCACTTTCCGGCTTGGGCATCGGTTGTTGTTCAAAATCCATAATTTTAGATCAATTATTTTTTAACCTCTTCATATTCGGCTTCTACTGGTTCCTCCTTCGCTCCTTGCGGAGCTTCGGAGGATGCACCCGCCTGTCCGCTTGATTGCTGGCCTGCTTGTCCGCCGGAGCCTTGGGCGGAGGCGGAATACATGGCCGAACCGATTTTTTGCACGGTTTGGTTTAAATCTTCAAAGGCCGATTTTATAGCTGCAGCATCGCTGCCATCTTTAACCTTTTTCAAAACTTCAACTTTTTCATTAACTTCCTTTACCACCTCGGCCGGCACTTTATCGCCGGATTCCTTGAGGATTTTTTCGGTCTGGTAAATTACGCTGTCGGCATTGTTCCTTAAATCGATCAGCTCTTTCTTTTTTTCGTCTTCGGCAGCATGAATTTCCGCTTCCTTGCGCATCTTTTCCACTTCGTCTTTGGACAAGCCCGAAGAAGCGGTAATGGTAATGGATTGCTCCTTATTGGTGGCTTTATCCTTGGCTTTAACATTTAAGATGCCGTTGGCGTCCAAATCAAAAGTTACTTCCACTTGAGGCACGCCCCTGGGAGCCGGCGGAATGCCGGATAAAATGAAGCGGCCCAAAGTTTTATTGTCTTCGGCCATTTTGCGCTCGCCCTGTAAAACATGGATTTCCACGCTGGTTTGCGAATCGGCAGCCGTGGAAAAAATCTGGCTCTTGGAAGTGGGAATAGTGGTGTTGCGGTCAATCAGCGGCGTCATTACGCCGCCCAAAGTTTCAATGCCCAAAGTTAAAGGCGTAACATCCAAGAGTAAAACATCCTTAACGTCGCCTTGCAGTACGCCGGCTTGCACGGCCGCGCCTAAGGCCACAACTTCATCCGGATTAACCGAGACATTGGGCTTTTTGCCGAAAAATTCTTCGACTTTCTTTAAAACCAAAGGCATGCGGGTCATGCCGCCGACCAAAACCACTTCGTTAATCTGGGCTTTGGAAAAACCCGAATCCTTAATCGCCTGTTCGGCCGCAATGAATGTTTTATCAACCAAATCCATTACCAGCTCTTCCAGCTTGGCACGGGTTAATTTCATAACCAAATGTTTGGGGCCGGAAGCATCGGTAGAAATAAACGGCTGGTTAATTTCGGTTTCCACGGAAGTGGAAAGTTCGATTTTGGCTTTTTCGGCAGCCTCCTTGACCCGCTGCATGGCCATGGCGTCGCCGGTTAAATTAATCCCCTGATCTTTTTTGAATTCGGCAATAATCCAGTTAATCAAACGCTGGTCAAAATCGTCGCCGCCCAAATGGGTATCGCCGTTGGTGGATTTTACTTCAATGTGCGGCTCTTTAACTCCGCCGCCCATGTCTGCTTCGCCAATTTCCATAATGGAAATGTCAAACGTACCGCCGCCTAAATCATAAACAGCGATTTTTTGTTCTTTACTTTTATCAAAGCCGTAAGCCAAAGCCGCGGCCGTGGGTTCGTTGATGATTCTTTTTACGGTAAAGCCCGCAATTTCGCCGGCATCCTTGGTGGCTTGGCGCTGGGAATCGTCAAAATAAGCGGGTACGGTAATAATCGCTTCGGTAATTTTTTCGCCCAAACGCTCTTCGGCATCGGCTTTTAACTTGGCCAGAATCATGGCCGAAATTTCCTGCGGCGTGTAATCCTTGTCGCCCATTTTTATTTTAACGCCTTCGCCGGCTTGGATGATTTTATAAGGCATGGTTTTTAAATCGCGGCTTACTTCCGGGTCGTTAAAATGCCGGCCGATCAAGCGCTTAATGGAAAACAAGGTATTGGCCGGATTGGTTACGGCCTGGCGCTTGGCCAACAAGCCTACTAACCGTTCGCCGGTTTTAGCAATCGCCACCATGGAAGGAGTGGTGCGGTTGCCTTCTTTGTTTTCTAAAATCTTGGGCTGGCCGCCTTCCATAACGGCCATGGCACTGTTGGTGGTGCCCAAATCAATTCCTAAAATTTTTGGCATATGTTTTTTAATTATTTATTAATAATTTAAATTTTTCTCATTTTCTCGATAAAAAAACCGTTGCTGTCAATTAACTGATGGATGGCCAAAACCTGGTCGCTGACTACCGAAGGTTCGGCGCCGTAAACGGCAACTTCGGCCGCGGTTAAATCGGTTAAAATGGCGTTGCCCACCAAGCCGTGCGGCATGGTCATCACCCGCACAATAATGCTGGAAGCGCAAAAACCGCAGGTTAGATAGGCCAAAAAGCTGTATTCGTTTTCCTCCAAAATTTCCACCCGGCCTTCGTTGTAATCATTGTTGCAAACCGGGCATTTTTGGATTAAACGGACGCTGAATTGTCCGCGCTGGTCTTGGTTCATCGGTTAGTTGGATTTAAATCCTCTTCTTGAACAGAAGCTGATTTATCCCCATTATTAGATACGATTACCTGGGCCGCTTGCAAAATTTGGCCGTTTAACAGATAACCGGCTTTTACTTCGCTGATAATTTCCCCTTCCGGCTTATCCGACGGCTGGTAGCTTAAGGCCTGGTGCAAATTATGGTTAAACTGCTCGCCCTTGGTTTTAATTTCCGTCACACCGGCGTTTTGCAAAAAATCGTCAAACTGCTTTTTAATATGCAAAATGCCTTTGACCCAATCTTCAGCTAATTGATTCATTGGAATATGCGCCGCCCCTAATTTAAAATGATCGTAAATCGGCAAAACCTGCAAAAGCAAATTTTGGCTGACATATTCGCCGGCCGCTGCCAACTTTTTAGCCGTTTCTTTCTGCAAGTTTTCATAATCGGCCAAAGAACGCTTCCAACCGGCCAGATATTCGTCGGCTTTGGCTTGCAATTCAATTAGTTCCTGGTTCTGTTTATTGCTCATAATTAAATCTGTTCTCTGATAAAATTAACCAAGCCCAGATTTTTTTCATAATCCATCCGCACCGGGCCCAAAATGCCCAGCAGGCCGCTCTGTTTTTTAAAACGCCAATTGATTAAAACCACGCTACACTGCTGGCCGAAAGGATTTTTAGCCCCGATTTTAACGGTGGCCTGGGTAACCTCGTTAAATAGCCGATTCATCACTTGATCCAGATGGTCGATAATCAAACTTAAATCGTAAACACAAGACGGATCCTGGAATTCCGGCTGGGAAAATAAATTAGCCAAGCCGGTGTAATAAAAACTGTTATCGGCAAAACCCACTACAATGGCGTTATTGGACAGGTCAGCTAATTTTCTAGCCAAATTCCTAATTAATAATTCCAACGGTTCGTTTTGCCATTTTTGCGCCAATTGTTTTAAATCCTGTTCCTCCTTGGCCGTTATTTTACCCAAATTTTTAAGCTGATTATCCAAAAAATACTGATAGCCAAGGCACGTGGGAATCCGGCCGGCCGAAGTGTGGGGCTGAACAATATAACCCAGCTCTTCCAACTCGGCCAGGGCGTTTCTGATGGTAGCTGAAGAAAGTCCCAAGTGGCTTTTATTTTCCAAAGTTTTGGAGCCAATCGGCACGGCGCTATGCAAATATTCTTTAATTACCTGCCCCAATAAGGCTTCTTGGCGCTGATTCATAAGGCTTTTCTTACATTAGCACTCTACCAGTTAGAGTGCTAAAACCATTATAACAAATAATAAAATAGCGTCAAGTGCCCTGTAATACTGTATAAAAGCGAGCGCGAGCTTCAATATATTTATTCAAATCTCAACGCTTCAATCGGGTCCATTTTGGCCGCTTTTTGAGCCGGATAGAGGCCAAAACCCAAACCGATTAAAACCGAAACGCCCACCGCCCAAACCAAAGACATGGGCTTGATTACAAAAGCCCAATTAAAGCCCTGCGAATTAGCGGCTACCGAAACAAGAAACGACAGACCGATGCCGAAAATAATGCCGATAATGCCGCCGATAAACGTTAAAAACACAGCTTCCCACAAAAATTGCAGCATGATTTTTTGTTCGCTGGCGCCAACGGCTTTGCGCAGGCCGATCTCATTGGTCCGCTCGGTGACCGAAACCAGCATGATATTCATAATCCCCACTCCCCCCACGATCAGGGAAACTGCGGCAATGGCGATTAATAATAAAGAAATGCCGCCCAAAATTTTATTCAAATTATCCAAAGCGTCCACCATGGTGGTAATGGCAAAATCCTCCTTGTCCGGATCGGTAATATTGTGCCGCTCCCTCATTAATATTTTCAAATCATCGGCCGTGGCAGCGGTTAAATCGGTATTTTTAAGTTTGGCGACCACGAAAGAAACATGGTTAATGCCCATAATCAATTTCTGCAAAGAAGTAAGGGGCAGATAGATAAACTTATCCATATCCATATACATAATCGCGCCTTTCCCGGCCATCACGCCGATGACCTTAAAATTATGTTTGCCGATTTTTAGGCTTTTGCCGATCGGGTCGCTATCGCCGAAAAACTTGGTTTTAGCCGAAGAGCCCAACACCGCCACCCGGGCTAAACTTTTATCCTCGTCATCGGTAAAAAACCGCCCGGTGGCCACTTTGCCCGAATCGATATTTAAAAAACTGGCCGTTGTGCCCCAAAGCTGGACGATATCCGAATCCTGATCGGTGCCGGCTACGGCCTGGCCCATCACTGTTGAATAAACATCCTTGATATTGGGCACTTTGGCAATGGCTGCGGCATCGGCATTTTTTAAAGTGGTAATGCCGGCCTGGCCCATAGCGTTGGCCGTAGAGTTCTGGGCGGCTGCCGGCACCTTGGGCTCCACTTCAATAAAATCCGAGCCCCAGCTGGCCACTTGGGCCATAATCAAACCCCTTAAGCCCTCGCCGGCCGAAAAAACTATAATCACCGCCATAATGCCGATGACAATGCCAGCAATGGTTAAAAAACTGCGCAAGCGATTACGCCACAAAGATGATAAAGAAATTTTAATAATACTTAAATCCATAGTTATTCGTATCTTAACGCCTCAATGGGATCCAAGTGAGCGGCTCTTTTTGCCGGAAAATAACCGAAAATAATGCCGATGCCGGCCGAAACAACCACGCTCACTATAATAGAAACGGGCGAAACAATAAATTGCCAGGCGTAACCCAAATAATTGGCTACCACCGCTACCAAGCCGGAAACGCCGGCGCCCAACAAAACGCCGATCACGCCCGCTAAAAAGGTAAGCATTATGGCTTCGGCCAAAAACTGTTTTAAAATGCTTTCTTCCTGCGCGCCCACGGCTTTGCGCAAGCCGATTTCCCTGGTGCGCTCGGTTACGGCCACATACATGATATTCATAATGCCTACGCCGCCCACCAGTAAGGAAATGGCGGCAATGGCCGCCAGAAAAAACTTCAAGGCGTTGGTAATGGTGGTTAAAGCGGCTAAGGCCTCGGCCTGATTGCGCACGTCAAAATCGTCATTATTGGAATTTTGGATATTATGGCGCTGCCGCAAAACCTGCTTGATGCTTTCCACGGCCTGGAGCACTTCTGCGGAACTAGCCACCTTGACCCTGATTAAATGAAGATAATTAATGCCCAAAAGCAGTTTTTGTCCGCTGGACAATGGAATAAAAACCTGGCTGTCGGGGCTTTGAAAACCAACCGATCCCCTTTCCTTAAAAACGCCTATTACTTCAAAACTTTCGCGCTTGATTTTAATCTGCTGGCCCAAGGGATCCTGATCGCTGAATAAATCCTGGGCGATTTTAGAGCCCAGCACCGCTACCCGGGCCACGCTTTTTTCTTCCGACTCGCTAAAAAAACGGCCGCTCAATAAAGTGGCGTCTTCCACCGAAGTATAGCTGGCCTGGGTGCCTAAAAAAGTGACGGAAGCTTTTTGATTCTGCCAGGAAACCGTATCGTTGCCCTGGACAAAGGCGGCCACGGCCGAAACTTCCGGCACCTGCCTTAAAATCGCTTCGGCATCGGCGGTTTTTAAAGTGGTCACGGTAATGCCGAAAGCAATGGCCGGCGGTCCGTTCTTATCGGCCGCGCCCGGCAAAATGCCCACTAAATTGGAGCCGACTTTTTCAATCTGGGAAAAAATCAAACTCTGGGCCCCGGCGCCCACCGACATAATGATGATTACCGAAGCAATGCCAATAACAATGCCCAGCATGGTTAAAGCGCTGCGGGTTTTATTGGACCTTAAACTTACCAGGGAAAGATGAATGATGTTGGAGATATTCATGCCTTATTTAATCAATTCGCCGTCTTTAACCGACCGCCGTTTGGCCACCGGATAATCTTCAATAATGGCGCCATCGTATAATTTAATGATTCTTTCGGCATGGTTGGCCGTATCCTGCTCGTGGGTAACCAAAATAATGGTTTTGCCGGCCGTATTCAAACGCTCCAAAATTTCCATAATCTGATTGCCGGATTTGGAATCCAGGTTGCCGGTGGGCTCATCGGCAAAAATCACGTCCGGATTGTTAACCAAAGCCCGGGCAATGGCCACACGCTGTTTTTCGCCGCCCGAAAGCTGATTGGAAAAATGATTCAAGCGATGGGTCAAGCCCACGGCCTCCACCGCTTCTTTGGCTTTTTTTTCTTTGGCCGGTTCCGCCGAATAAATCAAAGGCAGTTTAACATTTTCCAAAACCGTAGTTTTGCTCATTAAAAAAAACGACTGGAAAACAAAACCAACGTCGTTGTTTCTGATCTTAGCCAGTTCCGTATCGGTAAAAACCGAAGTGTCCTGGCCCTTGAATAAATAGCTGCCGCTACTTGGCCGGTCCAAAAACCCTAAAATATGCATTAAAGTGGACTTGCCCGAGCCCGAAGGCCCCATAATGGCCACAAATTCACCGGCTTTAATGGTAAAGCTTAAATTGCTTAAAACCGGCGTCACCACTTCGTCATTCACGTAATCCTTGGAAAGTTTGGCAACGCTAATCAAATCGGCAGCCATAAATTATTTAGCGCTAATTTTAATGAAAGTAATAACCGTCTCGCCCTGATTTAAGCCGGAAAGAATTTCAATTAAGCCGTCGTCGCCCCGCAGGCCGGTGGTCACCGGTTTTTCCTGCTTTTGGTTATTAACCAAAACCCTGACGATTCTAGAACCGTCTTTGTCGATAACGGCGCGATCGGGAATATAAAGAACGTTCTCCCGGCTGTTGGCCATAATAATCACATTGGCCGTCATGCCCGGCTTAACGTCGGCTTCCTGCTGATCAAAAGTCACTTTGACTTTGTAATAAACCACATCATTAATAATGGTGCTGGCCGGATCGATAAAGGTTAAATGCCCGGCAAAAACCTTTTCATCGCCAAAAGCGTCCAGAGTTATTTTAACTTCGTTGCCCACCTTGATTTTAGCCACATCCGATTCCGGCACATCCACTTCGATTTCCAAATTGCTTTCGCCCACCAAGGAAATGGCCGGATTTGTCGGGCTGACCAGTTCGCCCAATTTATAATTGACCTCGCTGATAATGCCGTTAACCGGAGCGGAAATTCTGTAATCGGCCAGATCGGCTAGGGTTTTGTTTAAATTGGCAGCGGCCTGATCCACTTTGGCCTGATACTGCTGCAGTTGAAAATCCCTGGGTCCGGCTTTTTTAAGATCCAGCTGGGCCAAGGCAATATCCAGAGCGGCCCGAGAGGCCACCAGATTATTTTCCGCGTCATGCAAAGCATTGTCGTATTCCACCGACTTGGTCTGCAGGTTTGATTTGGCGGTTTGCGCAGCCACGATTTTGGCGGCCACCGCGGCTTGGTCAACGGTAATAGTGGCTTTAAAAGTATCGATTTGCGTTTGGCTTAAAGCTCCGCCCGGCGCCACTTTGCTTAATAAATCGTAAGTAATATCCAAAACGCCGTCGGCCGCCTTTAAAACGCCGTCGGAGAGATCCAATAAATAAACCAAATCATCAATAGAATTATCGGCAGGATACTGGCTGATAATTTTATCCAAATTATCACGGCTAACGATTCCCTGATCATAGCTGTCGGTGGCTTTGGCATAGGTAAAGCCGAAAACCTTAAAATAATCCGCGTAATCGGCGCTGTTGATGATATAATTGGCGTCTGCCAGAGAGGATTTGGCTAAAAACAAACTTTCACTGGCCTTATTTATCGCCTGTTCTTTTAAAGAATTGAGATTTTGTTCGTTAGCCGACTGGGTTTGGGTTAAAGTGGCTTGAGCCGAAGTAAAATTAGCGCCGGCTTGGTCAACCTGTGCGCTGGTAACGCCTATTTCCTCCCGGCTGGAACCGGCTTTTAAACTGGCCAAATCGGCCTGGGCTTGCGATAAGGCCGCCCGGGCTTGTATCACGGCGCTGGCTGGTCCGGCCGAGTTAAGTTCGGCCAAGGTTTGGCCCTGCTTAACCTGGTCGCCGGCTTTAATATAAAGCCGGGCTACAATTCCATTCTGCCTGAAATTAAGATTGGTTTCCGAAGCCGATTCCACTTTGCCGGTGGCGGAAACGGTTTGCGCCAAATTGCCTTGCTCCACTTGGGCGGTTTGATATTCCTCTTTAACGGGCTGCTTGAATGCGAAAATACTCCAGCCGACAATAACCAAAACAACGGCAATAATAATCCAAAAAATCCTGCTCTTAAATAATTTTTTCATAATGATCTTTAATTAAATTTGAATTTTGGAAAAAAAGTAACTGCCTAAAGCCAAGAAAATAAAAGTTACTACCGAAAGTACGGCTAAATCGGTAGCCAAGCCGAAATGCGAACTATTAATTAAAAGCGCTCTAAAAGCGTCCACGCCGTAAGACAGCGGATCAAACTTGGCAATAACGGTAATGGTCGGCGGCAAGCCCGACAAGGGAAACAAAGCCCCGGACAGGAAAAATAAAGGCATAATCAAAAAATTCATAATCAGCTGAAAGCCGTGCATATCGTCCAAAAACGAAGCAATGCCCGTGCCCAGAGCGGTAAACAGCAAAGAGACTAAAATCATCACCAAAATCAACGGCAAGACCATTGGCCAGCTAACCGGCTTAAAGCCGATTAAGCAAGAAATAAGAAAGACGATTACGCCCTGCATGGTGGCTACGGTCGCCCCGCCCAAAGTGCGGCCGATCATAATGTTAAAGCGGGAAACCGGCGCCACCAGCGTTTCTTTTAAGAAGCCGAATTGCCGGTCCCAGATAATTTCAATGCCGAAAAAAACCGAAGTGAAAATAATGCTCATGCCGATAATCCCCGGCGCCAAAAATTCCAGATAATCGCCCTGCCCGGCTTTTTGAAAAATCGGGCCGAAGCCAAAGCCCAAAGACAATAAAAACAAGAGCGGCTGGGCCAGCGAGCCGATAATGCGGGAACGCGAGCGGAAATAGCGCTTCAACTGCCGCAGCCATAAAATATAAATGGTTTTCATAAGTTTATTTTCTCCATAATTTATGCCGCTGGCGCATTAGTTCGGCCGGGCTGCTTTCCTGGTCGCGGATGGTTTTGCCGGTGAGCGATAAAAAGGCCTCTTCCAAAGAAGCCGCGTTGGTTTGTTTTTTTAACTCTGTAGCCGTGCCCGAAGCCACGATCTTGCCATGATCGATCACGGCAATCCGCATGGCAACTTTTTCCGCCTCTTCCATATAATGAGTGGTGAAAAAAACGGTAATGCCCTCTTTGGCGTTAAGCTCCATTAAATAATTCCACATATGGTTGCGGGTTTGCGGATCCAAACCCAAAGTGGGCTCGTCCAAAAATAAAATTTTAGGATGATGCAGCAGGCCTCGGGCAATTTCCAGCCGGCGCTTCATGCCGCCGGAAAACTCCTTGACCAAATTGTCCCGGCGCTCCCATAATTCCACAAATTTAAGCAGTTCGGTTATCCGCTGGCGCCTAACTTCCTTGGGCACGCTGTAAAGCACGCCGTGAAACTCCATATTTTCGTAGGCGGTTAACTCGTCGTCCAAACTGGGATCCTGAAAAACAATGCCAAAAGAGTGCCTGACGCCGTTGGGATCTTTTAAAGGATCGTGCCCGTTCAGCCGGATTTCCCCGCTGCTTTGGCGCAAGAGGGTGGTGAGCATTTTAATGGTAGTGGATTTGCCGGCGCCGTTAGGGCCCAAAAAAGCGAAAATCTCGCCTTTTTGCACATTAAAAGAAACATGGTCAACGGCGGTTAAGCCCTTAAACTGCTTGGTTAAATTATTAACCTCGATAATATTCATAGGTTATTTTTTGGCCGTGGTTTTAATAATCCGGCGAATGGTTTTTAACTTGTTCACCAAATGTTCAGCCAATTTTTCCAGATTGTCCAACTTGGACAAAACCAGTAAATTTTGATCTGGGCTGAAAACCAAAAGCTTTTCGCCTTTGGTTAAATCCATTTTGCTTCGGGCGGCGGCGGGGATAACTACCTGGCCCTTTTTGCCTAAGGTGGTAATACCGTAAAAACTATGCTTTTTAATGCCTGGTTTTATCATAAAATTTTAATTAAGCCGCTTTAAGTAGGAAAAGTAGGAATTAGACCTATTTAGTATAGGCCAAATTAACGATAAAGTCAAAGCTAAAAAACAGTGGCTTAAAAAGCCAAATCCTGCTAATATAGATTATATTAAATTATGACCGAAGCAAATGATGCCGAGCTAATCAGCAGATATTTGGCCGGCGATAAAGGCGCCATGGAAATTTTAATCAGCCGCTACCTGAAACCGGTTTACGGTTTTGTTTACCGCTATGCTGATAATCCGGCTGACGCCGAAGACATTGCCCAGGAAACTTTCTTGCGCCTGCTGCGCAATTTAAACAAATTCCAGCCAAATAAAAGCTTTAAGGCCTGGCTTTTTACCATCGCTAAAAATGTCGCTCTGGATTTTATAAAAAAGAAAAAAACCATTCCTTTTTCGGCTTTAACCGTTCTGGATAATGAAGGCGAAAAAAGTTCGATTATTGAAACTTTAAGCGATCCCGCTCCGTGGCCCGATGAGCTTTTTGACCGGGCCAATTTGGCAGCCGAACTGAATGCCGCCATCAATGAATTGCCTTTAAAATACCAAAGCGTCCTCTTGCTTCATTATCAGCAGCAGCTGACTTTCCAGGAAATTTCGGAAATTGAAAGCGAACCCTTAAACACCGTTAAAAACCGGCACTTAAGGGCTTTGCTAAAACTTAAGGCAATTCTGGCAATCTAAAAATATGCACCAAAATCATCGGGTCATTCGTATATAATTATAGAAGCTTTTTAATTTTAAAAAGATGAGCGAAACTTTGGAAAAATTATTTTCCCTGATCAATTCAGCGGAACCGCCCAGCGGGCTCTTGGAAAAAATTCTGGCTCGGCTGGCTAAAGAACGGCAGCTTTCTTTAAGAAAGCGGCTGGTTGTTTTTTCCGCTTTTACCGCACTTTCGGCGGTAGCCATTTTCCTCTCAATTAAAACCGCTCAAACCCGAGCGGGCGAATCGGGCTTTTGGCAATTTTTCTCATTGCTCTTTTCCGATTTTGCCACCATTAAAATCTATTGGCAGAATTTTGCCCTGTCTTTGCTGGAAACCCTGCCGGTCACCAGTTTAATTATGGTTTTAGCAGCCATTTTAATATTCCTGGAATCATTAAAATCATTATTTAAAAATATTAAGCTGGCCTTAATCCAGTATAACCATTAATCAATATGGATTTAAAAAAACTTCCCCAAGCAAAATTATTAATCGGCGCCATCTTCGGCATTGCCGGCGTGCTGCTGCTGCTAGTCGTCTTTAAAGTCGGCTTAATGGTCGGCGTAAGAAAAGCGGATTTTTCCTGCCGCTGGAGCGATAATTACCAGAACAATTTCGGCGGACCCAGGGCCGGATTTTTGAAAGGTTTCGGCGACCGCGATTTTTTGGAAGCCAGCGGCACTTTCGGCCAAATTATCAAACTGGACGGACAAAATTTGGTCATTAAAGGCCAAAATGATGCTGAAAAAATCATTGTTATTGATAATGAGACCGTTATTAAACGGCTCAATGAAACGGTAAAATTCGGCGACCTTAAAGTTGACGACTATATCGTGGTGATCGGCGAACCCAATCAAGGCGGACAAATTGAAGCTAAGCTGATTAGGGTCATGCCTCAACCGCCGCAGGGCGGACAAATGCCGCCGCCGAATCAAAATGGCATGATGCCTGCTTTACCTCAAAACTAACTTTGTTAAAATTATGCTGAAAAACATTTTATCATTCGCCAAAAAACACAAAATCGCCTCTTTTATTATTATTGTGATAATTATCGGCAGCGGCTATTTGGGAGCGAAAGCACTTAAAGGCAACACTACCTCCACTCTTTATGTTTTAGCCGCCGTTCAAAAAGGGACGGTCATTGCCACGATTTCCGGCTCGGGCCAAGTCTCGGCCGAAAATCAGCTGGACCTTAAACCGAAGGTTTCCGGCAATGTGGTTTATTTAAACGCCCAAATTAACCAAGCGGTAAAAGCCGGAACGCTCCTGGTGCAGCTTGACTCCTCTGATGCCCAAAAAACCGTGCGGGACGCAACTGCCAATCTGGATTCCGCCAAACTATCTTTGGACAAATTACAGCAGCCGGTTGACCAACTCTCGCTTTTGCAATCGGAAAATGCCTTAATTAACGCTCAAGAAGCCAAACAAAGCGCTATTGATGATTTAAGCAAAACCTATGATGACGGCTTTAGCAACGTCACTGACGCATTTTTGGACCTGCCGGCCGTAATGATCGGCCTGCAGAATATTTTATTCGGCAACGTGCCCGGCGGCATCGGCCAGCAGTATCTTTACTATTATGCGGATGCGGCTAAAAATTACGATGCCACCATCCTGCAATACCGCGACGACGCTTACGCCAAATACCAATTGGCCCGGACAGCTTACGATAAAAACTTCCAGGACTATAAAGCCGCTAGCCGCTTTTCCGACACCAAAACCATCACCGGGCTGATTAATGA
The DNA here is from genome assembly GCA_026396575.1 of Candidatus Komeilibacteria bacterium. Lineage (GTDB taxonomy): Bacteria > Patescibacteriota > Patescibacteriia > UBA1558 > UBA10009 > JAPLWM01. The sequence continues at coordinate 85,005 of JAPLWM010000020.1, forward strand.
AACTTATGATACCAGTAAAAATATTGCCGAAGCCATAAAAAGCGCCAATAATTTAATCCAATTTTACGAGGATATTTTAACCGGCCATAATTTAACGCCCCAAAGCTTTGCCACTACCCATCTGAACAGCTTAAACAGCTACACCGGCCAAGCCAACGGCCACTTGGTTAATCTGCTGGCCAGCAAAACAAAAATTGAAACGGATCAGCAAACCATTACTGACAGCGACCGCACCATTGCCGAAAAAACCGAATCCCTGGCCAATCTTAAAGCCGGCACTGATCCGCTGGACTTAAAATCCCAGGAAATGGCCATAACCCAAAAAGAAAACGCTCTCTTGGACGCCAAGGAAAAATTGGCCGATTATTTTATCCGCGCCCCTTTTAACGGAGTGATTGCCGCCGTTAATGTAAAAAAGGGCGATGAAGTTTCGGCTTCCACGGCAGTGGTAACCATCATCACTCCCCAGCAAATAGCCGAAATTTCCTTAAACGAAGTGGACGTAGCCAAGATAAAAACCGGGCAAAAAGTTACTTTAACTTTTGACGCTATTACGGATTTAAGCTTAAGCGGCCAGGTGATCCAAATGGATACCATCGGCACCGTTTCCCAGGGCGTAGTCAGTTATAATGTTAAAATCGGCTTTGATACCCAGGACGAACGCATTAAACCGGGCATGAGCGTTTCCACGGCAATTATCACCGATATTAAACAGAACGTTTTAACCGTACCCAACAGCGCCATTAAAACGCAAAACGGCGCTCATTATGTGCAAATATTCAATCCGCCGCTGGATACGGCCAATGCCACCAATCAAGGCATTGCTTCAGCCGTGCCGCCGGTTATGCAAACAGTGGAAATCGGCCTGGCCAATGATACCGTTACCGAAATTACCTCCGGCTTAAAAGAGGGCGACCAGGTGGTAAGCAGAACCGTTGCCTCAACGGCCGCTAAAACCACTACCTCGGCAGCGCCCAGTTTATTCGGCGCCACCGGGGCTGGCGGAGCCAATCGCGGCAGCAGTAATGCCGTAAGAATCCCCGGCAACTAAACCTATCTTAATTAAAATGATTGAAGTTAAAAATATCACCAAAACCTATGCCAGCGCCGCGGTAGCCACCCAGGCCTTAAAAGGCGTAAGCTTTAAAATTAAGGATGGCGAGTTTGTGGCCATTATGGGCCCTTCCGGCTCGGGCAAATCTACTCTAATGCATATCTTGGGCGCCTTGGATATTCCTTCAAGCGGCAGCTATTTATTGGACGGCAAAGACGTTTCCACGTTAACCGATGACGAACTGGCGGACATTAGAAAAGATAAAATCGGCTTTGTTTTTCAGGCCTTTAATCTGCTGCCCCGGGCGACTGTTTTAAGAAACGTGATGTTGCCGCTGATTTATGCCGGCATTGAGCCTGTGGAAAGAGAAAAACGGGCCAGGGCGGCGCTACTCGCCGCCGGGCTGGATGAAGAGCATTTCCATCATTTATCCAACCAGCTTTCGGGCGGGCAAATCCAACGCGTAGCCATTGCCCGGGCCTTGGTTAATAATCCTTCCTTGATTTTAGCGGATGAGCCCACGGGCAACCTGGATTCCAAAACCGGCGAGATTGTGTTAGGCACTTTCCAACAACTAAACCGCGAAAAAGGGCGGACAATTATCCTGATTACCCACGAAACCGATGTGGCCCAACACGCCGCCCGCATTATTGTTATTAAAGACGGATTAATCATCAGCGATCGGCTTAATAATCAACAAAAAATTATTTAAAACTTATGTCTTTAATTGATATTTTAGAAGAAACGTTTTCCGCCCTGCTGGCCAATAAAGTCAGAACTTTTTTAACCATCCTGGGCATCGTTATCGGCATCTCTTCGGTTATTGCCATGCTGGCGATCGGCCAAGGCGCCCAAGGGACAATTACCGACAGTATCCAATCCATTGGCTCAAACTTGATTATTGTCACGCCGGGCGCCCAGCGCGGCGTGGGCATTACGGTCAGCGGCGGGCGGGGCACGGCCAAATCCTTAAAGCTAAGCGACGCTACCGCCATCAGCCAGCAAGTTCCTTCCATTGCCGCTATCGCTCCGGAAGTTTCCGGACGCTACCAAATAACCGCTCCCGGCCAAAATACCAACACCCAGGTAGTGGGCACGGTGCCGGAATATACCACGGTCAAAAATTTAGACATTGCCGAGGGCTCTTTTATTTCCAGCCAAAACATAGATAGCGCCGATAAAGTGGCGGTGATCGGGCCAACGGTCAGGGATGATTTATTCGGCACCGATGCCGAAGTGATCGGCCAAACCATCCGCATCAATAAAATGGAGTTTAAAATTATCGGCTTAACCGCCGCCAAAGGCGGCAGCGGCTTTGGCAGCCAGGATAATTTAATTTATATTCCCCTAAGTACGGCCCAGCGCTATTTATCGGGCGACGAATACGTTACCACTATCAGCGTTTCAGCCGCCAGTGCCGATTCCACTACGGCCGTGCAACAGGCCATTACCGATTTATTGCTGGCCCGCCATAATATTGCCGACCCCACCTTGGCCGATTTTTCCACCATGAATCAGGCGGACATTGCTGCCACGGCCACCAGCGTAACCCAAACCTTTACTATTTTGCTGGCGGCTATTGCCGGCATTTCCCTGTTAGTGGGCGGCATCGGCATTATGAATATGATGCTGACCACCGTTACCGAAAGAACCAGGGAAATCGGCTTAAGAAAATCCATCGGCGCCAAAAAACGCGATATCAGCCGGCAATTTTTAACCGAAGCCGTAACCCTAACCTTAATCAGCGGCTTGCTGGGTGTAATTTTGGGCTGGGCCGTTTCTTTCGGCATTAGTTATTTCGGCGTCATGCAAACCAGGGTGTCTTTATCTTCTATTGTGCTGGCCGTAAGCGTGGCCGCGGCCATCGGTATTATCTTTGGCTACTACCCGGCTAAACGGGCGGCTTCGCTTAACCCCATTGAGGCGTTAAGATACGAATAAAATCAAAAAAACAAAAAAACTAATACTTAATTAAAAATTTATGAAAAAAATATTACCCGTTATCATCGCTTTAATCGTAGTGGCCGGCGGAGCTTTTTACGGCGGCATGCAATATGACAAAAGTAAAACTGCTGCCAGCTTAAGCGCACGGCAGCAACAGTTCGCCGGCGGCATTGGCCGCACTAGAACAGGCACCGGCGCTACTGGCGCTGGACAAAACGACGGCGGTTTTACAAGCGGCGAGATTATCGCCAAAGACGACAAAAGCATTACCGTTAAACTTGGTACCGGCGGTTCAAAAATAATTTTCTACTCCCCTACTACCGAAGTGGCTAAAACCGTAACCGGCAACTCGGCCGATTTGGCGATCGGCCAAACTGTTACGGCCAATGGCAGCGCCAATAGCGACGGCAGCTTAACGGCCCAAACCATTCAAATCAGGCCGACTCCGCCGCAACCGGTAAAACCGAATTAAAGATACCACAGCGTGTAAACAATCCCGCCTAAAAACAGCAAGGACAGCAGGCAAAAAATCAAGGGGCTGTGGGTTAAGCGGTATTCCGGCATTCTTTCCCGGTGTTTTTTTAATTTTAAATAAATCAAACAGACCATTAGTCCCTGCAAACCGCCGGCCACGGCGCCAACCGTACCCATCACTTTAATAAAATCATGCAAACCGGCCAAGAACAACACCAAGGGCACGATCATGGTTAAGAGCCAGCTAAGGTGCGGTTTAAATTTAAAATCAAACTGATAAGTGCTTTTTAAAGCCAGACCTAAGGTTAAAAAGCCGGTGGCCATGGTAAAAATGGCGAATAAATTGCCGAAAATAAGCAACGGCCGGCCTAAAATAGCCCCCAAACCAACCGTAGCCACTTCGGTAACTTTAATTCCGCTTACCCCGATAACCACGAAAGCGAATAATAAATAAATAACCAAAGGAATGCTGGTGCCGATGATAATGTTTTTCTTTAGCTGCTGCTCGCGGCCACGCAAAACCTGCTTCATTTGGGGAATGGCCGAAAGGCCGCCAAAGGAAAAAAAGATCACCCCGTAAGGCAATAAAATTTTACTCAAATTGAGTTGGGCGAAATTATTCCAATTTAAATGAGGCCAGCTAAATAAAGCGATAGCCGCTACTACCAATAAAACCAGCGAAGTTAATAAAAATTCCACTTCGGAAATTACGGTTAAGCCCAAATAAACCAATAATGAAGTGAATAGAAAAAAAAGCAAACTGTAAACTACGGCATTGCCGCCGGTTAAAGCGGCCAGGGCCTGGCCTTCGCCGATAATATAAATTAAGAGCGCTCCGTAAAAACCGATAATGGCCACGATAAACATAAAATATTTGCCCCGCTTGCCCAAATATTTTTCGGCATAGCCGGTTAACTGATGAGTGGCAGCGGTGCTTAAAACAATTTCACCGAACTGTAAATTAACCAGCAAAACGGCCAAGAATAAAACTACCAATAAAATCATTCCCGTTAAAAAACCGGCTTGATAAATAGCGTAAGGCAAACCCAAAACGCCGGCGCCCACCGTGGTGCCAACTAAAATGGCGATTGCTTCCAAACCAAGCAGCTTCTTTTTCATAAATTCATAAATTATTTCCAAATTTTTTTGGCCTCGTTCCAGATGCTGGCATCGCCCTGTGCCTTCAACCAGTACCACCATTCCGCCCCCCAAAAATAAACCGGCGACAAGCCCGTTCTTTTCACGTAAGCCAGATTTTTATCGAACTTGGCTAAATCCATGGAATGATACTGGTCGGCCAAAGGGGTGGCTAAAATAGACATAGGCAGCCAGGGCTCCATTTGCATCTCGGAAATAAAAACCACTTTAACGCCGGTCAGCAATTTAACCAGGCCGGCTTTTAAATAATAAAAAGCCGGGGGCAGCGGATAATAAAAATAGCCGAACAAATTGCTCCAGGTAATGCGGTAAATGCTGACGCCCAAATTATCGGCCAATAAACCGCCGCGGAGCCAAGTGCTTAATTCCCCGCTTTCGGTAACCACCGCCGGCCGGGAGTCCAACGACTTAACCAAAGCCACTTCCTGCTTGTATAAATTATTATCAGGCGTTGGGCAGCGGCCGAAAACCTTTAAAAACGGCTCATTTTCCACTTGCCAAGCCATGATATTTTGGTAGGGTTTAAAATGAGTAACCGTTTCTTTTAACAATTTTAAAATGCTGTCAGCGCGTTCGGCGTCGCTTAAACGATAAGTCCAATCCGGCCAATGGCACTCCGGCCATCTTGGCACGCGGTGGCCGATCACCAAAACGGCTTGGCCGCCGCGCTTGGCAATTTCTTTAACCTGCCAATCCAAATCGGCAAAATTATAATTATCCTTGTTTTTTTCAATCAAATCCCAATAAGCCACCAGCCGGAATTTTCTGATTTTTAAATCGTCCAACATGGCCGTTAGGGTTTTTTGCCAATCCAAATGCAAATCAGAGGCATATTTCTGGCTGAAGGTTACCCCGAATTCCACCGCCCGGCTCTTACTGAAATCGGCCGCATACAGCCAAATAATTATGCCGGCCAAAGCCAAAAAAATCAGCAGCTCAATATTTTTTTTGGTAAACCTGATAATCATTTCTTTTAAATTAAAATTAAAACCACGCCCAAAGTTAAAAACAAGCTCCAGATAATTTTCTGAAAAATAAACTTCTGGCTGATATTTTCCTGTAAAACCCTGGGGTAAGCCTTGGAAAAAAAATAAATCAGAATAATCACAAAAAAGAACTGCACGCCGTTTAAAGCGGTTACTAAAATAACATTGCCGAGCTTGATGGCGTATTGCAGCAAAATTACGCCCAAAGAACCGGCCACTTGGCCTAAAATTAAAATCCAAATCGCCGATTTTAAGCCCAATTTGCCCGATTGGCCCGGTTGTTTTAACAAAACGGCCGGCCAATTGTAAGTTACGGTCACAAATAAAACGGCGGCTAAAACCGTAAACCACCGCAGCCAAACAAAAGCATTGATAAAAGGCAAATGGTCGTAGGCAATTTTGCTGAAAACATTGCTGGCGCCCAGCATTAAGCTGGAAATTATAATAAACCGCCAAACCTGCCTATTTAACCGGGCCCGAGCCGAACCCACCTGGGAAAGCAAATAGCCGCCGCATAAAATTAAGAGCATGCCCACGATCCGCTGCCAAGTAACCAGCTCCAGGCCGAAAAGCAAGGACAATAAAAAAACAAACAGCGGCGTAAAGCTTACGATAATCGGATTGGATTTGGAAACCTCCGATTTGGCTACGGCCAAAAACATAAAATACAGCCCGAAAAACAAAGCGAAACCGCCCAACATTAAAATAATCGATTGACTCAAGGGAAAATAAAAATTATGCTCAAAAATCAGCAAAATGCTGCCGAAAATGCCGCCCAAAGAAATGTAAAAAGCAAAAGAGACCGGCACGATTTTAGTTTGCGCCAGTAAAAACTTGTCAATCACGGCCGCCAGCGCCAGCATAAAAAAGGCGATTAAAGAAATAACAAACCACATAAATTAATTTTCAATTTTTAATTTCTTGGCCAACGATTTTAACAATATTATAAACGCCCGAATGCGGGGCGTCTAAAAACCCTTGGGCCGCCGCTTCGGCCAAACGCCCGGATTCCAGCCAATCAAACAGCCACTGGGCGACGTATTGCGGTTTTTCCTGCTTAACGCCGACGCCCAAGTAAATCAGCCATTGCCGGTTAAAATCTTCCTGCGAACCGATGGGCGGAGCAATAATAATGGGCAGCCCGAGCGCGCTGTAAAAACAAAGCTCGCTGGGCTTGGTCCATAAAATATCGGTTTTCCGGAGGCAAGCGTTAAAGGTTTTAAAATAATCATGCTTATGCCGTTCAAAAATGATTTTAACGCCTTTATTTAATTCTCCGCCTAAACCTAAATCTATAACTGCCTGGCGGTAATAATGGCTAATTTGATGATGGATGCCGGCCACTAAAATAACCGTGATTTTTTTAGCTTTGATTTTAGCCGCCAAATATTTGATAATGGCCACGCCCAATTCGCGCTGGGCGCCGGCGCCGCCTATGGCAAAGGTTAAAGTTAAAGGATGGTTGGACTTAAGCGGAAAACTTTTGATTTTCAATTTCTTCAGCAAAGTTTCCTTGTATTTATTAAGATAAATCCGATTGGGATCCAAATTAAGGAAACGGTTTTTTAAATCATCGCGCAAAATTTTAAAGTCGGGACAGCCCAGATTTTCATCGGGCAAAGGAAAACCGGTTAAATAAATCCGATTCTTGGCTACGCCGTATTCCTGCAATCTTTCCACCACTCTTTGATTGGGCGCAAAATACTTAATCCGGCTTTTCCCTGGCGCCACCGCCGCCCAGGCCCGGCTGATATCGGCATCGCAGATAATGCAGTAAATTTCCCCGGGATAATTATTAACTTCCGCCATAATGGCCGTGGCAAAAAACGGAGTCACCAAAGGTAATGGATGCTTAGCCAGGCGGGCAATTAAATGCTTGCCCCAATCGGCATGGCTAATTTGATAAGTGGCCGCTAAAACCTGCAAACTGGGTTTGGATAAATCCCGCTTGGGGTAAAATTTGGGTATTTCCTGAATCCAATCCATGATGCTAAAAACCGCATCCCCCACCACGGGGACACGCTTAAACCTAGAAACGAATTCATAGAATTTTCGCTGGTTTTCCCAAGTGGCTTTGTCTTTTGCGGGGATCCCTTTATAAGTATTAGCATTAATTACTCCTTGATAGGCGAAGCGCCTTAAAGGGTAGGCGGCCCGCTGATGGCCATAGCCCATATCCACCGTTACCAGCCAAAATTTCAATTTATTTAATTTGCTTGAACGACAAACCTTCTTTTTTTCCATGGTTTTAAACTTTCTTATATTAAAATGGGGAAAACTTATCCGGCCTCCCCTATTTGCCCATTAATTATAGCATTTTTTAAGAATTTTAAAAAACCAAACTGCCTAAAAAAGCCAAACCGGCGCCGGCCATAAAAATAAAGGTCAGCCAGCCGAAAATATTAACCAAGCGGCTGTTGGTAAACTGGCCCATGATTTTCTGGCTGTTGGCCGCTTTTAAAATCATAAAAATAAAAACCGGCGCGGTTAAGCCGTTTAAAACCGCCGCGTAAATTAAAGCGCGGATCGGATTTAAGCCGATAAAATTCATTAAAACTCCGGTTAATATAGCCAAGCCGATAATAGTATAAAATCCCTTGGCCTGGCGCCATTTAAAAAACAAACCCTCGCGCAAATTAAATATCTCCGCCAAAGCATAAGCCGCGCTGCCGGCCAAAACCGGAATGGCGAGCAACCCAACGCCGATAATACCCAGAGTAAATAAAAAATAGGTTAAATCGCCGGCCAAGGGCCTAAGAGCCATGGCCGCTTCGGCGGCCGAAGTAATATTGTACAGGCCGTTTTTAAAAAGAGTTTCGGCCGTGGTAACTACTATAAAAAAAGTGGTGAAGTTGGAAAAAATCATGCCCATCCAAGTATCACGGCGCATATTGGAGATTTCTTCTTTGGTGGCGCCGCGGCGTTCTTTGATAGTAGTCCGGCCCTGTCCAATTTCTTCTTCAACTTCTTCCGAAGTTTGCCAAAAAAATAAATACGGCGAAATGGTAGTGCCTAAAAAAGCCACTAAAATCATCAGGTAATCCCCATGCCACTCTAAGTGGGGCAAAATGGTATTTTTAAAAATCTCACCCCAGTCGGTAACTACCAATAAAGCCGTTAGCCAATAGGCAAACAGCGCCAGGCAAAGCCATTTTAAAATATGGAAATAAGTTTTATAAGAAATAAAAATTTCCAAAAGCAAAGAAATAACGGCTACGGCAATAATTAAAAAATAAAGGGAAGCGCTTGGCAGCAGTAATTTAATTGAAGAAGCCATAATGCCGAAATCAGCGCCGATATTGAAAATATTGGCTAAAAACAATAAAACCACGGCGCCCAATAAAACCCGGCGGCTGAAAATGGATTTAAAGGTTTGCGCCAAGCCCTGGCCGGTAACCATGCCGATGCGGGCGCACATTTCCTGCACCACCACCATTAAAGGCAAAGTGAAAAGCGCCGTCCATAAGAGCTTTAAGCTGAATTGGGCGCCGGCCTGCGAATAAGTGGCAATGCCCGAGGGATCGTCGTCGGCCGAACCGGTAATTATGCCCGGCCCGAGCTTCTTAAAAAATTTGCCGATAATCTTCATAAAATTGTCTTAATTATAACAAAAAATCGCCGGCTTGGCGATTTTTTAAAAATACTGAATTATCCGCTTAACAGCTTGCTCTTAATCACGGTTATCTTTTTTAATCAGCTTCATCGCCTCTTCCACGGTAGTCATGAATTGCGCCGGGAAAATAATGGTGGAATTTTTTTCCACGCTGATTTCCGCCATGGTCTGCAAAGTCCTAAGTTGCAAGGCTACCGGATGGGCCGTTATCAAATCGGCGGCTTCGCCCAGCTTGGCAGCGGCCTGAAATTCGCCTTCGGCCGCCACGATCTTGGCTCTACGCTCCCTTTCGGCCTCGGCTTCCTTGGCCATAGCGCGCTGCATGTTATCGGGCAAGGTAATATCTTTGATTTCCACGGCCGTTACCTGGGCGCCCCACGGTTCGGTATGGGTATCAATAACGTTTTTGATCTGCTCATTAATCTGGGCGGTTTGCGAAAGCAGCTGGTCCAAACTAAACTGGCCGACCACGTTCCGCACGGTGGTCTGGCTGATCTGGTTAACCGCCTGATAAATGTTTTCAATGGCAATGACCGCCTTGGAAGCGTCCACAATATGGTAATAAGCCACGGCCGCGATATCAATGGAGACGTTGTCCTTGGTAATAATCTTTTGTGAAGGAATATCCATGGTAATAGTCCTGAGAACTACCCGATTCATTTTTTCCAAAACGGGAATTATAAAAATCAAACCCGGGCCTCTAGTGCCCTGGTATTTTCCTAGAAAAAATACCACCGCGCGTTCGTACTGCTTAATGACTTTTAAAGAAATCATTAAAATGAATAAAACCGCAACTCCCGCATAATAATATGCCATATGGTTATGATTAATGATTATTGCTTAAATTTTCTTTCTTCCTTCACTGCCAATTATAAAGGGTTTTTGAATATTTTTCAAGGGCGGTTTTTAAAGCGTTTCGGTCGGTGTCTGAAATGGCAAAATTATTCCTGGCTTTTTATTAAATTCCTCCCCGATAAAAATGGATAAACTTAAGGAAAAAAATAATAAGGTGTTTTGATCGATCAACCTAAAAGAATAATTCAAATACATTATAGCGCTAAGAATTATAAAAAATCCCAGCATTAACATCGGATGATATTGGACTTTATCAAATTTAGAATTGATTAAATTTATATATTCTTTGAGGATTTTCATTCTTTCACGAAAACTTTGATTTTCATCAGGGAGCGGAATAAAATGAAAAATACACAGCAAATAAGAAAATGAATAAAAAAATACTACACCTAATAAAAATGATTGCATTGGAGAAATTGTATGAGTATAACCGCTATGTAATATTTCATTCCAGGGCATGGAGGCAATAGAAATGTAGACCGCTATGATCATAAACCACAAATACAATAAAATTTTTGTTATAATATTCAAATTAACTTTAAAGATGCCCGCAATTAACGATAGGCAGGTAGGAATTAATAAAATTAAACTTAGGTAACTCCATGGCTTCATCATGCTTAAATATAAGGACCAAAAACCAACATTCCAAACCAATAAAATTATTTCATTTATTTTCGGCAATATTTTTGCTCTAAAAATTGCCACAAAAACTATGATAAAACAATAAAAAGCGCTAATTATAGCGCCACCCAAATCTCCTTTGGTTTTGAACCAATACAGAATCGCGATCAATAAAGAAAAAAATATAGCTGACAATAGTGGCCATAAATCTTTTCTTTCAAATTTTCCCCGAATGCTAAAAAATATCTGGGCTGTAACTCCAAGGCCGAAAAATAATTGTGGATAATAAAGGTTAAAATCAGTGATCATTTGCGTGCTGGCAGTGCGCCCCGGTCAAAGTCTCGGTCGAGATTAAAATTAACCCTATTAGAACTTTAAAACTACCTAGTTGCGCCGCCGTAACTAATAGCCCTCATAAGATCCCACTCATTGGTAGTTTGGGGTAATTCATTGTAAATAGTCTTAAAATAATCGGCGGCTTTTATTTCAGAACTTAAGTTCCTGTCCACTGGCCTAATGCCATAAGACATGATATTAAGAGTCGTTTGGTCTTGCTGGCTGTTCACGGCGGGTTCTTTAAGGTAGATTTTATTAAAATCAGTTTTAGCTTGTTCTTCTTTTACTTCTGATCTTTGATTAGGCAAGCGGCCTAAACAGATTTTTAAAACATCACTCCAGTCCTGTTCGGTTTGAGGCAATTTATTAAAAGCGGAATCAAAGCTGTAAACGCTCCCGGCTCGCTCTCCCAGGCCCATTTTTTTAGTTTCTACCGTGCCATAAACAATAAAATTAGACAAGGTTTGCTGCTGTTCTAGAGTCAAGGAAGATATTTCCGATAAGCGCACTTTTAAGCCGTTAGCAACCGCGGTTTCTAATTCTTGATTTCTGGTTTGATTTAACAATAAAACCAAATCTTCTCCTAGAGTTGGAGAAATAACTTTCACTTCGGCCGGATTAATATCTGGCTGTTGATTTTCTACCACGGTTTGATTGCTAGGAACGGCAATCGGTTGCGCCGTTGGTTGATTGTTTGAGGAACCGCCGCCGGAAGACGATTCGCTGCAAGCACCCATGGTTTGACTTAACGTAATAGCCTCTGTTTCCGCGCCATCGCCATTTCTGTATTTAACGAAAAAATTGTAATTAGAACCGCATAATAAACCACCGTCATTCCAAACATTGGTCTGAATCCAACCGGAATTAGTATTAAGCGTAGTATCTTCAAAATAATAACCGGAAGAATCCAGGGTATCATTGGGAAAACTATTTACGGTCACGCTATTATTAGCGCTAACTGTAATGTTGACGGGAACGTTAGTTAAAGTATATTTTGTTGCCGCTATTCCGTAGCTTCCGAAATTATTGGCGTTATCTTTAAACTGGACCGTATAAATATACGGGGTATTTTCCAATAAAGAAAAATCGGTGATAGAGGTCGTGGAGGTGGCTATAAAGCCAAGCTCAACGGCGTTATTTCTTTTTACCTGCCACTGGTAAAGATCGGCTATATTTTCCGCCGCGGTCAATGGTTTAATAACTTCAATTGATGAAGTTGCAACTGCGCCAAAAGTTGGGGCGCTAACAGCAGTAAGAACGATAATGTTATTATATTCCTGCGCAATTTGCCATGGGGTTAAAACATAATTATAAACTTTTAGATCGTCTATCAGGCCGTTGAAAAAGCTGACGGCACCACTCCGTGAACCGATATTAGTTATTGTAGAAAATATAAACCCACTACCGCCTTGCGCACCTGTTCTATCAACACCATTAATATATAATTTAGCAGCAGCTTGGGAACCGGTTGTAACGACAGTTATGTATTGCCAAGTATTTAAAACTAATGGAATTGAAGAATATAAAGCATCACTAACATTATTATTGCCATATATGCCAATGGTATATGGATAAGCACTTCCGCTGCCAGTTGCGTATATTCTAAAATTATTGCCTGTAATAACCCTTGGATAAATCCAAGCGGAAACAGTTTGCGTAGTGCCAAAATTATTACCAGTATCACCAAGATGCACATAATCATCAGTTCCATCAAATTCCGCGGCATTGCCGTAAACGGCGGTAGTAGTGGCGTGGGCATGGCCATAAGCAGTGCCGTTATTGCCCAACCCGGAATAATCATTTACCCTGTCGCCGGCGCCATCCCAAGTTGTTGTGGCTTCATCCATTTTATAATAAGCAATCGGTTTGCCACCATTATATTCCTGCGCAATTTGCCATGGGGTTAAAACATAATTATAAACTTTTAGATCGTCTATCAGGCCGTTGAAAAAGCTGACGGCACCACTCCGTGAACCGATATTAGTTATTGTAGAAAATATAAACCC
>JAPLWM010000023.1 GCA_026396575.1 Candidatus Komeilibacteria bacterium
CCTTTTTATCCGATTTGATGTAAGGGAGTAAATGCTCCCTAAAAATGTCTTTTTTGGTTTCCATAATCATATCTGATTACGGTAACCTATTTATGAGCTATCCACTAACTTCTTGGTAATGGTTTCAATGAGCTATAACGACCCCTTGACAAAACACCCTATAAAGTATACAAAGAGATGAAATTGACCTTTCGAACACAATTCAACCTATGAGGAGCTAATAATGGCACTGCGGAAAAATACCCTGAAAATCATCCAGGGCCCGAAAAAATTCGATTTTTGCCAAGTCGTTCTGGCAATCTTTGATCTCTACTTCCAAGGCGGCGAGTTGGTAGATCCGGCTCAAAAATTCCAAAGGGGATTTGGTCTGGATCGCTGGTCGGCAGTGGACATGGCCATCGCGCAATTGGGCGTTACGGAAACACCCAGGAAATTCCATGTAGCCCTTGCCCGACAAATGTTAGACGTTTTGGGGGACTACAACGGCATGGGAGCGGACCGCTTCGCAAAAGAAAAAATCCCAAAAGTCGTTCTAACGTTCATCCATCCTGAGTTCATCCATCCTGATGCGAAAAACAGAAAAAGGCCGTTCCATAAAGTTGCTCTAAAGCTTCTAGAGCAAGACCCGCAAACCGTCAAGGCTCTGCAAACCGACAGAGATCCCGCTCGGCCGTTCATCTGCCTGGCCTACCTGCTTAGCCGATGCCTGCTGGACGGGCATGATGAAAAAATTGCCGAAGCGCTGCTTGAAGCGGCCATGGCAACCAAGGACTTCAGGATTCTTCAGGCCAATGCCACGGCGCTGATTACTTTTCCAGGCGGACTTGAGCAAGTCCAGCAGATCTATCAGGCAATGGCCGCTGGCGAACATCCCTGCAGGCGAATGTTTAGAAGTGATGTCTGGGAACTGGCCAAGATAATTCAAGACGGCGGCGGAAAGCTGATCCAAGAGCCGGATGACGTGGCTCGCGCCCTGGGCATTACAGACACTCTGCCTGCCGCCTAAAACATCATCTTCATCGCACCCTTCGCGATCCCGAGCCACCGCTTACCTAAGCAGTGGCTCTTTTTTTATTTTGGAATTATAAGCCAATCCCCACACCAGCCACCACCACATTACCCCAAAATACAAACTCCAAAAATAATGGTCAAACAAAGCCATAAAAACCATGGCTAAAAGAAAGGCGTAGTTAACCGCCGCCACCGAGCGGAATAAATTGACGAATAAAAAGATAAACAACAACAAACCGATAAGCCCGAGTTCGCTTAAAATCAATTGAAACAAGTTATGCACCGGCTGATAAGCCCAACCCGCCTTCGCTGAAGCTTTGGCAGGCAAGCCCGGTTTATTGGCATCTTTATTTTGCAGAACTTTAGTGTAATTTCCCAAACCAACGCCTAAAACGGGATGGGCTTTAAACATCGCCCAGGCATCACCAGCGGCGTTTTGACGTTCAATTAAAGATTTTTGTTCTAAACGACTTTGAGCGGTAATACGGGTGGTAAACAATTGATAGGGAAAATTAAGCAAAACAAAACCGGTTAAGGCCAGAAAAAATATGGCCAGCTTAATGCTTACTAGCCGCTCTGTTCTCAACTTCTTTTTAAAAGCGTAAATTATCAAATAAATAAAACCTAGGACAAAACCCAGGCAAGCACCGCGAGAAAAAGAAAACACCAGGCCTAAAAAAACCACGCCAGCGGAAAACCAGTAAAAGATATTTAGGCCATAATCTAACCTCTTGATTTCTTGATTTCTTGATTCATTGATTCGTTGATTCAATTGCCACAAACTGATAATAATCAACAATAACACGGTGGCTAAAAAGCCGCCTAAAACATTGGGATGCGGAAAGCTGCCGTAAGCCCTTAGCCAGCGCTGGTCCAAAAATTGAACGACCGAAGCGCCTTGGTCTATGCTTTGAATTAAGGCCGAGCCCAGCCACTTGGAAGCAAAAGTTGATTGAGTAAAAAATTGGTAAATGGCCAGCAGTCCCTGAACCAAACCGGCGGCGATTAAGCTTAATTTTAATAAATGCCGCTTCTCGCTTTTAACTATTAGCCAGAACAAACCGATGCCTTCGATTAATTTAAGCCAAACATATAAAGCCAAAGTTTTATCGGCAGACCGAGTGATTGACAGAGCGGCAAATATAATAAAAGCGACAATGGTTAAGGCAATGGGATCCTTCAGCCGCCTAACGGCGTCTTCAGGATGACGGCGCATTGCCAAAATAATTCCTAAAATTATTAAAACAATCAGTAAAATTTCCGTGCCGTATAAACTATATCGGCCGTATTCCCAAACCGAACCATTAATTATGGCATCTTTAAAAATCCATCTGGTTTGCCAGGGCAATAAAAAAACGAATAAACATAAACCCCAATTGATTATTTTATTAAGATAATTCATAGGCGATCAATTTTTCTTGATATTTTTTAAAATACTCGGCTCTTCTATCTTCCCGATGGAATTTCAAAACATTTTGATTAACCGCCACCCGGGTATCATTATTCATCATTTCTTTCAGGTCTTGGGGCATAATTTTCAATTGGTATTTTTGGCTTAATTTTTCCCAAAAATCATAATTTAATAACAGCCCCAAACCGAATCTTTTAGTTTTAACGAACCAATTTAACCCGACTTTTCTGCGGGCGTTCATAACATAACCGAAACCGTTGGGCAAAGTTTGCTTAACCCAAGCGTTGGCCGCTTGAAATTTTTCCAATAAATTAAACGGGTTAAAAACCGGCGCCAGCTGATTAAGCCAATAAGTTAAATAAATATCGCCGCCCGACAATTGTAAACTTTTTATATTCAAACTGTCTTCGGCCAGAAAAAAATTGGCGTCCAAGGCATCCTCTTTGGTTGCGGCTCGCGGCCGGACGCCTAAAACTTTCAAAAAACCGACGGTTAAAAATCTGGCTAGCCACAAGCGGTTTGGTGAAGCAATGATAAACAGATCAATATCCCCTTCTTTGGCAACATTGCTGTACGACAAAGAATTGCAAACCGCGATCATTTTAATAAAAGGGATAAAGCGCAAAAGCTTGATAAACTTTATCGCCCGCTTAAACTTAACTTCCGCTTCGCTGTAGCGCTGTAATCGGGTTTCAATATTAGCTTCTTTGCCCTTAAGAAAATAAAAGCCGTTTTTGGCTTCAATTTTATCTGACAGATTATTCAACGCTTCTTCAACTTCAATTAAAGAATAGCCGCTCTTACCGGTATTCAGCCATTTATAAACTTCCATTAAAGTTAAAGGATAATTAAAAATATCAAAATAAACAAGGGTTTTTAAAATGGCTTGCTCCAATTGTGGCATAAACCTATTTTATCACCCGTTTAAGATACTGACCAGTATAACTGGTTTTTATTTTTATCAGATCCTTGGGCGTGCCTTGGGCCACAATATAGCCGCCCTTATCCCCGCCTTCGGGGCCAAGATCAATAACCCAATCGGCCGATTTGATAACGTCCAATTGGTGTTCGATGATTAAAACCGTATTGCCCTTTTCCACCAATTTATTCAACACCTGCAATAAGCGGTTGATATCGTCAAAATGCAAACCGGTGGTGGGCTCATCAAGAATATACAAAGTTTTGCCGGTGGAACGGCGCGCCAGTTCGGTGGCCAGCTTTACCCGCTGGGCTTCGCCGCCGGACAAGGTGGTAGCCGATTGTCCGAGCTTAATATAGCCCAAGCCCACTTCGTAAAGCGTTTTTAATTTCTGATAAATATTGGAAATGTTGGCAAAAAAGCGCATACCTTCTTCCACGGTCATTTCCAAAACATCGGCGATGTTTTTGCCCTTGTAATGCACTTCCAGGGTCTGGGCGCTGTACCTTTTGCCGTGGCATTCCTCGCACTCCACATAAACATCCGGCAGAAAATTCATTTCAATCCGCACCATGCCGTCACCCTGGCAGGCCTCGCATCTTCCGCCCTGCACGTTAAAGCTGAAGCGCCCGGCTTTGTAGCCGCGGATTTTTGATTCAGGCAGTTCGGTAAACAAATCCCTGATATAGGTAAAAACGCCGGTATAGGTGGCGGGATTGGAGCGGGGTGTGCGGCCGATCGGCGACTGGTCGATATCAATCACTTTATCCAAATGTTCCAAACCATTGATGGCCTTGTGCCTGCCAGGCAGATCTTTGGCCCTGAAAAAATGCTGGCCCAGAGCTTTGGCTAAAATTTCCGTCATCAAGGTGGATTTGCCCGAACCGGAAACGCCGGTAATGCAGACGAATTTGCCCAAAGGAATTTTAACATCAATATTTTTTAAATTGAATTCTTGAGCGCCCAAAATTTCCAAATAATGGCCATTACCTTTGTGGTATTTTTTCGGCGGTTCAATTTTTAATTCTCCGGATAAATACTGGCCGGTTAAGGAATCTTTGTTTTTTTTGATTTGCTCGGGCGTGCCTTGGGCAATCACTTCGCCGCCGTGCAAACCCGCGCCCGGACCGATATCAATCACATGGTCGGCGTTTAAAATGGTTTCCTCGTCGTGCTCCACCACGATAATGGTATTGCCCAAATCCCGCAGATCTTTTAAGGTTTTAATCAGCTTATCATTGTCTTTTTGATGCAAGCCGATAGAGGGTTCATCTAAAATATATAAAACGCCAACCAGGGAAGAGCCGATCTGGGTGGCCAAGCGGATGCGCTGGGATTCGCCGCCCGACAGTGTGGTGGCAGCCCGGTCCAAAGTTAAATAAGATAGGCCCACGTTTTCCAAAAAAACCAAACGCGCTTTGATTTCCTTTAAAATCGGCAAAGCAATGGCGCTTTCCCGAACTGTTAATTTGATCGGCTGGGAGCTTTTTTCGTTATTAAAACGGCTGAAAAAATCCATGGCCGCATCGATGGTTAAGGTGGAAATTTCGTAAATATTCTTGTCGCCCAAAGTAACGCTTAAAACCTCGGGGCGCAGGCGCTTGCCCAAACACAAAGGGCACTGGTAAACGCGCATGTAGCGCTCAATTTCTCCCCGAATGTAATCGGATTCGGTTTCGCGGTATCTTCTTTCCAAATTGGGAATAACGCCTTCAAAGCTGGTGGTAAAATCGCCGCTGAACTTTTCGCTTTCGTAATTCATGTTATAGCGCTTGTCGCCGGTGCCGTGCAAAATCAGCTCCAGCTGCTTGTTGGTAAGCTTATCTACCGGAATCCGGGTGGAAAATTTATTGGCTTTGGCCACCTGTTCCAGCATGCGGTAATACCAGCCCTGGTTGGCGGCGGTGCGGCTCCACGGCCTAATGGCGCCTTCGGCCAAAGACAATTTTTTATTGGGCATTACCAATTCCTCGTCTATTTCCAGCTTGGTGCCCAAACCCGAACATTCCGGGCAGGCGCCGTGCGGCGAATTGAATGAAAAATTCCTGGGCTCGATTTTTGGCAAATTAAGGTCGCATTTGGGGCAGGAAAGATGCTGGCTGTAAATTAAATCCTTTTCTTCCTTAGGTAAATAAACGATCACCACGCCGTCGCCCAAATCGGCCACAATTTCCAAGGAATCAACCAGGCGCTTTTTATCGTCGGTTGCCGCCGTTAGCCGATCCACCACTACTTCAATCTCGTGCTGTTTTTGCTTGTCCAGATCCAAATCTTCGGCTTCTGATAAAGAATAAAATTCGCCGTCCACCCTTACCCGGCTGTAGCCCACTTTTTTAAATTCCGCAAAAACGCCTTTGTGCTCCCCTTTTTTGCCTTTAATTACCGGGGCGATCAGCCAAACTTCGGTGCCGGGAGATAATTTTAAAATTTTATCGGCAATGGCGTTGGTGGTTTGAGTGGAAATTTCCTGTCCGCATTTTGGGCAATGGGGCTTGCCGGCCCGCGCAAACAACAGCCGCAAATAATCGTAGACTTCGGTAATGGTGCCCACGGTGGAGCGCGGATTATGGGAAGTGGATTTTTGATCTATGGAAATAGCCGGCGACAGACCCTCTATTCTGTCCACATCCGGCTTATCCATTAAACCTAAAAACTGCCTGGCATAAGCAGACAGTGATTCCACGTATCTACGCTGGCCTTCGGCATAAATGGTGTCAAAAGCCAAACTGGATTTGCCACTGCCCGACAAACCGGTAATAACCACGAATTTGTCGCGCGGAATATCCACGTCGATATTTTTAAGGTTATGCACCCGAGCGCCTCTGATAATTATTTTAGTGGCCATTTGATTTATTTAAATAGTCCTGAAGTAAAGCTGGCAACCATTGTACATCCTTTTTACCAATCGGTCAAGCGTTCGTTAATAAAAAAAGGCGCGAATGTTTAAATAAACACCGCGCCAGAGCCAAAAGCTCAATCGGTCATTAACTTTTCCTCCAAGCCCGCGGCCCTAAGCTCCTGATATTTTCGAAAAGCTCGGGGCGAAACAGGCGGCGGTATGTAAGACCGCTTGCCGCAATGGGCGCAAACGACAACCTTGTTGTCGCGTTCTCTGCCAACCGGCTCGGAATTATTTTCTCTCCCGCACCAAGAACAATGCCAAAGCATGGCTCGCTCCTTTCTGATTGTATTTTGTTCGAAACTTACCCAGAATAGCGCAAAAATGAGCTATTGTCAAGATAAAAAAGTGACCCCGCTGTTCGTCTGACGACTACTAAGCGGGGTCGGTGAATCTTCATCGCTAGCACACGGGAATATGATTACCCGTGAACTTCGCGAATGTCTGCGAACAGTCGTGGCCGATTCGGATCGTGCGGCCAATCCCGGCCTTCACGTTGACCGTGTTTGAGCATGAATCGAATGGTAGCTTCGTCCGGTATCTTATGTGAATGGAAAACATACTGCGTTAGCCGCATGATGCTGGCTAACGTTAGTTGCGTCTGCGGTTCCACCGGATTTGTCTTTGTCCGGTTAGAAACCAGGAATACCCGATCGGGATTATCCTCATAATTAGCCAGATACCATTCCGGTACCAGGTCCGACCGCCCCATATAATCCACTTGCTGCAAGCTGAACTGTCTTTTCTGCTGTAAGCATTCGGCAATCCGTAAGGTAATGCCAAGCTTATACAACGTGAATTGCAGGCTCGGCTGACGATCCAGGGAGATCTGTATCTGACCGTAGGAACGCCAGGTAATAACCACATTGCCGCCGGCAGCTCTGGCCTTGGCAGCCGCGGAAAAGGTATCGGATTTAACGCAGGCGATAACCAGTCGATCGCCATCGCGGATCATCCGGCAAGTGTCCAAATTGGATACGTTGGCCAAACCCCAGGCTTCATCGCAGGGCAGAAGAAACAGCCGTTCCAAACAGTCCTGTAAAGCATTCAGCCGATCTTTTTTCTGTGAGTTTAGGGAAATCAATCCCTGGGCAATGCCACAGATGGAAAAGAGAGCGGCCTCGGGTTGCCAATGACCATTAGTGAACCATTGCCGGTCGGTGAAGAAAGACACGATCGGATAGCCACCTTCATCCTGGCGATAGGTCAATTGGCCTTCGCAGAAATCCAGCATACCCAGATCGAGCACATTCAACGCCTCGGCAATACTGCCGGGGCACGGATGATCACCCACCAAATGAGCGTTCCGCTGCCAAAGGAAATTTAGAAAGGCCTCCTCCAAATCGTTTCTCCATTCGCCATGCGATTGGAAAAACATTTGGTTCTGAGCCGCAACAATGATTGCCTCGACAACCAACACCATGAACCAAAACGATTTGATCCTGATGCAACCGGAATTTTGCGCCTCACTGCGGATATCGAACAGGTGTGATGCGTCCACCAGCGATTTCAACGAAACACTGGCGTGATTTTTCGGGAAAGCCCCTCTTAGAACATCCCGTCCCCGCAAGTCCTGCTCGCGGAAACGAGTAAACACATCCTGAAGCTCCAGCAGATCGGCAATACCAATCGCCGTGGCAATCAGGTCGGTAGTGCACCGGCCATTTTTGCCGTGGTGATCGAATTCGCCACCCCCGGTATCCAGGGTTAAGTACCCCGGTAAATCTTCAAGCGCCTGTCCCGAAGGGACAAACTCCACCCGAACGTCGTTGGACATAATCTCCGAAGCAAAATGGGCGATCAAACCCACTGCTCCATAAACGTCCAAATCGGGGCAGTAGTGCACCCGAATCACGCGAACCCAACCGGGTTGCATGAAATTTTCCACGAAATCCTCCGAACTGTGCCGAAACTTCGGCGTTTGGCCAACTGGCCTATAGTGCCCTGGTTATCTGCCGCGAACGGCAGATACTGGGCTATTTAGTTGTCAAAGAGATGACCCTACATAATAGCATATTTACCAAATCTTGTCAACTATGTAAAATTGAGCTATGATTCAGCTATGTTTAAACCGCCTAAAATCCCAACAAAACCCGGTATTTACAAATTCTTTGATAATCAAGGCCGCCTTCTTTATATTGGCAAAGCCAAGAATTTAAAACATAGAGTTAAGTCATATTTTACTAAATCCAATGCCCGCCGAAGCTTTAGCGAAGGCGTGTCCCCTGTTAAAATACAGATGGTCCAACAAATAAATAAGGTTGAATATATTCTGGTAGGCAATGAAAACGAGGCCATGATTTTGGAACGGAATCTGATTAAAAAATACCAACCGCCGTTTAATGTGGACTTAAAGGACGATAAGAGCTGGCTCTACGCGGTTATTACTAATGAAGAATATCCTAAAATAATACTTATAAGATACAAGAAACAAATTCTAAATAACAAAAAAAATTCAAATTCCAAAAACCAATTTTCAAACTACTTTGGACCTTATACTTCAGCTACTGCTATTAGGGAAACTTTAAAAATGCTTAAAAAAATATTTCCTTATTATGCTCCGGACGGGCCTGCCCGCCGAAGCTTTAGCGGAGGCGGGCCCATGATTGATTTAAGCAAAAACCATCGCAGCCATTTGCATTTGGGCAGATATTTAAACAAACCGGTGACCGATAAAAAAGAATGGAAAAAAAACATCAAGCTGATTAAAAAATTCTTAAACGGCAAAATTGAGGATTTTAAAATTGTCTTGGAAAATAAAATGAAAGCCGCGGCCAAAAAGAAAAACTTTGAACAAGCCGGATTAATCAGAGACCAGCTTAGGGCCTTGGCGATTATCGGACAAAAACAGCAGGTGCTTAAAAACAACGAAATTGATGAAAACTATTTGATAAAAATAAGAAAAAATTTCCAAGCATTGGAACAACTAAAAAAAATCCTAAAACTAAAACAATCCCCGTTAAGAATTGAGGCCTATGATATTTCCAACATTGGCGGACAGATGGCGGTGGGTTCCCTGGTGGTGTTAACCGACGGCGAAATTGATACCAGCCAATACCGCCATTTTAAAATTAAAACCGTTAAAGGCGCCAATGATCCGGCCATGATGGCCGAGGTTATTAAAAGGCGTTTAAAAAATGATTGGCCTTTGCCCGATTTAATGTTAATCGATGGCGGCCCAACCCAATTAAACGCCGCTTCGGCCGAACTTAAAAAAACCGGCCTTAAACTGCCGATTGTTTCCTTAGCCAAAAAACAGGAAGAAATATATCTGCCAAATGAAAGCATCCCAATTAAACTGCCTAAGTTCTCCCCGGCATTGCAGCTGTTGCAGCGAATCCGGGATGAAGCTCACCGTTTTGCCATTAACTACTACCGCAAGCTGCATACCAAAAAGTTGTTGACAAATTAAACAATCCCTGTTATTATCTTAACTAACCTATGACTCAACTATTAAATATCATCCAAATCACTTCGGCCATTTTAATGGTTATCTTTATTTTGCTGCAGCAGCGCGGCGCGGGCCTGGGCGGCATTTTCGGCGGCCAGGGCGGAGTTTACCGCACCAAGCGCGGGGCGGAAAAAATCATCTTCATTATTACCATCTGTTTGGCGGTAATATTTTTCGCCTCCTCTCTTTTAAGCGTTTTTCTCTCAAAATAAGCGCTCTCCGGCTAAAATAAGCCATTAAGTTTAATTATTTGTGAATAAATTTTCACCTCTCTTAAAAACCATTAAAGACCGAGTTGTTTCCCTGTTAAGCAAACAGCAGAAATATTTGATTAACAATAATCCTTTGCTGTCCAAAAAAATCGACCAGAAGCTGGTCTTTGGCCTTAGCCCCAAAAAATTTCCCAGCTTGGCTCAATTAAAAACCCTGCCTAAATTTTTAAACCCGGCCGAAAAACGGCTGGCTAAAACTTTAAGCGCCGTGATTGTTGTTTGCTTGATTCTTTTAATCGGCAACTTTTACTTCAGCCACACGGTGCTGGTGCCCCAAGTGGGCGGCAGCTATACCGAAGGCTTGGTGGGCACGCCGCAATACATTAATCCCATTCTCTCTTCCTATAACGACGTGGATCGCGATTTAACCAAATTGCTGTTTAACGGGCTGTTAAAAATAAACGACGAAGGCGTACTGGTGCCGGATTTGGCGGAGGGCTACCAAATCAGCCCTGACCGCAAAACCTACACTTTTAAATTAAGGGCTAATGTTACATGGCACGACGGTGAAATCTTAACCGCCGACGATGTGATTTTTACCGTTACCAGCATCCAGGATCCCTCGTGGCAAAGCCAGCTCTCCAGCGCCCTGGGCAACGTGCAGGTGGAAAAAATCGACGATTATACTTTGCGCTTTATTTTAAAAGACCCCGTTGCCAATTTCATTAACAGCTTAACTTTCGGCATTTTGCCGGCCCATTTATGGTCCAGCATTCCGCCCTCTAACGCCGCCTTGGCCGAGCTTAATAAAAAACCGATCGGCACCGGGCCGTTTAAGTTCCAATCCTTAACCAAGGATAAAAACGGCAACATTAGGACCATGAGCCTGGTCAGAAACGAAAACTATTACGACAACAAGGCCTATATCAATGATTTAATTTTCAAATTTTACGGCGATTTTGAAACGGCAAGCACGGCTTTGGCCAATAACAATATCGAAGGGCTGGGCCTGCTGCCCAAAGAATACTACAACAAGGTCAGCAAGAATAAAAACATCAAATTCTATTCCCTGTCCTTGCCGCAATACACCGCGATTTTCTTCAATACCAAGAAATCCGAGGCCTTAAAAAATCAAACCGTGCGGCAGGCCCTGGCTTACGCCATCAACCGCCAGGATATTTTGGACCAAGCCATCGGCCAGGAAGGCACCATTGTTAATGGGCCAATTCTGCCGGGCTTTCTCGGGTTTAATCCGGATATTAAAAAATATAACTATGATCCGGAACAAGCCAAACAGCTGTTAATTAAAGCCGGCTGGAAAGCGGACGCGGACGGATTAATGAAAAAAAACAACGAACCCCTGCAAATAACCCTGACCACCGGAGAAAACGCGGAATACGTTAAGGCCGCGGAAATTATCAAAAAAAATTGGCAGGCGATCGGCGTAACGGTAACCGCCGAAATTATTTCCCGCGACCGGATCCGCACCGATACGATTGAGCCGAGAAATTACCAAACCCTGCTCTTTGGCCAGGTAACCAAAGCCGATCCTTTGCCTTTCTGGCATTCCAAAGAAATTGAAAGCCCGGGAGTAAACCTGGCGGTTTGGGCCAATAAGGATATTGATAAAATTTTGGAAGAAGCCCGGGGTCTGGATGACCCCCAAGCGGTCGCCAAAAAATACATTCAATTCCAGGATATTTTGGCCGAGGCTGTTCCGGCGATTTTCCTCTATAACCCCATTCAAACCTATCCGGTCAGCGAAAAAATCTTGGGCCTTACCACCAGGCGCATTTCCACCATGGCCGACCGCTTTAACCTGATTACCAACTGGTATATAAAAACCAACCGGCATTTTTCCTGGAAACTGCCGCAAAAAACTCCAGCCAATTAAATCAAGCCGGGATGGCGGAACTGGTAGACGCGCACGGTTCAGAGCCGTGTGGGAGCAATCTCGTGGAGGTTCAAATCCTCTTCCCGGCACCATCCTCCTTCGCTCGCTAAAGCGAGCTTCGGCGGATTATAATTATCTAATTAAACAACAATGATTAAAGTTGACAACGGAAGAAACAGGCCCCGAAGAAGATCAAAAGATCGGGAGGTTAAGAAAGGCGAAAACAAATTAAAAATCATCGTCATGGGCGGCAACGAAGAAGTCGGCCGCAACATGACCGTTTTGGAATACGGCCAGGATATTATTATCATCGATTTGGGCTTGCAGTTTCCGGAAGAAGACATGCCCGGCATTGATTATATTATTCCCAATATCGAATCATTAAGAGGCCGACAAAAAAATATCCGCGGCTTATTTATTACCCACGCCCACTACGACCACATCGGCGCCATTCCCCATTTGATGGAAGGCCTGGGCAATCCCACTATTTACAGCTCCAATTTGAGCTTGGCCATTATTACCAAAAGGCAGGACGATTATAAAAACTCGCCGCCTTTGAACATGCGCTCGGTTACCACCAACGACGTGATTACTGCCGGCTGCTTTAAAGTTCACTTTTTCGGCGTCAGCCACAATATTCCCACCAGCATGGGCTTGATTATAGAAACGCCCGTGGGCAAAGTGGTGCACACCGGCGATTTTAAACTGGACCTTAACGAATCCGGCGATACCGGCACGGAAATAGAAAAAATTTCCCAGCTGGGCAAAGAAAATGTTTTGGCCCTCTTGGCCGATTCCACCAATGCTTCGCAAACCGGCCACCAGCTTAGCGAAGGCGAAATCCAGCAAAACCTGGATGAGATTATTAAAAACGCGCCGGGCAGGGTAATTATGGGCACCTTTGCTTCCCTTTTGGGCCGCATCCAGCAGATTATCGTAGCCGCCGAGCTGTTCAATAAAAAAGTGGTAATTGAGGGCTATTCCATGAAAACCAACGTGGAAATCGCCAAAGCCCTGGGCTATTTAAAAATCAAAAAAGACACAATTATCGACGTAAAACATTTGGACAACTATCCCAAGAACCGCATTTTAATTATCTGCACCGGCGCCCAAGGCGAGGGCCGGGCCGTGCTGATGCGCATTGCCAATCGCGAACATAAAAACCTTAAAATAGAAACGGGCGACACCGTGGTCTTTTCCTCTTCGGTTATTCCGGGCAACGAACGCGCCGTCCAACGCTTAAAGGATTCGCTTTACCGCCAAGGCGCCGAAGTGATCCATTACCAAATGATGGATGTGCATGCCGGCGGACATGCCAAGGCCGAAGATCTTAAATTCTTCATCAATCTGGTTAAACCGAAATATTTTATTCCCGTTGAAGGCCACCATTCCTTTTTAAGGATGAATGCCAAAAACGCCATGGCCGCGGGCATAGACCCAAAAAATATTTTAATTGCCGATAACGGCCAGGTTATGGAATTCAGCCGGCACGAAGGCAAAATCAGCAATAAAAAAGTAAATACCGATTACGTTTTCGTGGACGGCTTGGGCGTGGGCGATGTTTCCAATATCGTTTTGCGCGACCGCCAAATGATGGCCGAAGACGGCATGATTGTGGTAATCGCCACCATCAGGGCCAAAACCGGCGAGCTGGTGCAAAATCCCGACTTGATTTCCCGCGGCTTTATCTATATGAAGGAAAATAAAAAATTGGTGGAAGATACCCGCAAAAAAGTCCGGGCCATCCTTAAAGATTACGATCATAACACCGGCGCCAACGAAATGTACATTAAGGATAAAATCCGCAACGAAATCGGAAAATTTTTATTCCAAAAAACCGAACGCCGGCCGATGGTGCTGCCGGTGATTATTGAAGTGTAAATAAAAAATAAATTAAAATACGCTATGAATAAAAAAACGCTATTTTCCGGCATTCAGCCCACCGGCGAAATCCATATCGGCAACTACCTGGGCGCCCTTAAAAACTGGGTGAATTTGCAAAGCCAATACAACTGCATCTATTCGGTGGTAGATTTGCACGCCATTACTATTTATTATGATCCGGCAAAATACCAGGAAACGATTTTAAACACGGCTATGGATCTATTGGCCATTGGCATTAATCCTAAAAAATCAATACTTTTCGTGCAATCGCAGGTGCCCCAGCATACCGAATTATGCTGGCTGTTTAACTCGCTCGTCCCGATTGCCGAGCTGGAACGAATGACCCAGTTTAAGGATAAGGCGGCCGAACACAAGGAAAACATCAATGCCGGCTTGTTTGATTATCCGGTCCTGCAAGCGGCCGATATTCTGCTTTATAAAACCGCCATGGTGCCGGTAGGCCAAGACCAATTGCAGCATTTGGAACTAACCAATACCGTGGTTAAAAAATTCAACAACAAATTCGGCAAATATTTTGAAGAAATCAAGCCGATTATCAATGAAGGAGCCAGAATAATGTCTTTAACCAATCCGGAGAAAAAGATGAGTAAATCCTTGGGGCCCAATAATTACATTGCCTTAAACGATGCTCCGGAAATAATCAGAAAAAAAATCATGAGCGCGGTTACCGATACCGGTCCGGCTGGTGCGGCTATGTCGGCCGGAGTCAAAAATCTTTTTGATTTATTAAAATTATTTGGCGCTACCGCTGCTTATGAAAAATTAATGTCCGCCTACGATAATAAAACCTTAAAATACGCCGAATTAAAAAGCGAACTGGCCGAAACCGTTATTGTCCAGCTTAAACCGATTCAGGAAAAAAGAAAGAAGCTGGAGAATAATAAAAAGCAAGTAATCAAGATACTTGCCAATGGCGCTGTCCAGGCGGAAAAAATCGCCCAAAAAAATATGGCGGAAATTAAACAAAAAATGGGTTTGTTATAAAACGATTTTTTCCGCCGAAATTTCCAAACCAATAAATTTACCGCCCAATTTTGAAAATGTTTTAGGATCGCCGGTCGTTAAATAACGAACGGCTTTTTGTTTGACCAGCTTTTGTTCCAGTTCCGGATGCCTCTGCAAATAATCAACCAATTTGGCGGCGATAATTTTCGGCGCATTTAAAACATTAACCCTTTTGCCGCAAAGGCGCTTAAATTCTTTCATTAATAACGGATAATGGGTGCAGCCCAAGATTAAAGTGTCGATCTGCTGATCCTTTAAAGGCCGCAAATACTTTTTTAAAATCATTCTGGTTTCGGTTTTATCCAACCAACCTTCCTCGATTAAAGGCACCAACAATGGGCAGGCCTGCTGCCAAGCTTTAATAGTAGGGCATAATCGAGCTAAGCTCGACAAATGCTTTAATTCCCTAAGATATGCGCCGGATTTAATGGTAGCCGTAGTGCCAACTACGCCTATTTTGCCAAACCGGGAAACCTTGGTTGCTTCTTCGGTTAAAGGCCTGATAACGCCTAAAATTCTGCCGTTAGGATAATTGGCTGGTAACCATTCTTGCTGCAGTTTTTTTAAAGCGTCGCTGGAAGCGGTATTGCAGGCTAAAATTACCAAATCACAACCCTGTTTAAACAAAAAATTAACCGCTTGTTCGGTAAATTGGTAAATTATTTCCTGGCCCCTGTCCCCGTAAGGAGCCCGCAAATTATCGCCAAGATAAATATAATTATAATCCGGCAAGGCTTTTTTAATTTCCTTAAATACGGTTAAACCCCCAAAACCGGAATCAAAAATTCCTATCATAAATTAGCTGTTAATCACCTTCAATACTTCGTCCTGCCATTTTTTTAATTCTTCCTTATTGCCTGCTTCCACTGTAATTCTTAACAGCGGTTCGGTATTGGAAGCGCGCACGTTAAACCACCAATCGGCAAACTCAACGGTAATACCATCCATTTCATCTAAAATATTGGCGGCATAATATTTTCTGATTTTTTCCAGTTTGGCGGGAATATTTTGGACCGTTAAATTAATTTCGTCGCCTTTGGCATATAAGCCGTAATCCTTTATAATTTCCGATAACGGCCGCCCATCTTCGGAAATGGTTTGCAAAGCCAGCACCAGGGCAATGAAAGCGTTATCCGAATAAAAACTGTCCTTAAAGGCATAGTGGCCGGAAACTTCGCCGCTCATTAGGCCGTGCTCTTCGTGCATATGCCTGGCTAGGTTCATATAGCCGACTTCGCTTCTAATGGCGCGTCCGCCCCACTTGGTCACCAAATCCTTAACGGCGTGAGAGCAGATTAAATTATAAACAACGCCCGCGCCTGAATTTTTTACCAGCAGCGCTTTAGCCAATAAAAGCAAAGTCATGTCGCCTCTGATAAAATTGCCCAGCTCGTCGATTAAAAAGATCCGATCGCCATCCACGTCAAAAATAATGCCCAGGTCGGCTTGCTCCGCCAAAACTTTGGCGCTAATCTTATCGGCCGCGCCTGGCAATAAGGGATTGGGCGGACGGTTGGAAAAATTACTGTCTGGCTTAAAAAATAAAGGAATTAAAGTGCAGGGCAATTCCTTAAACAGCAAGGGCATCATTAAACCGGCCATGCCGCCGCCGGTATCCACTGCCACTTTTAAGGGCTTAATTTTATGTAAATCAATGAATTTTAAAATATGCTTTAAATGGCCGGCTAAAACTTCTTTTTTAGCCAAAATCCCCGGCTGCTGGCCGGCCGCTGCGGGTAAAGAAATGTTTTTAAGTGCCTGTTGTAATTCCAGCCCGCTGATAAAGAAAAAACTATTCCGGGTTTCCTGGTTTAAAACCACCATTTTAAAGCCGCCGTATTCAGGAGGATTATGCGAAGCCGTGGCCATAATGCCGCCATCGTACTGATAATGGCCAACGGCAAAATAATAATCATTAACCGAAATCAAGCCTAAATCGCCAACGTTTACGCCCGACTGCAACAAAACCTCAATCACCGCTTTTGTTAAAGGCCCGGAGGCCTGCCGGTTATCGCGGGCCACGGCCACCTTTAAACTATTAAGCGGTTTTTTGAATTTGGCCTGTAAAATTTTAAGATAAGCCAAAGCAATGCTCTTGGCCGCTTCTTCATTGATTTCCGTAGGGTAAATGCCCCTAATGTCGTAGGCCTTAAAAATTGTAGGATTAATTTGCATATTATCTAGTATACTAGCTAATTTTAAGCGATTTGGCAATGTTTAAGCCGGTTTTTTGGCGATGCTGACTAAATTAACGCGCCGGCCGTAATTGGGAACATCTCGCTTAATATCCGCAAAAATCTTTTCGGTTTTAAAACCCGCTTTGGCTAGTAAGCTGCCCAGTTCCCTTTTAGTAAAAGCATGATAATAGCGGTGGCACTTGATTTGGCCATCCGGGCCTTTCCAGGGCACGAAAAAATCTTTCCAGGAAATTTTCTGCCAAAATTGATTGAACCAATACTTAAAATACGGCTGATGCCAGAGGTGCCAATTGGTCATCAGTAATGTTCCACCCGGTTTTAAAACCCGATACATTTCTTTTAAAGCCCTGATTCTTAATTCCCTGGTAGGCAAATGGTGGAAAGCGGCAATACTCATGATAGAATTGAAAAAATTATCTTCATAAGGCAAGCTGAGTATGTCACCAATGATAAAGCGATCGGCAATTTGGGGATATTTTTCTTTACAAATTTCAATTAAACCGGAAGAGTTGTCCAAACCGTAATAATCAATTGCCAAATTACGCTGATTGAAAAAATTAAACAACCGGCCGTTGCCGCAACCCAAATCTAGAATTTTTTGCCCGCTTCTGATATACTCCAAAAACAACTGGAAAGAAGAGCCGGACGCCACTCTGGTTTTAGAAAAATGCTCGGCAATTGAATTATAATCCCGTTTAACGTTTTGTAATATTTTTTCCGATTTATTCATATGGAAAGTTCCGCTAAAAAAATCATTTTAAAAATCATCAAAGCCCGGCCTAAAAATTACGGCGAATTTTTAACTGTCAAAAGGCAGCTGACAAACGAACTTAAAATTTCACCCATTACCAATGCTACGTTAATTAAAGCCTATCGTCAAATTGCCGCAGCCGATCCCAAGTTGATTGATTATTTAATCAAGCGTTCCACCCGCACACTCTCCGGCGTTACGCCTATTACCGTTTTAACCAAGCCCTTTGCCTGCCCCGGCCAATGCCTGTACTGCCCCTTGGAGCCCGGCATGCCCAAAAGCTACCTTAGTAACGAACCGGCCGCCCAAAGGGCCAAGGCCCTAAAATTTGACCCTTTTAGGCAGGTAAAAGCCAGGATTAAGGCTCTGGAAGCCAATGGCCATACGGTTGATAAAATAGAGCTGTTGGTGTTGGGCGGATCCTGGAGCGCTTATGATAAAAAATACCAGGAATGGTTTATTAAACAATGTTTTAATGCCGCCAACGGTAAAACAAGCAAAACCTTAAAACAGGCTCAACGCAAAAACGAAACGACCAGATACCGCATTATCGGGGTAACTTTGGAAACCAGGCCCGATTTAATAACTCCGGCTGAAGTAAAATGGTTAAGGGAATTGGGCGCTACCAGAATGCAATTGGGCGTTCAGCATTTGGACGAAAAAATCTTAAAATTGGTGTGTCGAAACCAAACCAACAAGCAAGTGGCTGCGGCTACCGCGCTGTTAAAACAAGCGGGCATTAAAGTTGATTACCACTTAATGCCGGATCTGCCCGGTTCCACGCCGGCCAAGGATTTGGCGGTATTTAAAAAACTTTTTAGCGATCCCCGTTTCCAGCCGGACCAGATAAAAATTTATCCCACGGTGGTTAATAAATACGCGCCGCTCTACCAATGGTACCGGCGAGGCAAATATAAACCCTATACCGAGAAACAGTTGCTTGATTTATTGATAAAAATAAAACAAACCGTCCCCTATTATGTAAGAATCAATCGTTTAATCAGGGATATACCCAAAGAAAGCATTACCGCCGGCAATAAAATTACAAACTTAAGGCAGCTGATCCAAGAAAAATTAAAACAACAAGGCAAAATTTGCCGCTGTATCCGTTGCCGCGAAGCAAAGGAAAATATCGCCGATTTTAAAAAAGCCGAATTATTCACTCAAAAATACCGCGCTTCCGCCGGCACCGAATATTTTATTTCTTACGAATCGCCCAAACGCGACCAGTTGTATTCATTTTTAAGATTTAGGATCAATGATAATCCGGATAATTTTTTACCGGAACTATCAAATGCTTCTTTAGTAAGGGAATTGCACACCTATGGCAAATTGGTTTCGGTAACCAATAAAACCAAATCCCGGTTGCAGCACCGGGGCTTTGGCAAGCGCTTAATGAAAATTGCCGAGGAACTAACTTTAAAAAACGGCCTTAAAAAAATCGCCGTAATTTCCGGCATTGGCGTTAGGCCTTACTACAAAAAACTGGGTTATAGATTAGAAGGAACGTATATGGTAAAATACTTACACAATTAACTATTGTAAACATATGAAAATAAACCAACAAGATCCCGAGTTAGCCAAGTTTTACCAAGCCGAGCTCCAGCGCCAGCGCCACACTTTGGAAATGATCCCTTCGGAAAACTTTGTTTCCGAAGCGGTGTTGGAAGCCCTGGGCGGCGTGGGCACCAATAAATATTCCGAGGGCTATCCCGGCGCGCGCTATTACGGCGGCAACCAATACATCGATCAAATTGAAAACCTGGCGCGGGATAGAGCCAAACAGCTCTTTGGCGTTGACCATGTTAACGTTCAGCCATATAGCGGTTCGCCGGCCAACCAAGCGGCCATTTTTTCCGTAGCCAAGCCCGGCGAAAAAATTATAGGCATGAGTTTGCTCTTTGGCGGACATTTAACTCACGGCTGGAAAATCAATTTTTCCGGAGTTTACTACAATGCCGTGCAATACCAAACCGGCCCCGATGGAATTTTAAACTACGACGAATTGGAAAAAATAGTTAAAGCGGAAAAGCCCAAGGTGCTGTTCTGCGGCGCCACCGCCTACCCCCGCTTATTCGATTACAAAAGAATTGCCAAAATCGTGCACTCGGTTGGCGGCTATTTTATCGCCGACATTGCCCATGAATGCGGCTTAATGGCGGCGCGGGTTATTCCCACGCCCGTAGGCCATGCCGATATTATTACCACTACCACCCATAAATCACTGCGCGGCCCCAGGGGCGCTATGATCATGTGCAACGGCAAGCCAGCGCATCCTTTAAAACCATTGGCCGAAGATGAGAATCCGCGGGAAAACCTGCCCACTTTAATTGACCGCGCCGTGTTCCCTGGTTTGCAAGGCGGACCGCACAACCATACCACTACGGCCATTGCCGTGGCCTTAGGCGAGGCCTTAAAGCCGGAATTTAAAATTTATGCCCAGCAAATTTTAAATAACGCGCATGCGCTGGCTGGTTCTTTAATGAGCGAGGGCTTGGTTTTGGCTACCGGTGGCACCGACAATCACCTGATGATTATTGATTTAACCAATCTGGGCATTGGCGGAAAAGTTGCTGAAAACGCTTTGGAAGAAGTGGGCATTACCGCCAACAAAAACACCATTCCTTTTGATAAGCGCAAACCCTATGATCCTTCGGGCGTCCGTTTAGGCACGCCGGCTTTAACCACCCGCGGGTTTAAAGAAGACGAAATGAAAACCATCGGCCAATTGATCGCCAAAACCTTAAAAAATACTAAAAACGAAACGGTTAAGGAAGAAATAAAAAAATCGGTCCTGGCCATGACCGATAAATATCCATTATATCCGAATTTACGGTATGTTTAATTCACAATCTAAAAAGGCCTTGCCCTACAACGATTATTGTAAAACAATGTAGAGACGGGTTTAAAACCTGTCTCTACAAAAAATTTTAATAATATTAGGGCAAGGCCTTTTTTAATTGTTTTTTAACAGCGGCGAATAAACCCGCAAAATATTGCCCGCGGGATCCATTTCAATAAAATTCCGGGCTTTGCCTGTTAGATACGCGCTGCACTGGTTGGCCGGATCATCATCAGCGGCAGTGCGGGGATTATGGACAATATCCAAAATCCATAAAGTTTCCGGATATTCCTCATTGCCGTACAGAGTATTAGATAAACACGGCCCTTTACTTAAATCCAGCTTGTTTTTAACGGCTTTCTGGTAAACCTTATTGGCCTCGTCCTGGGCAAGCTGCGCTTCCAGCTGCATGTTTAATTTGGAAACATCCAGTGTTGGTTTAACTGGTGCTGTGGTCGCACAGCCGGCTAATGCTAAAATTAAACCTAGGGTAATAATTATTTTCTTCATGCTTGGCATGCACCCCGAAATTAAGACACAATATTCCACATAATGCGGTAATGGTTTAGAATAAAGAAGTCAGGAATAAACAACTAACAAGCATGCCAATACTATGGCCAAAAGAATAAGCCCTGAAGTCAGGGATAAAGTAG
>JAPLWM010000001.1 GCA_026396575.1 Candidatus Komeilibacteria bacterium
AATTGTATTTATCTTTAAATCCTGTAAAATTAAAACAAGCGATAGACGAAAAAGTGAAGAAAATCAGAGCCACGGCAAAGTAAGATTTTAGATGACTTGATTAAACTCGCCATGGTTAGATTTTTAAATGACTAAATGCGTCTCTGGACATTAAACAAATTTAGCGATATGATAAGAAAATCTAACGCACCTTTTCAAGGGAGGAAATAATGGCTGAAGCTGAACAAATCATCTGCTTCAAATGCAAGCGGCCCATTTTGCCGGGGCAAAAAAGATTCACCCTGAAGCAGGGGCCTATTCACGTGGAACCATGTTTAAGGCGGAGTTCAAATAAAGCCTTATATATCGCCGCTTCGCCGCTCAATTCCTGCATTGTTGATGATTCCAAACAACTAAAAGATCATTCTTATTTGATCGGTAAAAAACCATTAAGATAAGAATGTCCGCCGCTGTTCAACCAATTCCGAGCTCTGCTGTAAGAGCTCTTTTTTTTACCTCTTTACAAAAAACTTAAAAGATATATAATGCATTGTTAAATGGCACAAACTCATATTTTTGGAGCGGGATAATGGAAATAATCTGCCTTCATTGCAAAAAAGAAATCCAACCTGACCAGCATCGCTATTTTAGCCGCCAAGCCGGCATGAGGGGCTACTACCACTGGACTTGCTTTATTGAGGCCTGCCATAAGGTCAATTCCATTGGTGCTGAAAAAATCGCGCCCATTCTGGAAGAACAGTCCCCCAATGCCTATGAGGTATTTCATCCGGCCGATCTTCCAACCACAGTGCTCGATGAATAATTTTAAAAGAGGTCATGCTTCACAGCCGGACCTCTCTTTTTTATTAACTCTTAATTTCTTTTGTAGTTTTAAATCAGCAAAGCCACCAATAATAACGCCACCACGTTCAATATTTTAATCATCGGGTTAATGGCCGGGCCGGCAGTGTCTTTGTAAGGATCGCCGACCGTATCGCCGGTAACGGCTGCCTTATGGGCATCGGAACCTTTGCCGCCGAAATTGCCGGCTTCAATATATTTTTTGGCATTATCCCAAGCGCCGCCGCCGTTGGTCATGGAAATGGCAATGAATAAACCGGTAATAATGGAGCCCACCAACACGCCGCCTAAAGCCACCGGGCCTAAAATAAAGCCCACTAAAATCGGCGCTACTACCGGAATCAAAGCCGGCACGATCATTTGTTTTAAAGCCGACTTGGTAACGATATCAACGGTGCGGGAATAATCCGGCTTAGAAGTTCCGGCCATAATGCCAGGATTGTTTTTAAACTGGGCCCTGACATCTTCCACCACGCTGGAGGCGGCTTTGCCAACGGCTTCCATGGCTCGGGCGCCGAACAAATACGGCAAAACGCCGCCGATAAACAAGCCCACAATAACCAACGGATCATTTAAAGGAAAAGAAAGCAAAACTCCGCGGTCGGCAAATTCCTGAACATAAGCGGAAAACAAAACCAAGGCGGCCAAACCCGCCGAAGCAATGGCATAGCCCTTGGTTATGGCCTTGGTGGTGTTGCCCACGGCATCCAGTGCATCGGTGATTTTTCTGACGTCTTCCGGCAAACCGGCCATTTCGGCAATGCCACCGGCATTATCGGTGATCGGGCCGTAAGCATCAATCATAATTATTATACCGGCCAAAGAAAGCATGCTCATGGCGGCAATGGCAATGCCATAAAGCCCGGCCAAATTATAGCTGCCCAAAATGGCGGCCACAATCACAAAGATCGGCCAGCCCGTTGATTTCATGGAAACCGCCAAGCCCCTGATCACGTTGGTGCCATGGCCGGTGGTGGAAGATTCGGCAATGGATTTTACCGGAGCGTATTTGGTGGAAGTGTAATATTCGGTAATTACCACCATTAAAGCGGTCACCGCCAAACCGATTAAAGCGCTAAAATACAATCTAATGGATGGGTAGGGAGTAACATCGGCCATTAACCATTGAGTAACCGGATAAAACAAGACGGCGGCCAAAACACCGGCTGATATCAAGCCCTTATACAACGCGCCCATAATATTTTGGCTTTTGCCCAAACGGACAAACCAGCTGCCGATAATGGAACAAACAATGGCCAAGGCGCCCAAGGCCAAAGGATACTCCATGGCATTTTGATTGTTGCCAAAAACCAAAGCGCCGAGCAGCATGGCGGCTACCGAAGTAACGGCGTAAGTTTCAAATAAATCGGCGGCCATGCCGGCGCAATCGCCAACGTTGTCGCCCACATTGTCGGCAATTACCGCGGGATTGCGCGGATCGTCTTCCGGAATGCCGGCTTCAACCTTGCCCACTAAATCGGCGCCCACATCGGCGGCTTTGGTAAAAATGCCGCCGCCCAAACGGGCAAAAATGGAAATTAAGCTGCCGCCAAAACCCAACCCGACCAAGGCCTGCACGTTGGCGCCCAGCGCGTAAAAACCGGCTACGCCGAGTAACCCCAAACCAACCACTAAAAATCCGGTAACGGCCCCGCCTTTTACGGCTACGTCCAAGGCCTGGGCTAGGCCATCCTTCGCCGCTTCGGCCGTGCGGGCATTGGCCCTAACCGAAACATTCATGCCGATAATGCCGGCCAAAGCCGAAAGAACGGCGCCGATTAAAAAGCCCAAAGCAATCTGAAAATTTAAAGCCAACCATAAAATGGCGAATAAAATTACGGCGATAATGGCGATGGTTTTATACTGCCTGATTAAATAGGCACGGGCGCCTTCCTGAATGGCCGCCTGAATGGCACGCATTTTTTCCGAACCCGAACTCTTTTTTAAAACCATGGTTACTAAAACCCCTCCGTAAATAATGGCGGCCGCGGCTGCCGCCAAAGCAAAAATAATGCTGGCTGACATAGGATTTTTGATGAATTAATTAATTATTAAAATTCAATTTATTCTTCTTTGGTTTCGGCCGTTTCAACGGGCGCCGGCTCTGCTTCAGCCGCAACGGCTGCCGGTTCCACGATTTTTTCCGCGCCTAAAATATCGATTTTCCAATCGGTTAATCTGGCGGCCAAGCGCACATTTTGTCCGCTACGGCCGATGGCCAGCGAAAGCTGATCTTCTTTAACTTTAATGGTAGCGATTCTGCCGGCTTCGTTTAATTCCAAACTTTCTATCTTGGCCGGCGACAAAGCGTTGCCGATAAATTTAGCCTGGTTTTCGGACCACTCGATAATGTCTATTTTTTCACCACCCAGTTCGGAAATTACCGTTTGCACGCGGGTGCCGCGCTGGCCCACGCAGGAACCCACCGGGTCGATGTTATCCTCGTGGGAAAAAACGGCCACTTTGGTGCGGGAACCGGCTTCTCTGGCCACGTTTTTTATTTCCACCGCGCCGGAAGCAACTTCCGGCACTTCCATAATAAATAATTTTTTAACCAAATCTGGATGAGTGCGGGAAATTCTGATTTCCGGGCCCTTGGAAGCCTTTTCCACGCCGGCCACCAAAAACTTCAAACGCGCTCCGGCGGTGTAATTTTCACCTGGCACCTGGTCCTCGGGCAATAATACGGCAAAGGTGTGGCCGATATCCACAAAAACCAAACGGCCCTCGCGGCGCTGCACCACGCCGGTAACCACTTCGCCTTCGCGGGATTTGAATTCGCTGTAAACCACTTCCCGCTCGGCTTCGCGCAAGCGCTGGATAATTACCTGCTTGGCGGTTTGCGCGGCCATGCGGCCGAATTCCGAGGGTACTTCCAATTTGGTTTTAATTTCCAAGCCGATCTTGGCTTTTTTATCCGATTCCTTGGCTTCGGCCAGCATGATTTCGGTTTTAGGATTGAACTTTCTTAGGGCCTCTTCGTCAACCTCTTCGCCGGCCTCTTTTTTAGCAATGAACTCGGCCCGCTCTTTTTCCAGTTCTTCCAAATCCATATCTGCCACCACCGTTTTAACGTCAAAAACCTCCATTTTCTGGGTTTCGATATCAAAATCAACCTTGATGTTCTGGTTTTTCTGGGCAAAATCCTTGCGATAAGCCGCGGCCAAAGCGGCTTCAATGGTTTCCAAAACCGATTCCACGGAAATGTTTTTTTCCTGGCAGATCAGCTGGATGGCGTCTTTTAATTCGGACATAAATTTTAAGTTTAAATGTTAAAAGCTAGTGTATGGTACACTAGCTTATTTATATCTTAACAATTTAATTTAAAGGTGTCAAATACTCTTATCTTGCGGGTTTTCCGGCTCCGCTTTATCCTGCTCCGGATAAGGGGCATAAGAATACGGCGACTCCGGCGGTGTGGCCCAATAAGTCGGCTCTTCTTTAACTATTTCTTCAATGGGGGCCGCTAGAATTTCCGGCTCCAATTTTTCTTCCACTTTAGTATTAAGCGGGGGAGTTGGCGGCGGCGGCACAGCATCGTCTTCCTTTTCTTTAAACTGGTTCTTAATGCTTTGCTTGCTGATAATAATCCAAAGCCAGCCGATGATCATTAAAGCGATCAATAATAAAATCCCGATTAAGCGGTTCCGAGCGGCCCGCTCTGCCAAAGCGCGGTCCTGAAACTGATTATTTAAATTGTCGCCCAGTTCGGCAAAAGTGACAGCCGGCTGCAAATCGGATTTTTCGGTTGTTTCTTCTTTTACCGCAACGTCCGGATTAACAAGATTTTCCGCCTCGGCTTCAACTGAAACTCCGCCTTCAATTTTTCCTTCTTTAACCGTAACCATCGGCGAAGTAGTGGCCGAAGAATCAATCGCTTCTTTAGGCAAACTTTCCGGCGCTTGAGCTGTCGGCTTTATTGCCGTTTCCTTAACCGTAAAATAAATATAGGTTGATTCCTGGCTCTGATCGTATAAACCCGGATTTTCCGAATGGGCGATGGTATAAATAAAATGCCGGCCCGGTTTTAAATTGAAATTCGGCTGAACATAAAAACTGCCGTAATAATCCTGGTGCTTGACCTGCTTAACGTTTAAAAGCTCTTGGCCGTCCAAATAAACTTTAACAATCGCCGTTTTCCAGGTTAAGCCAATAATAGCCGGACGCGAAGTGGAAATAATTTCATTTTGCTTGGGGCCCAAAACCGTCGGTGCCGGCACCAAACAATGTTCCAAATGGCAATCGCCCTGTTTGGCAAAAACCGAAACCGGCAACAGGCAGGCGCTTAAAAATAAAATCAACGCTCCTCCGGCAATAATCAAACTTTTTTTCATAGGTAGAAACTTTAGATTTTCCAATCTAACTTAACTAAAAATACTGCAAACAAGCAAGTGCACTATTTGCGCAAAAAATGTTGATAAGCTTGGGATATCTTTTTAAAGTTCAATAGCCGGATAATGCCTTAACTGGGCTTTTTTTGATATTTTATCCAGCTCAATGGCAATTAAATCCGCTTGCCATTTAACGGGCCTTTTTTGTTCCGCCAAATACCTTAAAATGGCGGTTTTTATCCTGCGCTTTTTAAAAAAAGTCAGGGCTTCTTCCGGGTAGCCAAAAGTGGCGGAAGTTCTAGTTTTAACCTCAATAAAAAAATATTGCCTGCCTTGGCGGCAAATTAGATCAATTTCTCCGCCCCTAACCCGGTAATTTCTGCCGATTATTAAAAAGCCCTTGTTTATTAGGTGTTTTTCGGCCAATTGTTCTCCCAATTTGCCAATTTGCTGTTTATATGGCATAAGTAAGAAATTAAAAATAATTGATTTTAGCTAATATTAGCCAAAATTTTATATTTTTGCCTAAAATATGCTTGACCCGCCGATTCGGCGGGCTTGACAAGATTTTAGATATATGATATATTGGTATGTTAATGATTTTTGACAATTTGCTGACATTTAAAGCTTTTATGGCTATAATTCTGCTTGTCGGCCTTAAGGCCGTCCTTTACTAGATGCGGGTGAAAACCCTACATCAAAATTGGCAGACTTAAGGAATATGTATAGCTTGACTCTGGGCAATATTTGCCCTATTATGCCAAGCTAACAAGCAGAATTGTGGCCAGAAAGATAAATGGCCACTTGGGCGAGGGATGCTGTATGGCATTTCCTCGCCCGTTTCCCTTAGCTTGTTAATTAGAAATGAGAAGATGAGAACAAATATATTCAGCTCATAAACTTAAAAACCGATTAATGGGCTAAGGGAAGTTGGACAAAGTTACAATCAATTTAAGGAAGCTACCATGCGGCCATTCCACAAACAGGACGGAGTTCTGCCGGAACCGGTGGCAGAGCCAATATCCGAGCACGCTCCGATAATAGGCGGAGCAACTGCGGCGCTGTTGGTAATCAGCGCCCATCACTTGGGCATGCCACCGGCCCAAGGCTGTGAGCAGGTTAATTTACCAAATCTCACTGATGAACAATTTGAAAACATCTCGGTTAGTCTCTGTGAAGAGATGAATCGGGAAATGATCCATCGCCGTATCAGTGAAGACATTCATCGAGAGGTACTCAATTTTCCTCTCTACCCACCCTATTAAAACCCCTTCCCAGCTGTGAAGTAAGAGCATCAGCTTTTACTTCACAGCCTTCCCTTAGCTTAGTACTTAATTGTAATAATCTAAGGGAAGTATCGCACTTCGAAAATTCGTCAATCGCCCAAATTAAAGGGCAAATTTCAGGGGGAAGAAATGAAGAATCAATCTCCCAAGGTCATGTTCCTGGGGGCCGTAATTGTCCTCATGACGATCTTTTCCATCATGACCTGGGATCAACAAAAGCCACTGAGCGATGCCTTCGTTATCGCCGGTGATCTGCTTGTGCTGGTCCTAGGGTGGTTCTGGGTTCGAAAGTAACCCAATCGGTCGTGAGATGAGAGCATCGGCTTTTATTTCACGGCCTTCCCTTAGCTTGGTACTTAATTGTAATAATCTAAGGGAAGTATTGCACTTCGAAAATTCGTCAATCGGACCATACCGGTCCAAAGTTTGAGGAAGAAATGAAAAAGAATCCATTTCCGGTCATCTTTATGGTGGCCTTAATTGCTCTCGCGGCATCAACTTGGGTGGTCCATGTAAACGTGACCATTCTTTATGTCATCTGCGCCATTATCTTCGTTGGATTGATGACATTTGCGAGATGGCCGTCGGTTTTCAATAAACTGTGGACCAAGATCGTCAAAATGATCCATCTGCTTATGGCGATTTTAATCGCCTTGTTGGTAGCTACCAGCGCAATTGGTCAAGATGGCCTAGTCAAAGCCCTGGTAACTGCCCAGGACGATATCAACTCCTGGCAACCAAAACCTTTCCCTGTCTCATACGAGATTTGGGACCTTCATCACAATATTGTCGAGTTTGGGAAATCAATCCCCGATTCGATTGTATTGAAGACCGGACAATGTCTTCTCCTCTACTATGGAGAGGACATTAAACCTCGTGAATGGAAAACCAATCTCTATTTCGGCTTCCAAGATCAAGCCGACCTGGGAAATATCCGGTTCAGTTGGGAGTTTAAAACCCTGGCCTCTCCCTGGTATGTAGAAGGAGAAAACCGAGAGGACATAAGCCGAGTATTTCGGCAAGGTAATTTCGTGCGCCAGGCCAAACAATATGTTCCGGTTACCGTGCCGATCGTTGGCCTCTGCCAAACGCAGCCGCCCAACGAATGGAGCGGCACTCTGCCGCTCTATATTGAGCCCGGTCAAGGGTTCAGCGGAGTCATTTACCTCCGCTGGTGGAAACGGTAGCGGTAGCATCGCTTTCAAGCCCCATCCTCAAGCATACGCCTAAACACAACAAGTGCGTCACTGCTTGGGGAGGGGCTGTTTTTTTTATTTAATTTTCAAATTGCGAACTAATGATTTTTATTATTGCCATACGCTTAACCTGATTTTCTACCACCCCTCGCCCCTCCTTATTAAGGAGGGGAAACCAACCAATCTAACGGCGCTATGATCTCCCCTCCTTTTTAAGGAGGGGGTTGGGGGTGGTTGGAATAAAAACAAAACAGAGCCAAAAATATTTGACCCTGTTATTTATTTAAATTAAATCCGCATTTATGGAATATATTTCAACAGCTGTTCTTTCTGTTTTTTTTCTTCTCGGGCCTTGGGCAAATCAATAATAATATATTTAACAATAAACCCGAACCAAATTACACAAGCCAGCAACCAAAGGATCAGCCACAACCGCATGCCCAAATAAGGGATGCGCTGGTATTTTAAGAAAAACAAAACCAAACCGGCCAGGCCGAAACTAAAGCCAAAACTGGTAAGTTTTAACCAAAGTTTTTTAACCAGTTTGTCGGTTAAAAATTTAGTTTGAAAAAACAGGCCTACAAAACCCAGGGCCAAACCGGCCAAAAACAAGCACAATAAAATCCAAAAAGCTGTTGTGGTAAAAGGCAAGGGAAAGGCATCAAACCAAAATGATACTTGAAAAATTTGATTCATCATGGAAACAGTTTAACAAAATCTGAAAAAAAATCAAGGTTTGGCAAAAATAATCCCGTAATGGCTGTTGCCGGCAATAAAATCCTTCACTTTAATAAAGCCGGCCGCTTGAGCCAATTGCTCGGCCTTTTCCTGCGGTACGCGCAATTCTTGCGCCGGGCCGATCGGTCCGGAAGAGGCCTGCCATTCGATGAATAATAATTGGCCGCCGTTTTTTAACAATCTAAAAGCCTCGGCTAAAACTTCCGCCTGTTTTTTGGCTTGGAATAAAGTATTTTTTAAAATCACGTAATCAACCTGGCGGTCAATTTTAGCGGCGCCGACGATTTCCAAATTAGTCCAAATCGTTTTAATGTTAGTCAGCCCGGCTTGCCTGGCTTTGCCCTCCACCGAAGAAAGAACTTCCTTTAAAATATCGCAGGCAAAAACCTGGCCCTTATCGCCCGCCAGCTTGGCCGCTTCCAAAGTAAAAAATCCCATGGAACCGCAGCCCAGATCGGCCACAGTGGAACCCGAAGGCAATCCCAGTACTTCTTTTAAAATATAGCCGGGATTTAACAGTTCGCTGCCGCTGATTTTAACGGAATTATCCATAATTATATTATATTTTATATAATTAGCAGATTTTCCAATTTTTCCTTTAAGACGCCTTTATTCTGCAAACCCATTAAGCGTTCCACTTCTTTGCCGCCTTTGAATAAAATCATGGTGGGGATGCTCATTACCTGATAACTGCCGGCGGTTTGCTGATTTTTATCAACGTCCAAAGGAAAAATTTTAATTTTGCCCTGATATTCTTTTTCCAATTCCTCGATAATCGGGGCCTGCATTTTACACGGTCCGCACCATTCGGCGAAAAAATCCACCAAGACCGGCTGGGCGGAATTCAGCGCTTCCTGCTTAAAATTCTGATCGTTTAATTCCATAAAAAACTGTTAATTATAATAACTCTATTATAATCCATCCGGCCACAGAAGTAAACAAAAAAACTGCCTTTTCTCTTTTAAAGAAAAGGCAGTGATATTTTATTGCCAGTCCAGCGCTTCCCGATAAGCCCGGATCAACGAATCTTCGTCCAAGCCGTAAAGCTTGAATAATTCATCGGGCTCGCCGGAAGTGCCGAAGTGTCGGCCCAAGGAAACGGAGCGCATCCGAAAATGGATTCCGGCTTCGGCCAGAATTTTTGGCAGCTGTTCCGAAAGCCCTCCAACGTGCATGTGGTCCTCCACCGCAATCAAGCGCTCGGTGCTGGTCACTGAACTTAGAATTTCATCAGCATCCAACGGCTCAATCACGGAAACGCCGATCACGTCAATCCGCTGTTCGAACATCGGGTCAATCTTCTTTGCCGCCTGCAATGCCGGATGAACCATATCGCCGTAAGTGACAACGGTTAGCTGGCCACCGCATTTCAGTAAACGCGGCAGTTCCAGACCGAAGCGCTGACTGATCCAGCCCTGCTCATACAATTCTTGGGTGAATTGCGGCAATGGCCCGCGATTCAACCGCAGATAGTACAAGCCCGGATTGGCAATCATCTGCTTAAGCGCTGTTTTGACATGGTCGCCATCCCACGGGGCCACAATGGTAAACCCCGGAATCAAGCGCATCCGGCCGATGTCGGTAATATCCTGCGCCGAACCGCCGTCAGCGCCAACGCCGATGCCGGTATGGCTGGCGGCAATAATCAGATGAATCTTGCCTTGCCGTGCCGCGGTAATCAGCTGGGCATAAGCGCAGGTAAGAAAGATCGACATATCGCTGGCGACCACAATCTTACCGGCCATCGCAACCCCGGTAGCTGCGGCAACCATATTGGCTTCGTTGATCCCGAAGTTAAAAAAACGCTCGGGAAATTTTTCACCGAATTTGGCGCTGCAATCGGAGTTTGAAGTTCCGGCTGCAAAAACGTAAAGTTCAGGATGTTGCTCGCCTTGTAAAGCCAATTCCTGGCCAAAGGCGTCGCGCAGAGAAATCTTTTCCATTTCAGTTCTCCGCCAAATGAAGTTCTGCCAGGAATTTTTCCACTTCCGCTTCCGAAGACGGGGGCTTGCCATGCTGGCCAAGCTTATCTTCAATAGAGGAAATACCCTTGCCT
This sequence comes from Candidatus Komeilibacteria bacterium, assembly GCA_026396575.1. Classification (GTDB taxonomy): domain Bacteria; phylum Patescibacteriota; class Patescibacteriia; order UBA1558; family UBA10009; genus JAPLWM01. The sequence continues at coordinate 10,448 of JAPLWM010000001.1, forward strand.
TTCACCGTATCGGCAACCAGCAGTGATGGTTGAGCAAAAGACAGCGTAGTTTCCAACGCCCGGCCAATGGCTAAAAAATTGTGGCCGGAGATAAGTTGAACACGCCAGCCGCACTCTTGCGCCAACCGGACAACGCTGGAAAGGTTCAGCACCCTGGCATCCTGCGCCAGCTCGTTGTGGTTGACGATCAAAATGAAATTCCTCCAAGGGAATTTTTCGCCCAAACGGAATAAATCCAGCGAAGTCGGTTCCTGCATTTCGCCGTCGCCGGCAATGCAGATTACCGATTCGTCGGTAACCATGGCGTGTCCGTAGGCCTGACCTAAGCCGATGCCCAACAGGCCATTGGAATTTTCCAAGCCGCGCGACAGGTCTCTGGCGGTGTGGCCTTGAAATGGAGTTTGCGGATGGCGAAAACCGTCCCAAACTTCTTCTTCCGGATAATACCCAAGTTGGGCATTTACCAGATATTGAAGCGGGCAGGCATGGCCTTCCGAAAGAAAGAGCGGAGTACGCCCATCCCAGCTGCCGTTTTTGGGATCAAATTTGAATTTGTCCCAGGAAACGATCCCCAGGTAAAGCTCTACCAGCGACAGGCAAGTATCCAGATGGCCGGAATGGGCCTGCCAGATTAGCCGCACCAGTTTTTGGCGGATTTCCAGAGCCATTTGTTGAAGCTCCGGAATAGGTACCCGAAACATAACGCCTCCGATGTATATTGGTTGTAAAGTTACAATTCGCCCTCATCTTAACACTTAATTTAATAATTTCAAGTTATATTTTACGACGCATTATTTTATTTAATATTAGCAAAATAAACAAAAAATGATATAAAAATAACAAAAAAATGTTCCACGTGGAACATTTTAAGGAATAAAAATACCTTGCCCTGTAATGATTATTGTAAAACATTGTAGAGACGCACAATTGTGCGTCTCTACATTAAAATTGCGATAATTAAAAAGGCAAGGTATTTTTATTCCTTGCTAGCAAGATATTTTTCCGCTTCAATCGCCGCCATGGCGCCAAATCCGGACGCGGTAATTGCCTGCCTATAATGCCGATCAGCAACATCGCCGGCTACAAATATACCGGGGATTTCGGTAAAAACGTTGTTTTTTGGCTCAATATAGCCAAGTTTGCCTAAAACCAGCTGATCTTTATATGGCTCTATATTGGGAATATGGCCAATAGCCAAAAATAAACCGTCAATCATTAATTCCTTAACTTCATTGGTTTTATTATTAAAAAGCTTAACGGCCTCAAGTTTACCATTGCCAAGATATTCTTTAACCTCGGTATTATACAAAATTTCAATTTTTGGGTTATTATTGGCCTTTCCCTGCATTATTTTAGAAGCGGCCAAAGTATCATTTCGATGGATAATATAAACTTTTTTGGCAAATTTTGTTAGAAAAGTTGCCTCTTCCATAGCTGAATCACCGCCGCCAACAATAATTACTTCTTTTCCCCTATAAAATGCGCCGTCGCAGGTGGCGCAAGTATGCACGCCTTTGCTTAAAAATTGGCTTTCATTAGCCAAATTTAACATTCTAGCTCTGGCACCGGAAGCAATAATAACCGATTCTGCTTCATAAGTCTGGCTATCGGTTGTTACTTTAAACGGCTGGCTCTTAAAATCAACGCTTTTTATGGACTCGGAAATAAACCTGGCGCCGAATTTTTCGGCCTGTTTTTTTATATTTATCATTAATTCCGGCCCTAAAATGCCGTCTGGAAAACCAGGAAAGTTCTCAACCACCGTAGTCCAGATTAATTGGCCGCCAGGAACATTTCCTTCAATAATAATAGGGCTAAGATTAGCCCTGGAAGCATAAATACCGGCAGTTAAACCGGCCGGTCCTGATCCGATGATAATTAATTTTTCCATTGCCTTATGGTTATTAATGTCCGCCTCCGTCCCTTTGGGACTTCGGCGGATCAACCTTCCGCCAGCTTAAAAAGCTGGCACGGCTGGCTTGCCAGCCGTAGTCCCGCTTTGCGGGACGAAGGCTGGTGGACCTGAGCGGGCTTGAACCGCTGACCTTCTGCATGCCATGCAGACGCTCTAGCCAACTGAGCTACAGGCCCATAAGTGATAAAATAATACAGATTTTTGGCTAAAAAATCAAGTTTTTACTATTTTGGCTAATATTAGCCATGATTGGTGTCCCTAGCAGGAGTCGAACCTGCATCTAGACGTTAGGAGTGTCTTATTCTATCCGTTGAACTATAGAGACGTTAGATAGGCCAGATTTCTATCCGTTGTCTGCCCGCCGAAGCCTTGGCGTAGGCTGGAACTATCGGGGCTTTAAAATTGTTCCACGTGGAACAATTTAACTAAAAAATTAAAGGATTAAGATTAGAATTGCTTTATCTTAGCCAATATCTTGCGTCGTAAAATACTTTATTCAGCTTAAAACTTAAAGTATTTTGCCGCGATATTGGTTAAAATGCCGGTTTTGTTGTCCAAAATGGTTAATCCGGCCAGGATTAAAACAATAACCACCAATAGTACCAATACTTTAAATAAATCCTTTTTTAAATAATTTTCCATAATTTTTTATTTAATTAAGATAAGACTCAATATAATACAATTTATGAAAAATGTCTACTAAATACAGCTCTGGGCAATTAATGGGCGCATTTTCATGCGCCCCTACAATACAATTTGCAAAAAATGTCTATTAAAACACATTTATGGTTAATTAAAGGACGGATTTTAAATGCGCCCCTACAAAATATCACATCAAAAATATCCCGGGGCTTTGACATAATGATGATAATTAACTAAAATTGACGGGCGGATTAAAAATCCGCCCCTACATTAAAAATTAACTTTTCTAATTTTATGTTTAAAGACGATCAGGCCAAACAAGCAGGACGAGCCGAAACCATTATCGGGCCTTCGGTAAAAGTTGAAGGCGATTTTATCGGCGACGGCGATGTGATTGTAGAAGGCATTGTTTTGGGAAATTTAAAAACCAAAAACCATCTGCGGGTAGGCAAGGAGGCTAAAATCCAAGCTGAAGTGGAATGCTCAAACGCTTTTATTGCCGGCGAAATAATCGGCAACATTACGGTAGCCGGTGAAATTGAATTAACGGCCGATGCCCGCGTTAAGGGCGACATTACCGCCAGCTTGCTCTCGGTGGAAAAGGGCGCCCAAATAAACGGCCGCATCAGCATGGGCAATGCCAAAAAAATAGAGCTGATAGAAAAAACTAAATAAAATTTTTGTCGAGCTGAGCTCGATTACTTTCCCCAATATGTATCTTTACATTTACGATACATTTTTAAATCAGAAAAAATATTTTAATTTGCTGAACCGGATTGAAAACCGCTTGGCCGATTTGGAAATTAAAGGAAAAATCTGCCGCCTGAATATTTTAAAGAATATGAAGGAAGTAATCGAGGACGGCATTAAACAGGGGGTGGAAACCATCGTGGCCGTAGGCAACGATTTAACTTTCAGCAAAATCGTCAATATTATCGCGGAATTAAACATAACCTTGGGCATGATCCCGGTTACGGCCAGCAAGATCGCCCAAATTTTAGGCGTGCCCGAAGGCGAAAAGGCCTGCGATACTTTGGCCCAGCGCTTAACTCAAAAAATTGATCTGGGCAAAATTAATCAGCAGTATTTTATCGATTCGGCCACCATCAATAATCCCAACGTGGTTTTAAATTTTGAAAAATTCCAAATCAGCCCGGTGGCCAAGGATGCCCTGGTGAGCATTTGCAATCTGGGTTTTTTAACGGCCAACCAATCCATTTACAAACAGCGCCTGTCCAATCCCACCGACGGCTTGCTGGAAGCGGTAATCGCTCCGCTGAAAAATAAATTCCTGATGAAAAAGCTGGACCGCCAAAGCATTTTCCCTTTTAAAAAAATAACCATCGCCAGCAAGGGCGAACCGGTTACCATTACCATCGATCAGCAGGCGGTTTTTAAAACGCCGGTGGAAGTTACCGTTTCGCCCAAAAAATTAAAAGTGATCGTGGGCAATAAAAGATTATTCTAAAAAAGGAGGAGCCAAAACACGGTTTGACTCCCCCAAGTGAATGCGATGAAAGGTGAAGGGATTAGTTGAAAATCACTGAACGGCCTCGAAAGCTGCCATCGGCACCGCCGGAACACCAGTTGACCCGAAGCCTGTCACCGTCGGCGCTCCAGTTCACGCCCGGCACATCGCCATCCGAATCGCGAGACCCGTGACACAAAGTCACATTCTCAATGTCCAGGTGTTTTCCTGAAACAAGCCAGACAGCATGTTCCAACACCTGTCGTTCAGCATGAGTGACGCCAGGAATTTTGCGATCCAAAAGCTCCCTTGCCGAAAAGTTTCTAAGTTCCTTATCGGCCTCAATCCGGTTGCGCACTCTGATGAAGTACGCTCCATTCTTGGGATCACGGTCGTTGTGAACGACCGCGGCATCCAGATCATTAATCCAACGCCAGCAATTAAAACTGCTCGCATTCAGATCGAAAGACCTGTTGTCAGTCATGCCTTGAGGCATGCCGATCAGCCAACCGTAACCGTCTTGCTTGGCCGGGACAAGCAACCCAGCGGGATTAAATTCCCAACCAAGATATTACCACATTTCCAACCAGAACTTCGGACGACCCAGGTCAGTGAGCGGCTTGCCAGTAGCAAAGGTGCTGCTGACCTGCAATTGGACTGGTCGCTGACGGACCAAGACACTCCTTAGCGCTTTGCCAAGTTCACCTTTGTGCCCGTCCCAGTAGCGAACATCTTCTCTTGAAATATCCCTGGGCAACTGTTGAGATACTGCGGCGTTAAACTCAAACGCCTGGGTAACGGTAAGGACTGTTCCATTTTCCATGGACTGTTCCTTTCAAACTGTATTTGCCGCCACTTAGTATGGGCAGGCGGCTTTCCCAATAAAAGGACTACTACTACGAATTTAATAAACTAATATAGCATATTTGAAAAAATTTGTCAAATTTTTTTGACAAAATATACATAACTTATCTAACATTAGCCCAAAACAAGACTAAGAAGCCATGGCCGATTGCCCGGCCAAAATGCCTTCCTTAACCACTGCGTCTTCTACCGTTAATTGCTTATCCGTTAAGCTGATTACCTGGCTGGCATCAATTATTAATTCTGGGGCGATCAACAGCGGCGCTAATTTATTACTTTTAACCAGATATTTGCTAATCGCCTGCGTTTCGCTATTAACTTCGAAGTCCTTGATTTTGCCTAAAATTTGGCCACTTTTGGTGCCTACTGGCAAATTTTTAATTCGGCGGACCGATAATTGCATAATTTTGAAGATTAACTCTTGAGCGCTAATTTTTTAAAAACCATGGCCTGCTGGACGGCGCCGATTACGGTAAATAACAGCCAATAAAAAGTTAAACCCGAAGGCAGGGAGGAGCCGATAAACACCGTGACAATGGGCATGAAAAAAGTCATCTGCCTGTTGATGGCCGACATTTGGCTGGAAGCCATGGCTTTGTTCTGCTGGCTTTGCGCCAACATCATTTTGGATTGCCAAAACTGGGCCGCCCCGGCCAAAAAAGCCATCACCATATTGGGGTGGCTGAAATTTAACAGCCCCAAGAACATGGGGTTCAAACTGCCGGGATTATACATAAAAGGATAAAGCATTTTTAAACTGCCTTCCATTAAGCCGATGCGGAACACCTGGTAAACGGCAATTAAAAAAGGCAGCTGCAAAAGCAAGGGTAAACAGGAAGAAAACGGGCTGACCTTTTCTTTTTTATAAAGTTCCATTAAGGCCGGGCCCATTTTTTCCTTATCGTCCTTGTATTTTTCCTTAAGCTCGTCTATTTTGGGCTGAACCCGCTGCATGGCCCGCTGGGCTTTAATGGATTGAGTAAACGACGGCCAGAGCATTAATTTAACCAAAACCGTTAATAAAATAATGGCAATGCCGATATCGTGGCCGGGAATGATATTGTAAAAAAATACCAAAATATTGAACAGGGGCTGGTATAAAACGGTGTTATAAATTTGAATCAACATTTTTAAAGTCAGGTTAATGGATCAAAACCGCCCTTGTTTAAGGGATTGCATTTTAACACTCTTTTTAAAGTAAGCCAACCGCCCTTAAACAAACCGAATTTATTGATGGCCCGGTAGCCGTATTCGGAACAATGCGGATAAAAACGGCAATAGCCGTAAGGATGCTTATAAGCCGAAGCGCCGCTATCCGGGGAGAGGATTTTTTGGTAAAGGCGGATCAATTTTAAAATTAAATTCTTCATTTTTTATTGCCAGAGCCCGGCCTTAGCCAGTAAAAATTCCATTTCGGCTTTAATTTCCCGGTAAGTTTTGGTTAAAATAGCCGGCTTAACTAAAATCATCACCATAAAACCCGGCTTAATTTTAGTTAAAGATAGGCGGATAATTTCGGTAATCCTTCTTTTGGCCAGATTCCGCTGGGTGGCTTTTTTACTTACTTTGGCGGAAATGACCACGCCGAAGCGGATCTGCGGCTCCGCGGTTTTTAAAACCTTGAAAGTAAACAGCGGCGAATAAAAAGGCCGGCCGGAGCGGGCCAACAATTTAAATTCAGCATCCTTGGCAACCCGGTTGGCCTTGGATAGCATACCTTAAACCGTTAATTTTTTCCGGCCACGATCGCGGCGCCTTTTAAGAACGGCGCGCCCGGTTTTGGAATGCATTCGTTTCCTGAAACCGTGAGTTTTGGCTCTTTTTCTTTTTTTCGGCTGATAAGTTCTTTTGGGCATATTAAGCTGAAGATTAAATAAAATTATTTTAAACCGACATCCGTTATCCTATCAACTTTCCCATAATTAGTCAACGGTAAAAGGGGGATGCCGAAGAAATCAACAACTTATTAACAACTAATCCTCTGGCGAGGCGTATTTTGCTTATTTTTGATTTGTGTTAATATGTTAACTACCTTCATTAAAATTAAAATAAAAAATAACATGGACAACGAACAACTCTGGCAAGCCGTTTTAGGGGAATTAGAGCTTTTAATTTCCAAGGCCAATTTTACCACCTGGTTTAAAAACACCTTCATTGCCTCGCTGGACGGGGAAAATATTATAGTAGCCGCGCCAAATGCCTTTACCAAGGCCTGGCTGGAAAAAAAATACCGCGAGCAGATTCTGCAGGCCTTAAAAAATATTACCAATGAGGGGGTTAAAAAGATCAACTTTATCGTGGAAACCAAAAAGCCCGGTTTAACCAAGCAATTGGTTGACGCCGTGGCTCCCCGCAGCAGCTCTGCAAGCGGTGCCAATGAAGGAGCCGAGATGAATAAGTTCGGTTTGAATAAAAAATATGTTTTTGACAACTTTATCGTGGGCAAGGGCAACGAATTGGCCCACGCCGCGGCCCGGGCCGTAACCGAAAAACTGGGCGAAACCTACAATCCACTGTTTATTTACGGCGGGGTGGGTTTGGGCAAAACCCATTTGATCCAAGCCATCGGCAATGAAATTTTAAAAAAGAATCCTCAAGCCAAAATCCTCTACATTAACAGCGAGCGGTTTACCAACGATTACGTCCAAGCCATTAAAACCGGCCAAACCGAAAGTTTTAAAAAACACTACCGCACCGTTGACGTGCTCCTAATCGACGATATCCACTTTATGTCGGGCAAAGAACAAACCCAGGAAGAATTTTTCCATACTTTTAACGCTTTGCACCAAAACAACAAACAGATCGTTTTAAGCTCCGACCGGCCGCCCAAAGCCATCCCGGACATTGAGCAGCGCTTGATTTCCCGCTTTGAATGGGGCATGATCGCCGATATCGCCGCTCCGGATTTGGAAACCCGCATTGCTATCTTACAAGCCAAGTGCCAGGAAAAAAACTGCCTGCTGGAAAAAGAAGTCATTGAGCATTTGGCCAAGGTAATCCAAAACAACGTCAGGGAGCTGGAAGGCGCCTTAAACCGGATTATCGCCTATCATCAGCTTAATAAGTCGCTGCCCACGCTGGATTCCACCAAACAGGTGCTGCAGGCCATGACCATTTCCTCGCCCCGAGGCAATATCACCCCGAAAAAAATTATCGAAGCCACCAGCGTTTATTTTGACATCACCATTGAGGAGCTAACCGGCGCCTGCCGCCGTAAAGAAATGGTTCTGCCCCGTCAGATCGTAATGTATTTAATGAGGGAAGAAATAAAATCTTCTTACCCGGCCATCGGCCAGGAGCTGGGCGGCCGCGACCACACCACCGCCATTCATGCCTGCAATAAAATCGGCCTGGCTTTGGAAAAAGACGACAAATTAAAAAACGACCTGCTCCTGATAAAACAAAAATTATACCAAGCCAGTTAAAAACAGCCCCGCAATCATCTGGATAACTAGGTGATAAACAGAACCGCTGCCGGGGGAAGGATTGTTTAAAAAAAATAAGTTTCCCACAGTGAAAAAACAAAATAAAAAGTTTTCCCGAAGTTATTAAATTCCACCCACAAGCCTTTTACACCTTTTCTGCCCAGAGATTTTTAAAAAACAACTAAATAAACAAAGGTGATTAAACACTTTTCAACTTATCAACCGCCCTTATTATTATTATTAACAGTAATATATATAATAATATGAAATTTATTTGCACTCAGGAAAATCTAAATAAAGGTCTGATAATCGTCAGCCATATTGCCGGGCGCAGCGCCACCCTGCCGATTTTGAATAATGTTTTAATTAAAGTTTCCGGCGGCGTGATTAGTTTAAGCACAACTAATTTGGAAATAGGCATTACCGCGAAAATCAGGGGCAAGGTAACCAAGGAAGGGGAATTTACCGTGCAGGCCAAATTAATTGCCGATTATATCAACCTCTTGCCCAAAGAAAACATCGAGCTTGATTTGGAAGAGCAAACCCTGTTTATTAAATGCGATAATTATAAAACTTCAATTAAAGGCGTTAGCGCTAATGATTTCCCCCTAATCCCGGCGCTGGATGAGCGGGAATCGGTAAATTTAAAAGCCGGGGACTTAAAAAATGCCTTGGCTCAAGTAATGTTTGCCGTAGCCGTGGACGAATCCCGGCCGGAAATCAGCGGCGTTTTATTCTCTTTTTCCGGAAAAAATCTGGTTATTGCCGGCACCGACAGCTATCGCTTGGCTGAAAGAAAAATCGGCTTGATCGGCGAATATCCGGGAGAAAGAAAGTTGATTATTCCGCTTAGGACGCTGCAGGAGGTCTACCGGATTTTAGCGGAAAGCGAGGACGAGGCCTTGAATATTTTAATCAATGACAATCAAATTTTATTCAAATTCAACGAAGAAATCAGTTTAACTTCCAGACTGGTGGAAGGCCAATATCCGGATTATCAGCAGATTATTCCGCAAGAAAGCCGCACCCAGGCCAAGGTTAAAACCGCCGAACTGGCCCGGGTGGTTAAAAGCGCCTCCTTGTTTTGCAAGCCGGGGATTAACGACGTTAAATTGAGTTTTGATCCGGCCAAGGGTGAAATTACCGTCAGTTCGGTTAACAGCGCGGTCGGTGAAAACAAAGTGGTGGTGGCGGCCGAAACCACCGGTGAAAAAAACGAAGTGGTTTTTAACTACCGTTATTTATTGGACGGCTTGAATAATTTGGACAGCGAAGAAGCGCTGCTGGGCCTGATTTCCGACAGCGCGCCGGGCTTGTTAAAACCGGCCGGCAATCAAAATTATCTGTACGTGATCATGCCGATCAGGCAATAAAAAATGTAGAGGCGGGTTTTAAACCCGCCTCTACATTTTTTTAATTAGGAGTTGATGTTGCCGAAAAAACAGTCGGGTCGTATTGGGTCGGCGGCTGTTCGTTGACGATGCCTTGAGCGGCTGCCCATTTTTGTACCGGCTCTTCCCAATAACTGTAATAAGGATCGGCTCCCGGGTTTTCGGGAATCGGGCCTAAGGGATTGTCCTTATCAACATAATGCAGAATATCGTGGACTTGCTTAAAAGTTTTTTCTTCAACCAGATTCGGCGGAGTGGCGTCGGTGGCCAGCAAACCGTTGCTAATGTTGATTTTTACTTTAAGGCCGTTGCTATCGCCGCCCAGCATCGGCTTATCGGGTATTTGATACGAGGGTTTATTAAAGCTTTCGGCTGGAGTTGAGGCTAAAACGCTGCTCATGAATTTGTTCCAAATCGGCGCCGCTACCTGGCTGCCGTCGGCGCCTTTTTTCATGGCGTCGTTATTGCTGTTGCCCACCCAAACGCCGGTGACCAAGCCGGGCGTATAGCCGATAGTCCAAGCGTCGTGGTAATTGTTGGTGGTGCCGGTTTTTACCGCTGCCGGCCGGCCGCTTAGGGTTAAATAATTTTTTTCGCCGAAAATAAAAGAGCGGGCGTTATTGTCGGATAAAATGTCGGTGACCATATTGGAGATGTTCGGATCCAAAACCTGTTCCGGGCGCGGCTCCTTGAATTCTTCCAAAATCTTGCCCTGGTTGTCTTCCAGCCGCAACACCGCGACATAATTTATTTTTTTGCCTTCACGGGCAAAATTGCCGAAAGCGTTGGTGTGTTCCAAAAGTTTAACTTCGCCGCCGCCTAAAACCAAAGACAGGCCAAAGCGGCTGCGGTCGCTTAAAGTGGTGTAGCCGAAAGCGTCGGCCAAGTCCAAAACATTGCTGATGCCGGTAAGATAAATCATTTTAACGGCCGGAATATTCAAGGAGCCGGCCAGCGCTTGCCGCAGCGAAACCAAACCGTGTTCCTTGCTGTCGTAATTGTGGGGAGTGTAAGTTTTTTCCACTTCGGTTGGGAAATTTGTTACCAAATCGTAAAGTACGGTTTCCGGCACATAGCCCCGCTTAAAAGCGGTCGCATAAACAATGGGCTTAAAAGAGCTGCCGGGCTGGCGGGGCGAGGTGGCCACGTTTACCTGGCCGTTAATGGAATCGTCAAAAAAATCTTTGGAGCCGACCATGGCCAGAATCTGTCCGGTTTTAACATCTATGGATACCAGAGCGGCGTTGCCCGCGTTAAAGTTGGCGGCATTTTTATCGGCCTGCTCTTTAACAATTGCTTCGGCTTTTTTTTGCATGTCGTAATCCAGGGTGGAAATAATTTTCCAGCCGCCCTGTTCCACCAGCTGATCGCTGTATTTTTCGGCCAGCAGTTCTTTAACGAAGAAAACAAAATGCGGGGCGGTGATATTGTCGATCTTGCTTTTAAAAACCAGCTTTTCATTAATGGTCGCCGTGGCCTGATCAGCCGTAATATAGCCCAGCTTAACCATTTCCTTTAAAGCGTACTGCTGGCGGCCGAATAACTCGTCTGTGTGGCTGCCATACGGCGAAAGGTAAGAAGGCGACTTGGGTAAAGCGGCTAACAGGGCGGCTTCGGCCAAGGTTAAATTTTGGGCATCTTTGCCGAAATAAGTTTGAGCGGCCGCTTCAATGCCGTAAGCCGACCCGCCATAGGGAATTTCGTTAAAATACATTTGGAGGATTTGGTCTTTGGTATATTTTTTTTCAATGCGATAGGCCAAAATCAGCTCTTTCAGTTTTCGGGTGATGGTCCGCTCATTGGTTAAAATCGCGTTTTTTACCAGCTGCTGGGTTAAGGTGGAGCCGCCTTGGGCCTGCTGGCCTTTTAAGGTTTGCAAAATCACGCCCCTGAACATGCTCCATAGGGAAAAGCCCCCATGTTCGTAAAAATGCTGGTCTTCCAGGGTGAGAGTGGCTTGAACGGCATAGCTGGGGATATCGGTCAGCGGAATAATCGTCCGTTTCTGGTCGCCGTGGATTTCGTATAACAGATGCTCGCCGGTGCGGTCGTAAATTTTGGTGCTTTGGGCAATGGCGCGTTCCGTTAGTTTGTTGGGATCGGGCAGATCGCGCGAAGCCCAAGCCAAAGCGCCCAGTAGGGTTAGGGAGCCGATTAAAAATAAAACGATTAAATAAGGCAGGGCGCGCTTGAATAATTTAAACCAGCCGATTTTTTGCCGGCGCGGGAATTTAATATCAAAAAACGGCCCTTTCCTTTTGGGGGCATAACTTTGATCGCGCCAAACTTTTGTCCGGCCTTTTTCAAAATCGCCTGGCGAATGGATTTTATGCTGTAAGTGCGGTATGGGCACAAAATTTTTCTTGTATTATATTGGCATTATGCTATAATTTAGCCGATATGTCAAAGATTATCACTGATCCGAAAAAAATTGAAGAGCTTTTAACCAGGGGCGTGGCCGAGGTGATTAAATCGGAGCATTTAAGAACCAGATTGCTCTCCGGCGAACGCTTAAGAGTTAAATTAGGCATTGATCCGACCAGCCCCAATATTCATCTTGGCCGTTCGATCCCCTTGTTAAAGTTGAGAGATTTTCAGGAGCTGGGGCACCGGATTGTTTTTATTGTGGGCGATTTTACCGGCGTGATCGGCGATACTTCAGACAAGGACGCTGAACGCCCGATGCTTACTCCCGCGGCCATTAAAAAGAACATGCGGGATTATGTTAAGCAGGCCGGGAAAATAATTGATTTGAAAAAAACCGAAGTGCATTACAACAGCCAGTGGCTGAAAAAATTGCCCTGCAATGAATTAGGCGAACAGGCCGACCAATTTTCGGTGGCCGAATTTATTGCCCGGGAAAATATTAAAAAAAGATTGGACGAGGGCAAGCGGGTTTCTTTCAGAGAAATGCTTTATCCTTTATTTCAGGCCTATGATTCGATAATGGTCAAGGCGGACGTGGAAATCGGCGGCACCGACCAGCGTTTTAATTTATTGGCCGGCCGGGAGCTGCAAAAACATTACGGCCAAAACCAGCAAGACGTGATAATGGGTCCGCTTTTGGCAGGCACTGACGGCCGCAAGATGAGTTCCAGCTGGGGCAATACCGTTAATTTAATTGATGCGCCCTCGGAAATGTTCGGCAAGGTTATGTCCATTCCCGATAATTTAATTATGGATTATTTTATTTTGGCCACCCGGGTTTTAAGCAATGATTTAATCGGCATCCAAAGCCAGTTAAAATCCGGTGCCAATCCCCGGGACGTTAAAGCCAAATTGGCCAAGGAAATCGTTAAAATGTATCATGGCGAAAAACCGGCGTTAGAAGCGGAAGAATCCTTTAATAAGCAATTTAGAGATAAGGAAATACCGGAAGAAATCGAAGAAAAAAAAGTGGAAATGAAAAATTGGCCATTGGACGAATTGCTGGTGGCCTTAAAATTGGTTGCTTCCAAATCCGAAGCGCGCCGGATGGTAGAACAGGGCGGAGTTAAAATTGACGGTGAAAAAATCGCTAATCTTGGCGAAATTCAGGTTAAATCCGGCATGGTTATAAGCGTAGGTAAAAGGAAATTTGTTAAGATAAAATAAGATAACAAAAATTTAAAACAGGGTCATTATCGTTTATAATTGGCTCTGTTTTATTTTATGCATAAAAATATATTTTATAATTTTCGTCGGCAAACCCATCGTTTAAAGGGATTTGATTATTCGTCGAACGGTTATTATTACATAACGATTTGCACAAAAAACAGAGAACATTATTTTGGGGAAATTATCGGCGATGTGATGCAATATTCATTAATTGGCAAAATCGCCCAAAGATATTGGTCAAACATCCTACGGCATTACCCGTTTATTAAATTGGACGAATTTATTGTAATGCCTAATCATATTCATGGTGTTTTAATAATTAATCATGGTTTAAATTGCAAGGTAGCGACGCAATATATTGCGTCGCTACAATTTACACCCCAAACATTGGGGCATTACAATAAATTCGCACCACAATCAGGCAACCTTTCCGCAATTATTCGCGGTTTTAAAATCGGCGTTAAAAAATACGCCGTTATTCAAGGTTTGGATTTTCAATGGCAACCAAGATTTTACGATAAAATTATCCGTAATGATAATGAATTATTCAGAATAAGGGAATATATCAGAAACAATCCCGTGGGTTGGCGGGAGGATAGAAATAATTTATAAAATTTTATTTAATGCAATTGGCGCAAGTAATGGCAATAGCCAAAGCATCGGCCGCGTCATCGGGCTTGGGCACGGTTTTTAAGCATAACATTACTTTAACCATTTGCCCTACTTGGTTCTTTTCGGCCTGGCCGTAGGAGGTTAGGGCCTGCTTTACCTGGAGCGGCGTATATTCAAAAAACGGCAGTTTGTTTTGGGCGAGGCACATTAAAATAACGCCCCGGGCCTGGCCGACGGTAAGCGCGGTTTTAACGTTTTTGCAGAAAAACAATTGTTCCACCGCCACTGCTGCCGGCCGGTATTTTTTAATGATCTTGGTTAATTCTTTTTGCAGCAAATTCAGGCGGTCGATAAATGGAGTTTTAGCCGAAGTGACAATGGAACCGCAAGCCAGATAGTTCAACTTGCCCGGTTCTTTTAAAATTACGCCCCAGCCGGTATCGGCAATGCCCGGATCGATGCCCAAGATTATTTTATTATTCAACATCGGCGTTGGAATAGAAGTTGCTGATGTCGTCGCAGGCCTCCAATTCTTCAAACAGCTTAATTAAAGTTTCTTCATTTTTTGGTTTAACCCGGTCTTTGGGCACATATTCCAAATCGGCTTCGGCAATGGGCAAGCGCATGGCTTCGATTTTCTTTTTCAGTTTTTCAAACTGTTCCATGGCGGTATAAATAACCACTCGGCCTTCTTCTTTAATATCCAAAGCGCCGGCATCGATTAAGGCCAGCTCCTCCTCGTCCGTTAATTTTTCCTTATCCAAGACAATTACGCCCTGATGGGAAAACATCCAGGCGGTAGAGCCGGGTCCGCCCAGGTTGCCGTTGTATTTGTTAAGCAGGTGCTTAATTTCCGAAGCAGCGCGGTTTTTGTTGTCGGTGACCGTTTCAATAATTATGGCGATGCCTTCCGGGCCAAAACCCTCGTAAACGATTTCCTCAATTTGCTGGCCGCCCAGTTCGCCGGTGCCTTTTTTAATGGCGCGCTCGATGTTTTCCTTGGGCAAGCTGTACTGTTTGGCCTTATCCATGGCCATGCGCAAAGAAAAATTGCTTTCCGGGTCGCCGCCTTTGCGGGCGGCTACGGCAATAATGTTGGCCAGCTTGGTAAAATTGGCCGATCTTTTGGCATCCACCCCTTCTTTGCGGTGTTTGGTAGTTGCCCACTTGGAATGTCCGGACATAGTTGCTAATTGGTAAATAGTTATTGGTTATATGGATTTTAGCTTTATTTATTGAAAAAATCAAGATTTTAATAATTAATTTTGGCTAATATTAGGCAAAAAGGTAGAAAATAGGGTTAAATAAGCTTGACAAGATTATAAATATATGCTAAACTAATATATTACTGAAAGTAACGGAAAGCCCCTTGATAATTAAAAAACATTTCAACAATCCAAATTGCTGTTAAAAAATAGCATTGGCAGCAGTTTGGATTGTTGAATCAAACTCCTATCGGAAGGAGAGTAAATCCGGTCGGCAGCGTAAAGGTCGTAACAACTTACGCGGCGAATACCTCGGCCAAACAGAGGTAAGGAGTGCGTATATGTATTCTCTTGAAAGCAACGAGAACCAGTTTGGTAAGGAAATCGTCACTTGCGAGATCGAGCGAGTGGGAATTTGTTGGCAGCGCCATACAATGGTCTGCCGCAACAGCTATGATTATGGTTTTGGCACATGTCAGTGCCATAGCCATAGCACATGGGGTGAGGAGATCCTCTCGATGGATGAGGGTTTATCTCTTCTCGCAGAGAAGATGATTGTGCTCAATGCTGAGGACGAGGTTTTCATCCAGCGTTGGAGACAACTGCCAGATCAGGTTCGGACCCTAATCCAGAAACTCCCAAATGGAGTGGAGCGTTGGATTGAGCAGTCGTATATGCTCAATTTAAACCCGCTTCCCCAATTACGCAAGTTGTTAGGAGAGGACATGACCGTGTTGTCTCTCGGAGATCATCTGGTCATTTCCGAGGCTCCTGATAAGTTTTCCGTCGGAATCCGTGACGATGGAACGATCACATTTGTCCTGGCGGGTCGAACAAACCCACATTGGACTACGTTGAGTAAGAACACACCCTCAGGCGTGTTTGAATACTTGGACGGGGAATGCGACCTATCCCAAGTCATTGGGGAGATGTGCACAACAAGAAGATGTGCACAACAAGAAGAACCGGGGCTTCGACATAGCGGCCATCGTCGTCGCCATTCAGGCTAGGCCATTCAGGCCTAGGCATTCATAAGAGGAGTTTAGCAAAAAGCATTTCAGCTTGCGCTAGACTCCTCTTTCTTTTTGGCTTATTTTTACGGTTTTTGCTATAATACCAACGAAATAACTTAAAAATATATGAATAAAAACGACTTGTCCGCCAAAGCTCCGAGCTTAAGGCGAGGAGCGACGGCGGAAGTTAATTATCTTAAATCAATCGAGCTTTTAGGCGAACAAATCAAGCAATCCTATAATGAGGCCTTAAAACTGAAGTTGCTGGCAAATTATAAGCAGGTTAATAAAGTAGTGGTTGGCGGCATGGGCGGATCGCAATTGGGCGCGGATTTAATTAACAGCTTATTTAAGCAGGAATTAAAAGTGCCGATTATCCAAGTTAGGGATTATAGCTTACCCGGTTTTGTTGACGATAAAACTTTGGTTTTATTGATCAGCTATTCCGGCACAACGGAAGAGGTTTTAGAAATCAGCTCAAAACTTAAAGCTAAAAGCTTAAAACCAATTGTTATTACAGTCGGTGGGAAGTTGGCACAAACTGCTCAAAAAAATCATTGGCCATTGTATCAATTTAATCCCGTTAATAATCCTTCGGGCCAGCCCAGAATGGGCACTGGCTATACTATCGGCAGCGTTTTGGCGATTTTACAGAAATTGAATTTAATCAAGTTAAACGGCAATGAAATTTTGGAAATGATTAAATCGGCCAAATTAGCTCAAAGCTTAAAGCTTAAAGCTCAAAGTTTAGCCAATTCCTTAAAAAATAAAGTGCCAATCATTGTTACCGCCGAACACTTGGTCGGCAATGCCCACATTATCGCCAACCAAATTAACGAATCGGCCAAACAGCAATGTTATTTTTATGTTTTACCCGAACTCAACCATCATTTATTGGAAGGTTTAAAATTTCCCGCCTTAAGCCGGAATAATTTATACTTTCTGTTTTTCTTTTCCAAAGATTATTATGCCAGAAACCAGCGGCGTTTTGCCGTGACTGCGGAAGTTCTGGCCAAACAGAAAATTAAGCATCAACAAATTAATTTAAGCGGCAGTAAAATTGAGCAGGCCTTGAGTTTGTTAACCTTGGGCAGCTTGCTCTCCTTTGGGCTGGCTAAAATAAACAAGGTTAATCCCAATTACATTCCTTGGGTTGATTATTTTAAAAAAAGATTGACCAATTAAGCAAATGTGGCAACGCTTTTGGCTGGCTTTAAGGAATTTAAACGAACAATACTATTTTGATTATTTCCTGGTTTTTTTAATCGGTTTGGTTTTGTTCGGCTGGCTGCAGGCCGCGCCTACCTTGGCCGAGCCGGATTCTTTTTACCACGCCAAAATGGCCCAAATAGCGGGTTCGGGCCAGATTTTACACGTCTTTCCCTGGCTGCAGCAGACCCCTTTAAAAAGCGTTTTCGTTGACCATCATTTTTTATACCATATCTTTTTAATTCCTTTTGTTAAGTGGCTTGATCCGCTTTTAGGCGTTAAGCTGGCTACGGTCATTTTCGCTGCTTTCGCGGTTTTAACCGTTTATTGGCTGTTTAAGCAGTTCAAGCTTAAATACCCTTTTTTATTCCTGGTTTTTTTATTGCTTTGCCAGCCCTGGCTGTTCCGCGCTTCTTTGGTAAAAGCGCCGGTAGTTTTTTTGATTTTTTTACTGCTGGCTTTTTACTGTTTGGCCCATCAAAAATGGCTTGGTTTGTTTTTAATTTCTTTCAGCGGGGTTTGGCTCTACGGCGCTTGGCCGCTCTTATTGGTCATGGCGGTTTTATATGCGGCCATTAACTGGTTTTTGGAAAAAATCAGGCGCGAAGAATCCATTTGGTATAAAATCAGGGATTTATTGAGAAAAAAACGAACCGTGGCTTGGCCGGGAGCGCTGTATACTTTAGGGGGAATTATCGCCGGTTTGGTTATTAATCCTTATTTTCCGGCTAACATTAAGTTTTATGGGCAGCAGATTATCGATATTGCTTTGATTAATTACCAAAAAGTGATTGCCGTGGGCGGCGAGTGGTATCCCTATGGTTTTTTGCATTTAATTTCCGATGCCCCGCTGATTTGCGCTTTGTTGCTAGCCAGCTTGCTTTTGTTTGTTTTAACCGTTTCCAAGCAATCCATTTACTCCTGGGTTTGGGGCATTTTAGCAGTGGTTTTTTTAATTTTTACATTAAAATCCCGGCGGCAGGTGGAGTTTTTCGCTCCTTGCACCGTAATTTTTGCCGCTTTCTGCTTTAACGATTATTTTAAAAAGCTCTCCGCCTTCCACTTGCGGGTTTTATTGAGCATGGGCTGGCAAACGTTTTTTGCCGTCAGTTTATTGGTTTTAGGCGCGGGTTTTGTTTTACAGGCGCCAAGCAATTTAATAAGAGCCAAACAGGATTTAAGCAACGGCTGGCCCATTACTCATTACCAAAAATCAGCCGGGTGGCTTAAAAATAACGCTCCGGCGGGCGCGATTGTGTTTAATGCCGACTGGGACGATTTTCCGGCTTTGTTTTATTATAACAGCCAAAATTATTATTTATCGGGCTTGGATCCCACTTTTATGTATCGGGAAAATCCGTCAAAATACCAGCAGTATGTTAAAATAAGTTTGGGCGAAGTGCAGCAGAATTTGGACCAGCTGATCGGCGGCGTTTTTAACGCCAGCTATGTTTTTCTGGACCAGAACCATGGCAATTTTAAGCGCCAATTGGAATACAACGGCCATTTTAAAAAGGTTTACGAAGACAGCGAAGCCTTGATTTACCAGCTGGTTGTCCGCTAAAGCAAGAAAAATGTTTAAATTGTTGAAAACAACCTATCAAAGTTTAAGCCGGGGAGAAAAGAAATTTATTTTTTGGCTGATCCTAATCGCCCTGTTTATCTCCTCACTGCCAGTGCTTTACGGCTGGATCAGCACTCCGGCCGGATTTTATTATCCGGGTTTTACCGTTATTGCCGGCGCCGATAAAATGGTTTATTTATCTCAAATAGCCGAAGCTGAAACCGGGCAGATTTTTTTGCATAACTTATATACCGCCGAAGCGGCTCGGGCTTTGATTTTTTCTCCGGTTTGGCTGGTTTTAGGCTGGTTTGCCAAATTGACCTTTTTATCTCCTTTGTTTGTTTTTCATTTTTTCCGCATAATTTTCGGCGGCTTATTTTTATATCTTTTGTATTTGCTGATTGCCAAGTGTTTTAAAGAAGTGATTTTTAGGAAAATCGTTTTTTTTATTTTCTGTTTCGGTTCTGGCTTGGGCGTTTTTGCCCTTAATTATCCCTGGTCGGACGATAATATTTTTATTACCTTTGGCACGGATATGTGGGTAAGCGAGGGCAATACGTTTTTAACGATTTACCATTCGCCTCTGTTTATTTTGTCGCAAATTTTTATCCTGTTGATTTTTTGGTGGCTGATCGAGCGTCTTGATAAGGCCGGCTGGTTAAAAGTTTTAGGCGTCGGTTTGGCAACCTTGTTATTGGGTATTTTTCATCCTTACGATTTGGTAACGGTTTATAGCGTAGCCGGAGTTTGGCTGTTGGCGGGGTTTATTAGGGAGAAACGAATTTTTTGGCTAAGATTAGTGAAAATTTTAATGATTATTTTAATCTCTTCTTTGGCCTTGGCCTACTTTTTTTGGCTAAAATCAGTTGATCCTTCTTTTGCCGGCTGGGCCGTTCAGAATATTACTTTATCGCCTGGATTTTTTAATTTCGCCATTGGTTACGGCTTGGTTTTTGTTTTCTTTTTATTCGGCATCATCCCGGCTTTTAAAAAGCGGGACGATTATTGGTTCTTTTTGGCGATTTGGGCCACCGTGGGCTGGTTTTTGATTTTCGCGCCTTTGCCTTTCCAAAGGCGATTGGCCAACGGCCTGCATCTGCCCATGGCCTTGATTGCCGTTTTAGGGTTAAGTCTGGTTTTGCGGTTTTTGGCAAAATTTCAGGTTTGGCAAATTTGGGCTAAGCTTTATTTTGTCAGAGTAAGCTTATTGATGGTCGGCGGTTTTTTATTAACCACTTCCACCATTTACGTTGTCGGCCAGGATCTGCTGCTGTTGGAAATAAAATCTTTCCCCTATTATTTAAGCGATAATATTTATCAGGGCCTGTGCTGGTTAAAAGACAACACGCTTAAAAGCGAATTGATTTTAACCAATAACGTTACGGGCACTTTTGTTCCAACTTTGGCCGGCCGCAAGGTTTGGCTCGGGCACGGGCATCAGACCAGCGATTATGTCGATAAAAAATCCTATTTGGAAAATATTTTCTTTGCCGGCAATAAGGGCGATGGGCAAAAAAAAGCCTGGCTTAAAAAAACCGGCATTGCTTATTTGTTTTACAGCAATGAAAACAAAAATTTGTCCGGCAATTTCAATCCGTTTCAAAAAGATTATTTGGAATTGGTTTGGCAAGAGGGACAAACTGCAATTTTTAAGGTTAAGGCCGATTAATTGAAGCTTGCCCCAAAAAGATGGCGGGAGTTAAAGCGTTTTCCTTGGTAATATTTAAAACAGCCGACCGAGTATCATCCAAAGTTAAAAATCCTTCAAGATTAACCAGTTGGATTTCCAGGCTATATTCGCCACCGGGCAGCTCTTTAGGCAGCAAAAACCAGTAATTGGTTTTTACTATTTCACCCGGCTGCCAGTTGCTGGTCGGGTAGAGGCCATAAGCCAAGGGATAAATTTTTTGCTGGGCAATTTGCTCCACCTTCGCCCTCGCTAACGCTCGAGCTTCGGTGGGCAGGCCGTTTTTATTTTTAATAATGAATTTTAACTGGTAATCTTTGTCGATGGGTTTTTCCGCCGTAAAATACAAAGAAATCGGTAAAAGGTTGTATTTTTGTCCTAATTCTTGAAGATTTTCTCCTTTACTATAACCTAAGAACCTTAAGCCGTTTTTAAATTCTACGTTTTGCGGCTGTTCAATTTTAGGCAGCTCTTTGGTTATTTGGTACAGTTCTTCGCCCGGAGCGTCGGTTTGTTTAAACAGCGCCAAAGAATCGGCGACCTTAACCGCTTTAAACCCGCGCTCGGCGATCAATTTCCTTAAGTTATCGTCGCCGCCGGTGTAAAGCGCCTGCCACTCTCGGCTATTGGGGAATTGGACGCTATAAGTTAATAAATCGTCAAAATTGAACAATAAGGCTTCGGTATCTTGGGGCAATCGGTAATCAAGATTGGTAAACTGCTTTTTGCCGATAAAAGCGTAATGCAAAGAATAAACTTTTTCCCGGCCCGAAAGATCGGTTAAGAATTCATAGCTGGCGGCAACGCTTTCTAGGCGCGGAATTTCACTTAAGAATTCATTTTTTAATTGTTTTACTTCGGCCGTGTCGGTCGGTTTTATTATTTTATTTGCCGCTCCCACTAAAGGCCCCAGTGTTAAACAGCCGTAAACGGCGCTGGCCAGTAAAATTACCAGGGCCAGCCCTTGATATTTTTGAAAAAAGCGGACCGATTTAATTTTACTGTTTTTATCGTTTAATTCTTTTAAGCTGAAAATTAAAGTAATAAATAACCAGGGCAGCAGCAAACTGGTATAATGGATTTTTAAGTTAATCAAGGAATTGCTGCTGCCGCCCAAAATCAGCTGCAAATAAATAGGCAGGGCCGGCAGCAAATAGCGCGGTTTAATTAAATTTAAATAGCCGAACGGCAAAAATAAAACCAAGGTGAATAGGATATTATTCAAAGTGAAAATATAGCGCAGGGTATTCAGGGGTTTAAGGAAAAAATTTATAGCCATGTTTAAAGGAGTGTTGCCAAGCCAGTTATAGTAATATAAAAATTTATAGCTGCCCCCCGGGGTAAAATGATCAATAACCTTCATGGCCAAAACAAACCAAACAATGGAAATAACTGCCGGCCAAATTAGCCACTTTTTTTCTTTTTTCTCCAGCCAAGCCAAAGGCGCAAACATAAAAATTACCAAAGCCACGTCTTCCCTGACCAATAAAGCCAGAAAGCAAAAAATCAAGAAAGCAAAAAATCTGTTTTTTTGGTAAAAATAAAAAGCCCAGCACAGGAAAAATATGGCAAAGGGCAAAAGGTGGAATTCGAACAGATTGATATTTTGGACGAACGGATTAATCAGCCATAAGCCGGCAACCAGCAGCGGCCAGGGCTTGGCCAAAACGTTTTTAGCGATTAAAAACAAGGGCCAGGCCGGCAGGGCTAAAAACAAAGATTGCAAAATTAATAAACTGACCGGATGTTTGAATAGGGCATAGAGCGGCAAGAGCAAAACAATGAACAATTCAAAATGATCGCCTAAATACGAACTGGGGTGGATAGTTAGGCCGAATAATTGGCCGTGCACGGAATTGTAAAAAACCTGGTTATAAATAGCCAGATCCAGGCCGTTATAGCCGAAATTGAAATATTTAAACAGGCCGATTAAACTGAAAATAATAAAATAAGCGCCAATGCTTAGCCAAAGCAGGCGCCATTCGTTTCTCCTTAAAAAATCGGTTATTTTTTTAATAAATTCCATTATTGATAAATGCAGCTGCCGTGGTTATTGCAAATCCAGTGCTCGCCGAATTGCAGAACGCAGTCGTTATCGTTTTGGCATGAGCCTGGCGATTCGCCGGGCGCGCCGCCATAAAAGCCGTTGCCGCTGTCCGTTGATTTTATAAGCATGTCGGCCACGTTAAGAGTGATTAAATAAGAGGCGATAATGATGATTACGCCGATAATGGAATTTTTTAAGCGGCCCTTGGCTTTGGAAATTTTTTCTTCGCTGCCGCCGGATGTCATAAACTCAAAAGGCGCGTAAATTATGCTGCCCACAAAAAACAAGCCGACAAAGCCTAAAATATAAACGATGATATTGATAATAATTCTTTGCGGCGTAGCTTCGGTTTGCGGCAAATTGGCGCTGCCGGCCAAAGTGCGCATCCTCTCAATGGCGCTAATGGCCAAAACCGCTTTAACCAGGAAAAAATTTATAACCAAGCCCAGGGTAATGATTGTGGTTTTTAAAAGTTTCATAATTTAAAGGTAGGTATTGGCCAGCGAAGCGTTTAATAATGAGTTAACCAGCAGGGTTAAGGAGTAGGCGGCTAAAATAATGGCAAAGCCGATAATGGAGCTGGCCATTCTTTTTTTGGCCGCTTCAACTTTTTCCTCGTTGCCGCCGGCGCTCATCCACTGAAAGCCGGAAATTAAAATCATCAGAAAGAAAAACAAGCCCACGAATCCCAAAACATAATTGATAATATTAACAATTAAAGCGGCTTTACTTTGGGCGTTGGTGGTATAGCCGGAGTTATTTGCAATGTTTAAAAAACGGTTTAAGGGCTGTTCCGTTTCGGTTTGGGCAAAAACCAAAGCCGGCCAATTTAAAACCCAGAGCAGGCAATAAAAAATTATTTTTTTTAGTTTCGTCATATTTCTAATGGCTACATGAGCCGTTGACACATTGTTTATCACCACAATCACCATTGTCTTGGCATTCTTTGCAGGCATAACCGGTGGGACTATTATTATCTTCCAGGCAATATTTATAATTAAGAGGGCACGATGGATCACAGCCACTAGTTGCGAAACAAATCCCTGTTCTCGGGCCGGTAAATTCCCAAAAGCAGTTACCATTTATACAGGTGTTCCTTTCTTGAAATTGGTTGCAAGTATTTTCTGCCGGCGGAGGCGTAACATTGGTCTGCTGGGGCGCCAAGAATTTTTCATTCAAATAGGAAAAAAGAGTATTGGTTATAATAAAAGCGCCCAAAGTAATAACCAGGCCGATAGTGCCGTTTATGACCCGGGTTTTAGCCTTGGTAACGGCTTCTTCATTGCCGCCGGCGCTCATCCACTGAAAGCCGGAATAAAGAATTAAGAGCAAAAACAGAACGCCGATAAAGCCCAAGGCCATAGTAATCATTTTGCCGGCAAAAGTATTGATAAAGGCCGGCTGGCTTTGCTCGGTAATTTTATAAGTTCCGGTATTGGCCGCTTGGTTGAGGAAATTATTATAGTTCTTGGTAAAAGCCAAAGCCTGGCCGGCCAGCATAGTGAAAAAGACCAAGCAGACAATGATAGCAATTAACAATTTAGCGGTTTTAAACATAGCGTTTGATAATTTTAAATCGGCAAGTTATTCATTGGGCTTATCGCAGGTATGTATTAAGGAGAAGCAATGAGTTTTTTCGCCCTTACCGACGCAATCGCTGTCGTCTAAACATTCCGCTGCTTGGCATTGGCCGGTGCCATAAGCGCAAACATTGAGCCGTCCTAATTTTTGCTGGCATTGTTCGTCTGTTAAGCATTCCGCGCAAATATTGGTTCTTAAATTGCGTTCATAGCAATAAGGAGTGTCGTGTAAATTGCTACAATCATTATCACTACTGCAAGTGCACCAGTAAACATCACCAAAGCTGGCGCAAACTGGCTGGTTAGGCGGACAATCATTGTTCCGTCGACAGTTATGACCTTCGGCTGGAGCACAAAGTCCGGTATTTAAGCAAATTTGGCCCTGGGGGCAATCGTTATCGCCGGCGCAATGTTGCTGCGGCGCGGCCGGCGTTTGCGTTTGATTATAAAAGAAAGTATACACGGTGTTGGCAATAATAAAGGAAAAGAAAATCAGAGCCAGGCCGATAGTGGCGTTTTTTATCCTGGTTTTTGCCTGGGTTATTTTTTCCTCTTCGCCGCCGGAAGTCATCCACTGGATGCCGGAATAAATAATAAAACAAAGGAAAAGAATTCCCAAAAACCCCAAAAAGATGGCAATAATTTGGCCGATCACCGTTTCCAAAAAAGTTTCATTGGCCACAGAAGCATCGGTTTTAAAAAAGCCCTGGCCGGCAATTTTTTCCACTATGCCGTTGTTGCCGACGCCGATATTTTGGGCCACGACTGCGCCGGCAATTAAAAAAACGCTTAAAGCCAGCACGATGATTAAAATTTTTAAGTAATGTTTATTCATAACATGTTACATGACTTGCTTAAGCAAAGCGTTGCTGATAAACCAGGTGATAAAGTAGGCGCCCACGGTAATGGCCAGGCCCAGGGTGGCGTTCATCATTCTGGTTTTGGCTTTGCCTACCGCTTCTTCGTTGCCGCCGGCCGTCATCCACTGGATGCCGGAAACAACGATAAAAATAAAAAACATGGCGCCGACAAAACTTAAAACCAGGCCGATCAAGCTGCCCATAGTGTTGGGAATGTTGCTCGGGTCTCCGCTGCCGGCGGGGAAGTTAGCGCCATTTGTACCGGCGGTTTCATCAATTAAATTAGGATCTATTGCTTGGGCTAAAGCCAAGGTTGGAGCAGTTAAAATTGTAATTAAAATTAAGGCAAACGATATTTTAGGTAGTTTCATGGTTATAAATTTAAAATTATTTAACTTTTAAAAAGAAACAGTTTTTAGTTTTTACAGCATGTAGAACGCATGCTATTGGATCCTTGTGCAAAGCAATAGTCCAATGCCGGCTGGCCGCCCACCCTATTTTCTATAGTGCAGGGTTCACTAGGATCTGCTGCAGGCGTATAAGCACAATGACCGCCGACTTGTTCGCAGGCATTTTTAGCAGCTGCTGGCGCGGTTGTTGTTTGCATAGTGGTAACAATAAACTTGGTTAAAGCCCAAGACATGGCGATAATGCCCAAACCGATGGCGGCGCGCATAATGCGCTCGCGGGCATGCGAAACTTTTTCCTCATTGCCGCCGGCCGTCATCCACTGGATGCCGGAAAAAATTACCAAACACAGGAAAACAATGCCAAAAACCGACAAGATCATGCTGATTATTCGGCCAACGCGGTTGGCCAGATCCGCTTCGCTAACAACGGTATTGGAGCCGTAGCCGGCGCTGCTGCCGACTTGTTCTTGGATCCATTTTTGGCATTCTTGCAAAGTGGTGGGGTGGCCTTGAGTTGTTTTAGGGCAGGTTTGCTGATTATCGGGTTGATCGGCGGCTAAAATAACAAAAGGCAGAGCCAAGCTGGCGATTATAGCGATAACGATTAACGAAATTTTAAATAATTTCATAATTTATTTTGGTAAAGTAACGTCTAAAATCCTAAAAACCACGTAATTGGTTAATAAATAAGCGGCGGCAATAATAATCAGGCCGATAAAAGAGTTTTCCAGCAGGTCGTGGGCTTTTTGGACCTTTTCCTGATTGCCCTTGGCAAACATCCAGGTAAAGCCGGCAAAAATAATAATCCCCATAAAAACAACGCCCAAAAAAGACAAAAATAGATTGATAAACCGGCCGATAAATTCATAAATCGTTGGAGCGGCTTTGGAAGCGCTTATTATCCGCGCTGAAGCGGCTGTGTCATCTAAGCCTTTGAGAACATCATTAACATTGCTGGCCGATTGGGCGAAAATAAACACCAGCGGCAGCAAGCTGGAAAAAATCAGGATGGAGATAAGCAATATTTTAACTGGTTTCATTGAGCTGGCTGATTATTTTATAGTAATGCCGATGATTCTGAAAAGAATAAAATTAGTGAGCAAATAGGCGATAATAATGATAATTACGCCTAAAACGGCGTTGGTTAAAATGGTTTGGGCTTTATCGGCTTTGGCTTTATCGCCGCCGGCCGTTAGCCAAACAATGCCGCCGTAAACAATCAAGATGAAAAAGATCATGGTAAAAACTCCCAAAGCGATATTGATAACCTGGCCGATAATGGTGGCGAGTTTGGGAGTTGCCGAGTTCGAGTTAACGATTTGGGCATCTTTAGATGTTTGGTCCAAATTGCCGATGGCGGCGTTAATCGCGTCGGGCGCGGTAGGCTCTTCCCCGGCCGCTTTAACCAAAGCCGGGAAAATAACAGTTAGGCCGATTATTAAAAATAGGGCAAAAATGCCCCATAAAACCCGGCGGTTGTTTTTTAAGAAGTCGGTCATTGGCATACAATCAACACCTCAGCCCTGAATTCCGAGCGAAGTCGGGGGGTTCAGGGCTGTTGTTTGGATTGTATAAATTGAATTTAACGTCCGCCGGCTCCAGTATCGGTAGTAGCCGAGGAAATGGTGTTAACCACGTAAATGGCAATGGCATAAGCGGCCAGTATTACCACTAAGCCCACAATGCCGGCTGAAATTAATTTTTTGGCTTCAGCGATTTTATCATCGCCGCCGCCGGCGGTCATCCATTTAAAGCCACCCAAGAGGATGATGATTACCGCGATAATGCCCAAAAAGCCCAAAATGACGTTTAACACCTGGACAATGGTGTCTTTTAAATCCCTGGTACCCAAGCCGGTTGAAGCGGCTGCTTCCAAGCCCAAAGAAACCGCGCCATGAGCCAGGCCGGCCGGTATGGCCAAGAGCGCGAACAGGGCAAAGGAGAGCAGGTTGGTTCTGGTTAAATACTTTTTCATAAGATTCGTCTTTTATTTTAATTATGATTTATATAAATTTAAGCGCCACCGCCTTGAACGGTTGTGGCACTGGAAATGGTGTTAACCACGTAAATGGCAATGGCATAAGCGGCTAAAACAACCACTAAGCCAATAATGCCGCCGCTGATCAATTTTTTGGCTTCACCGATTTTATCATCGCCGCCGCCGGCGGTCATCCATTTAAAGCCACCCAAGAGGATGATAATTACAGCGATAATGCCCAAAAAGCCCAGGATAACGTTTAACACCTGGATAATGGTTTCTTTTAGGTCCCTGGTGCCCAAGCCCGTGCTGGCTGCCAGTTCCAGGCCTAAAGAAGCCGCGCCATGAGCCAGGCCGGCCGGGATGGCCAAGAGCGCGAACAGGGCAAAGGAGAGCAGGTTGGTTCTGGTTAAATATTTTTTCATATTTCACCCCCTTCCTTAAATTGGAATAGCCGCGTATTTTTTGCCATCCCAAATAGGAATTAAATTAATAAATATGTTAATTGTCTAAAGCTCTTTAATCGGCCTTAATGTGGATAACTTAACTCAAATTTCTTTAGTTATTATACAATATCTTTTGGATTTTGGCTAACTTTTTTAAAACCTCAATGTTTCAAAGACGGCCCTTAAAATGGCATAACTGGCAAAAATAACGATAATGCCGAAAATCGCCCAAATAATGGTATCCAGGCCTTTTTTAACTTTTTCCGCGTTGCCGCCGGCGGTCATCCATTGGTAGCCGCCGATAATGAAAATTATCAAAGCCACGACGCCGGTCATGCCCATAAAAGAATAGATGATCCGGGCATAAAGCTGGGTTGGGGTGTTAATGCCGGCGCCTAAAGGATTTTCCAATTTTACATCGGGAGTGTTAGCGGCTGGAGGACAAGGATTTTGGCAAGTTACTCCATCTGGCGCTAGGCAGGCAGGCGCTGGGCAATCATCGGCTTGAGCGAAAGTGGGTAGAAATAAAATTGCCAGCAGCCAGAAAAAAATTAAGCCGGTTGTAATTTTAGAAATAGTTTTCATATAAAATTGTTGTTAATTTATCCAGTACCACTTTTTTATATTAAAAAACTGGCGCTAGGTTTATTTTTAGTTACAAAAGTCGTTCCAGCTATTTGTGGTAAAAATTTTACTAATATTTGGATTTTCCCCGGCTGGCGTATTGCTGGTTAACAAGCCGATGGCCATATTAACAATCATCCAGCTGCCTAAAATAATGGCAATGCCGATTACCGTATGCAGCAGGCCCTTTCTGGCCGCATCTATTTTTTCCTTATTGCCGGCCGAGGTAATCCAGCTAAAGCCGTGCCAAACAAACAACAATAAAGAAGCGCCGCCCAAGATGCCTAAAATCCAGCGGAAAATGTTAATGCCCATTTGGACAATGTCGCAGAGGCCACACCAGTTATCGCCGCCTATACCGGTTTGCGTTGAAGTGGCGCATTTTGGCAAAATAGCGGCCTGAACCAGAGCGGGAATAATTAAAAAACTGACTAATATCAGCGCGCTGAAAATTATTATTTTTGATTTTGGCATATTACAAAGTGGCGTTAACTTTTTCAGCGGCGTTGCGCAGCAATTTTAAGGGATCGGGCGCTAAAGGAAAGTTGGTGATTAAATCCTGCATCACTTCTTCCATTTTTAACGGATCTTTGCCTTGGTACCAGCGTTTGGCGGTTAAAGTTTGCCTGGCAAAAATCCCCACCACCGGATCGGCGGTTTGGGCGGCGATCAATTGCCTTAAAGCGGCCGGTTTTTTGGCCGCGGTTAAGTATTTGGTTATTTCCGCGGAGCTGTTGGCAAAGTTCAAGAAACCCCAAGCTGCTGCCACGTTTTTGGCCTTATGGGAAACCGTTTCTACCCAGTAATCGGTGTAGTTAATCGGCGTGGCGGCGTTTTTAACCTGGGGCAAAGCAGTAACGCCAAAATCCAGTTTGGGCGAGCGGCTTTTAATAACCGGCAGATCGTAGGCATAGCCCAGGATCATGGCCGCTTGGCCGGAAATAAAGGCATCCAAGCTGCTGGGCTGGTCTTTATTCCAGCTGTAAACTTCGTTTAAAGGGTTGGCAAAAGCGGTGTAAAATTCCAGGGCTTTCAGCCCGGGCACGTATTGTTCATCGCCGGGCAGTGGGTTGGCAAAAGCCACGCCGTTTTGGCCCATCATTTGCGCTCCGCTTTGCATCATTAACAGAGAAAGAATATCAACGGCATGGTTAACATTGCCGGCCGTGCCCAAGGCCAGGCCCGCTTGCACGATTTTATTTTTAGCGTCAACTTGGCTGATTTTTTTTACGGCCGTTGTTAATTCGTCCCAATCGGCCGGCGGGGTGGCTACTCCGGCTTTATCCAGCAGAGCGCGGTTATAGAACAAGGCCAAAGTATCCAGGCTGTAGGGCAGGCCGTAAATTTTATTGTTCATCATCACGTCTTCGGCCACCACGTCCACGAACTTGTTTTTTATGTCCGCGGGTGAAAAAATCGGCACGCTGCGCACTACCGTATTGGTTTCGGTTTTACCCAAAGTGGAAGTGGTTTCCGTAAAAGCCAGCTGAACTTCCGCGGGCTGGGGCGTAATAAAATTCTGGTATTTTTTAAGCCAGCTGGCCGGGATGCTGTAAAGATCCGGGCCTTCGTCGGTGGCCCAGCCCGCCAGCAGTTTGGTTTCGTATTCGGCCTGCCTGAATTTACGGTAAGTAATTTTAATATTGGGATGCAGGGCCTGAAAATCATTGATCAGCGGACTTAAATAATCCGGATCGTCCCACACGCCCCAATAGGAGAGCTGAATGGTTTTAATTAAACCGGCCGGCGCCGGAGTAGTTGGGATAAGCTTGCAGGAAAAACCGGAAGTTAAAAAAATCACGGCCAAGAGCAGCAGGGAAATTTTTTTAAAGTTTTGTTTAAGCATACTGATGGAAAAATTAAATTTTCAGATTTTTTAAATAATCCTTGAATTCGCCGTTAATTTTAGGATGGGAGAGAGCCAGTTCCACATTGGCTTTAAGCCAGCCCAAAATGGTGCCAGCATCATAGAGCTTGCCTTCAATTTTACAGGCGTAAAACGTCTGCTTGTTTTTTAACAGGGCGCTGATGGCGTCGGCCAGCCAAAGTTCGCCGCCCTGGCCCGGTTTGGTTTTTTTAAGGACGTTGAAAATTTCCGGCGGCAGAATATAGCCGCCGATCAAGGCCAGATTGGATTTAGCCTTGGCCGGTCCGGGTTTTTCTTCAAAGCCGCGCACCCGGTAAATGTTTTTATTTATCAATTCGCCATCAATAATGCCATAGCGTTCGGTTTCTTCCTTGCTTACTTCCACTGCCGCCAAAACCGGTTCTTGGTATTTTTCATAAACTTCGATCATTTGCTTGATCCAATTTTTTTTGCCCACAAAAAATTCATCGCCCCAGAAAACGGCAAAGGGCTCATTGCCGATTAAGGGTTCGGCGTTTAAAACCGGGGTGCCATTGCCATAGCCGCCTTTTTGCCTGATATAAACGAAGTTGGCCAGGCGGGGAATGGCCCGTAATTCTTCCAAAAGTTCCAATTTACCTGATTTTTCCAGCCATTTTTCCAGTTCCGGGGTGCGGTCAAAATGGTCTTCCACGGCCCGCTTGTTGCCGCTGGTAACAATGATTATTTCGGTAAGGCCGGCCTCGGCGCAAGCCTCCACGATATACTGAATGGTCGGTTTATCAACTACCGGCAGCATTTCTTTGGGCTGGCATTTGGTGGCCGGCAAAAAACGGGTGCCATAGCCGGCGACGGGGATAATTGCTTTGCGTATTTTAGTCATATGTTGGAATTATTATACAATCTTTGCATTAAATAGGCAAGAAAAAAGGCCTTGCCTTCATTGAATTATTGTCATTTTATCGTAGAGACGCACAATTGTGCGTCTCTACATTATTTTACAAAAATCGTCGTAAGGCAAGGCCTTTTTATTTCATCGCTTTGTTTTTCCAGGAAATTGGCAGTTTTTCAATGGCATATCTTAAAGCGGTTCTGGACATTTTGGCCTTATTTTTTAAAACATAACCGAAGATTTCCTTGGGAAACAGGTTGGCGGCTTCTTTAAGCATCCAACCATAGCCCTTTTGCACCAAATCGTCGGCATCGCCTCTTAAGAGGTTGGCGATTTGGAAAACAGTTTTTAAATAGCCGTTTTTATTAGGCAAAATGTCTTTTTTAAACGGGCTGCCTTGTTTGGTTGGATGGATATGAACCACGGCCGCTGCTCTTTTTAGCCAGCGGTTTTTTGCTTTGGCCCAAATTTTGGTTTGTTGGATAAGTTCAGGATAGCGGTAAATTAAAAAACCCAAAGGATGGGTGCAATAATCGTCGCACATGGCCCAATTGGTAATATGATTTTTAAGCCAGCGTTCCAGCAAGGGAAAATCGTTTTTAACCAATTGGTTTTTTAAGCGATAGAGCCAATCGGCGCCAATGGAGAACTCTTCGTTATAATTAGATTGAAACAGCTGCTCGATAATTTTTAATTTTTGCGTTTTGGTTAGATTCTTAATTTCGCCCCAGTAGCGATCGGTTATTTTTTTAAGCAAATTCGCCCTAACGCCGTAAAGTTTAATCGGTTCTTTAAAGAAATTAACAGAACCCCGCGAATAAGCAGGGTCCGAATGTTTTTTTAGTTCACGCCTTAAATTGGTTAATATATTGCCAGGGGGATTCATAGTTTTTATTTAGGTTCAAAATGCACTACTATTCTGGTTACTTTAGGCAAGCGGCTTTTAATTGAGTATTCCAACTGGCTGGAAAATTGATGAGTTGAAGCCAGTGGGGTTTGGCCGGGCACCAGGCAATGGACGGTAATGAACAGCTGATCATCGATTTTTCTGATTAAAATATTGTGGGCATCCAAGATGGCCGGAATTTTTTTAACCAGGCCGAAAATTATTTTTTCCAAACGGGCGGTTTCCGCCGGTTCCAGGTTGGAACTGAAAATCGCTTCGGCTTTTAACGGTTCGATATGGGTATTTATTTCCACTTCGCCGCCGATTTCTTTTTTAATGTTTTCTTCCAAATGGCTGGCTACTTGATGGGCCTCGTTGATGGTTAAATGTTCCAAGACCTCCAAATCGTAGCTGATAAACTGGCGGCCGTTTAAATTATCAGCCACGATATCATGGACGGCCAAATTGTGCCGGGCCGCCAAAATTTGGATTGATTCAATGATGGTTTCGGTATCCATTTGCACTGGCTGGGTATGAACCAGCAAATCCGCTCCCGGTATTTTTTCCTTAACCTTGGCTTCCAAGGCGCTGATTATTTCCTTAACTTTTTCCAGGGACAGTTTTCGGCTTAAGTTTATCACCAAATCGATAAAAGCCGTGGGGCCGAGGGCGCGAACCCGGACGCGTTCTACGGAAACAATGCCATCGATGCCATTAACTATTTCTTTGATATTTTCGGTAATGCCGGCCGGTGCCGAATCTATTAAAACATCAATCGTTCTTTTGCCCAGCTGATAGCCGGCGCGGATGACGAAAACCGCTACCGCCAAAGCGGCAATGGCATCGGCGCCGCTTTGGCCCAAGAGCACGAAAACCAGGCCTAATAGCACCACGCCGGAACTGTAAATATCCGAACTGAAATGCAAAGCATCGGCTTCCAGGGCCTGGCTTTTGGTTTCTTTGGCCACTTTGCTTAAAGCCCGGGAACGGGAAATATCAACGATAATGGAAATAATGATAACGGCAAAGGCGTACCAGGTTGCCTGAACTTCCACGCTTTTAAAAATTAAGCGCTTAACGGCTTCGTAAATAATCCAGGCGCTGGTAATAAACAGCAGGCCGGTTTCAATGAAAGCGGAAACGCTTTCCACTTTGCCGTGGCCGTAAGGATGTTCCAAATCGGCCGGCTTATCGGAAATGCGTACCGAGAAATACGTTAAGAGGGCGGCGCCTAAATCCAAAGCCGAGTGCATGGCTTCGGAAATAATGCCCATGCTCATGGTTAGCAAGCCGACGATTAATTTGGTGACGGTTAAAAACAAGCTGGCCAAGACCGAGCTTAAAGCAACCGCCTGTTTTTTATTGCTAGACATATTGGTTAAGGCTTGGATTTACGATTAAGGTGTTTTTTAAAAAACCAAGCAATTCCTATAATTATAGCGGCCAGAACCAATAAATCAAGCGCTTCGCTATATTTAATAATTTGCTCCCAGTTTTGCTTTAAGTAAAAACCGACTACTGCCAGAAAAGTATTCCAGAGCCCGGCGCCTAAAATGGTGTAGAGGCAAAATTTAAAAAGATTCATTTTAGCCAAGCCCGCCGGCAAAGAAATCAAATGCCTGATTACCGGAATAAAACGGCTGATAAAAATGGTAATTTCGCCGCGCTGGTTGAAGTATTTTTCCGTTTTGGCCAGATCCTCGCGGTTTAATAAAAAATATTTGCCGAATTTTTCAACAAAAGGCCGGCCGCCGAATTGGCCGATGTAATAAGAAATAAGAGAACCGATCAAGCTGCCCAAAGTGCTGAATAAAATTACGCCAAAAAAAGTAAACTGCCCGTTGGCTATTAAAAAGCCGGCAAAAGGCATAATGGCCTCGCTGGGCGTTGGCAAAAACATGCTTTCGGTAATCATTAAAAAAAAGATGCCCTCCAAGCCCAGCTGGTGGATTAAATTGGTGACGTGTCCGGCTAAAAACAAAGTTAAGCCCATGGCTTTAAAAAATTAAGGCCTTAAAATAATTTT
Organism: Candidatus Komeilibacteria bacterium; assembly: GCA_026396575.1. GTDB lineage: Bacteria > Patescibacteriota > Patescibacteriia > UBA1558 > UBA10009 > JAPLWM01. Next base: position 44,635 of record JAPLWM010000001.1, read on the forward strand.
AATAGCGGCGCCTAAAAGTTCTATTGGTGGAATTGGGATATTTGCCGGAAGCTGAAGTTCGCCTGGGCGCGAAGTTGCCCGGCCTGCCTGTTGATTCGGCTCGCCCAGATGCGAAACTGGCGGGTTTATTGTTACGGTTAAAGCGCGGCCGGCTTGAAGGGCGGCGATTTCTGGTAAATTCGGTGTTGGCAAAGCTGGAAACTCTGGCCGGTGGCAGATCCGGCAATTTGGAAACGGGCAGGTTTTTTCTAACCAATCTTTCTATGTCTTTAAGTTCTCGGCGCTGGTCGGGCGTAACCAAAGAAATGGCATGCCCTACCTGGCCGGCCCGAGCAGTCCGGCCGATGCGATGCACGTAATCTTCTGCTTGTTCGGGCAGGTCAAAATTAATCACCAGTTCAATGCCGATTACATCTATGCCCCGGGAAGCAATGTCGGTGGCGATTAAAACCCGGTATTTGCCGGATTTAAAGCCCTTCATGGCATCCTGGCGCTGGGCCAGAGAACGGTTGGAATGAATTTCCGCGCTGCGGTGGCCGAATTCGCGGATCAGCTGGTTTAAGCGCTTGGCGCCGTGCTTGGTTCTGGTAAAAATTAAAACCGGCCCCAGGTATTGGCTTAATAGTTTTTCAATCAGCTGGTTCTTGGCATCTTTCGGGCAGATAAAAATTTCCTGGGTTACTTTTTCGGCCAATGTGCCGGTAGGCGCAACTTCTATCCGCAAGGGCAGTTTCATGTAGCTGCTGGCCATTTTAATGATTTCCGGAGCCATGGTGGCCGAAAAAAGCATCGTTTGCCTTACTGGCGGCAAATAGTGGAAAATCTTCTGGATTTGCGGGGCAAAACCCATATCCAGCATGCGGTCGGCTTCGTCCAAAACCACGATTTTAACCTCATTCAGGTGCACGGTTTTTTGGTTAAGATGGTCGTTTAAGCGGCCGGGCGTGGCAATAATAATCTGGGGATTTCTAGCCAGGGCTTTAAGCTGGGGGAACATGGAAGTGCCGCCGATTAAAATCACGGTTTTAAGGCCCAGGCCGCGTCCTAGCTGGTTTAGGGCCTCATCCACCTGTACGGCCAGCTCGCGGGTAGGCAGAACGATCAGGGCCCGGCAGGAGAGCTGTTGCAGGCGCTGGATCAGCGGAATGCCGAAAGCAAAGGTTTTGCCGGTGCCGGTTTGGGCTACGCCCATTAAATCCTTGCCCTGGATGGCCAAAGGAATGGCCTGTTTTTGGATGGGCGTAGGCGTGGAGATTTTTAATTTGGCCAGGGCTTCCAGCAAAGACGGGGCAATGCCCAATCCGGAAAAACCGGCTGGTGTTTCTTGATAATCGTTAAGCATAATTTTCGTCGTTTTTAACAATTACTAAAATAAAATTCTTATCAATATTTTTGGATTTTGGCGGAGAGAGGTGGAACCGAACTATTCAGGTCGCACCTTTTACATTTTAGCTAATATTAGTAATGCTCGCAAGGGTTTAAAAATTCAGATTTGCCTTTTTAAAAATAATCATATATAATTTCATATAGTTAATATATAA
>JAPLWM010000031.1 GCA_026396575.1 Candidatus Komeilibacteria bacterium
CGCAGATAATATTCAATTTTCTGGCGCTCATAATAGCTTAACCTTAACGGACTAAAAGATGATTGATTTGACATAGGCATCACTTTTATGATTACAGGGTAATTTTACCCTAAAGTGATGCAACCTGCCTTGAATTCGGGAAAAGCACGCTGGGATTGACATTTCCATTGAAAAGTGTATAATTTAATGTTTGAATAAATAATAAATCGCACCTTTCACAAACAGTAAAAGAGCCTAAATAAGGATAAAGAACCATGAGGGCAAACAAGGCGATTGAGATCAGGACCGCTCGGCAGAGTGATCTTGACGGCATCTTGGAGCTGGATCATAAGGTTTGGGTAAATTTTCCGGCTTCAAGAGAAATGATTGCGAAAAGATTGGCGATTTTCCCAGAGGGGAACATCATCGCCATTGATAAGGAGTTGGGAGAAATCGTTGGCTATCTTTGCCTCATGTTTTTAGAATATGAGCCAATAGAATTTCCCAATACTTGGATGGATATCACCGGCGACGGTACTACTCGTACTCACAATCCTGAAGGCAAGTATATGTATGGAGTTGCTCTAACCGTGGCTAAGGGCTATTCCGTGGGCATGGAACTTCAGGTGCATGGTTGGGTAATCGGCATCAAGTATCGTCGGCGCGGTTGCTATTTGGGCTCGCCAATTCCCCGGTTCGCTGAATATCTCAAAAAGCATTCAGGGACAACAGTCGAGGATTATGTTTTTCGTATAAAGGCAAGTAATAGCACGCCATATGATCCTGAATTGGCGTACTACTACAAGGCTGGCTTCAAAGCCGTGCGGATTCTGCCAAACTACGAGCCTGATCCTAAAAGTTTGGATCACGGGGTATTGGTCTACTGCTCAAATATTTTCTATCATTGGCCATTCCGTGCTTTGGTTGCGTGGCTGGTGAAGAAATTCGGTTTTCGCCTGCTCAAGGCATTGGGGGTTTAGTCTAACTAAGCCCCCTCTTTTTATTTCTTGGTAATAAATTTTTCATCTGGCGTTTTTTTTTAAGATAAGTTATACTTAATAAAGTTTTTAACGATAAAAATTAAGTATGTTAAATTCTATTAGTCAAGTAGAAAAAGAAAAAAATAACCAAGTTGATTATAATATCGAATATGCCCATATCTATACTGATCAAGACTTTAACCTTGAACAAATTGCGTCAATTGAGAAAACTAAAGAGATTATCCAAGATTTAGAAAAACGCAAAAAAACTTATTCCTTAGTTGTTTTAATTGACGATTATCATCCGCATCAAATTAAATTTGACCAGCAGGCATTTGTTAGCAAGCTTAAGAATTTTAACTTAATGCCGGATTATATTGCCTTTGAGTCAAAATTAGCTGATTATAAAGATGATATTTTGAATTCCCTCCCCCCTAAAGAAGCGAGGGAACTTAATAAATATCTTCAAAAAAAAGAAAAATTAAACTGTTCTTTTTTAATTGTCGGTTGGTATTTATTAAGATTAGGATTCTTGCCCTTTAAAAATCAATTAGCAATAAAGATTTCTAAAAATGAAAAGCCATTTTGCGGTCAAGAGATTATTAATATTTTGGAAAAAAAATATGTCAGCACGGAAGTGAATGTCTCTAGAACTATAAAAAAATCAATTTTTAAAGATAGTCTTAAAAAAATAAATAATATTTTTTATTAAAAAAAGCCCAGGGAGTTGTTGACTCACTGGGCCGAGATTTCTTTCAACCATGTTTCTTCGCAGGGGCAATGAAGCTGGTTGAATAAAGAGAGGTTGAAAGTGCGACGATATTGGCCAATCGCTTGCATGACTGTTTCCGTGCATTGCGGACAATTCCGAGGTATGGCAATGGGCGGGGGGTCATCTTCAAAGGTTCCAATCCTCACCGGTCCCAAAGGAGCGGTTTTTTTGATAACCTCGATAATTGACCAAAGCCGAGGTAGCTGATAGGCGCCTTTTCGATATTGATCCGCCATTTTAGTACCGTCTTGAATAAAAGCGCAGGAGAGAGATACTTCATCTACTCCAGCTTCAAAACAGTATTGAATGGTATGGACAGCATCGTCAATCGCCTCCTCTTCACTTAGTTCCATTGGCTTAAAGAATACATAGGCCAGGGATTTGGCCTTATATTCTTTCAAAACCGAGACGGCGTTCTCGAATTGGCCGAGATTAATCCCTTTCCTCAAGATGCTGTTACGCACCTTGTTATTTTTTGATTCCAAGCCAATGCCCACTTGCAGTACTTTACCTTGAAGCAAATCGGTCAGCGAACCAATGTTGCTTCTGGTAATGAATTCAGGACGACTTTCCACGAAGAGCTTTTGGATTGTCGGATGTTGGCCGACATGTCGACAAATGGCGGTTTGCAGGGAATAAGGAATCTCCGGCTTTGAACCTGAAATTTCTCGCCCGCTATTAAGGAAACTGCCGCCATTGTAGATCGTTAAGTTCTGTGGATTTTGACTCCTGATACCAAAATAGCCAATCCAGTAAAGTGGATGCAATGCCCGCCCGCCAAAGTATTTAGCGATCCAGGCATATTGCTGTTTACTGGATTTGGGGCAGTTGAACCCGCACATGGAACAGCCGCCGCATTTCAGATACCAGTAGCACAGATTCACGGTCGGCAATAAAAGGACCCATCGATTAACCGTCTGTTGGAGCAGTGGATCGAAGAATCTATCTATAGCCGAAAAATTTTCCCAGGGCTTTCTCAATCGTAATCCTCCTTATTTTGTCAAGGTTTCAGGGCATTATAAGCCTTAATTCGTTTTTTGTCAATAGTTGTTTGTAAGCAAATTAGGTGGTATAATAATTATATAATTTACTTAAAAGTATGCTTGACCTTAGCATTTGGATAATATTAATCATCATTACATCCTCTCTCTTTTTGGGTTTAGTCGCCTTTTTTAAAAACCCTAAAAATAAGACAAATCGCTTATTTTTATTAATGATTATATTTGTAGTTATTTGGCAATTGAGCAATTTTTTTGAGAATGAAGATATCAGCCATAATTTGGCCAAACTTTTTTTAAGAATTGATTTCGCTTCAGCGGTTTTTGTCGGTTATTCCTGGCTTATGTTTGTTTTGAATTTTTTTCAAGGCAATCGTCTTATTGTAAAACCAGTCATTAAAATTATAACTTTTTTTATATCTCTTTTATTAGCCCTTTTATCATTTACTAATTTAATAATTTTTAACATCAGTTTCAGCAATGGTTCAATAAGATTTGATAATGGTTATCTGTGGTTATTCTACGCTTTGGCAGTAATAGCGTTTTTTGTCATAAGTTACGCTATACTTATTTTAAACTTATTAAAATCAAGAGGGCTCATGAGGATGCAAATTTTGTATATTTTTTTAGGATTCAGCATCTCGTCGATTATTGCTCTTGTGATTAATCTATTTTTATCAAACTCTTTAACAGTTGATCAATCGCGAATCGGATTGTATGGAATTATAGTTTTTATTATTTGCACTTTTTACGCGGTTATAAAATACCGCTTGATGGATATTCGTATTGTTGCCGGGAAAATAATTTCATATCTTTTAATTGCCGCCTTCGCTTATGTAACTTTCTACGCAGTTACCGGCTTAAATAATTCATTTTTTGGAAGCATTTTTACAACTAACGCTTATCTTTTAGGCATCCCACTGGCTTTATGTTTTAGTATTATTTTTACTCCTTTCCAGAGATTAGTCCAAAAATTAACCAAGCACTACCTTTTTGCCGGTGTTTATAATTCCCAAGAAACTTTAGAAAATCTAACCAATCAACTTACGACCATTATTAATCTTAATCAAGTTATTGATTTAGTAGTGGATACCATTAAAAATACTCTTTACTTAGACAAATCAGGCGTATTATTAATTGATCAAAGTGTTCAACCAGTTAAATATCAAATCGCCAAAGTAATAGGCTTTAATAGGCAAAATGGCATCTCTTTAGTCCAAAATAATTTCTTAACTCAATATTTAACTAAAAATCAAAAACCTTTAGTTAAGGAGGAATTGGATTTTTTAAGCGAACAGGCAAAAAATGAGAACGATAGGCAAAGTTTTGTAACTTTAAAAAATCACATGACTAAAATTGAAGCTTCTCTTTGTCTGCCTTTAATCAGTAATAATCAACTAATCGGCATAATTGTTTTGGGAGATAAAATATCAGGCGGTGCTTATAGCCAAGAGGATTTAAAATTATTAAGTCTTTTATCATCGCAGGCATCAATCGCTATCACCAACGCCCGCTATTACAAGGAAACGCAGGATTTTAATAAAACCCTGCAAACCAAGGTAGACGAACAAACCAAGGATATCCAGGAAAAAGCCGTGCGTCTTGAAAAACTCCTCAAAATGCGTTCCGAGTTTTTGGATATCGCTTCCCACCAGTTAAGAACGCCAACGTCTGTAATTAAAGGCACTTTATCTATGATGAAAGAGGGTGATTTGGATAAAATGTCCAGTAAAGAAAAAACCTACTTTGTAGAGGGCATGTTTCAAAAAAGCGTTAAGCTGGAAAGCATCATTAATGATATTTTAGTGGCTTCGGAAATGGACACTGCCGATTTTGACATTAAAGTTGAGGATGAAATAGAACTGGATAAATTCGTGGAAAAAGAAGTGAGCGAACATCAGTTTGACGCGCAGGAAAAGAATATTACTTTAACCTTTGAAAAATTAACCCCAGGGCCCTTTAAAATTAAGGGCAGTGCCAAGTATTTGGAACAAGTTATAGATAACCTTATTAGCAACGCCCTTAAATATACTCTCAAAGGATCTATTAAAACCACAATTAAACAAGACGGTAAAGATATAACAATCGCTGTCAGCGATACTGGTATTGGCATACCTAAAGATGATATGGAGAGGATATTTAATAAGTTTATTAGAGGCAAGAACGCTCGCGATGTTTATACTGACGGCTCTGGCCTTGGATTATTCATTATTAAAAGAGTTATGGATCAGCATCCTAATTCCAAGGTTTGGGTGGAAAGCGAAGAGGGTAAAGGCTCAAACTTCTATCTTCAATTCCCTTTGTTAAAATAATCATAAATATATGCTCAAAGTCAAAGTTTTATTCATAGAAGACGATCCGGATCAGATATTCCTTTATCAAACAAAATTCAAGCTGGAGGGCTATAATTTTATATCATCCAGAGACGGCAAGGCCGGCTTAAATTTAGCCGAAAAAGAAAAACCAAACCTTATTCTTTTAGACGTCTTATTGGGCGACGAGAACGGCATAGATATTTTAAAAAACTTGAAAACTAACGAAAAAACTAAAAATATACCTGTTATCGTTTTTTCCAATTTCGCTAAAAAAGAAACAATTGAACAAGCACTAACCCTTGGAGCGGTTGATTATATAATTAAATCCAAAGTAGTGCCTTCTGAAATCGTTAAAAAAGTGGCTGAAACATTAAGTAAAAAGTATGTTAAATAATTTATAGGTTTTGAACAATTTATCCACCGCCATCATTTTGACAACTTTTTTAGGGTGCGTTAGTATAAAGGCATAATCAACAGGGTCAATTCTGGCTTAAAAAGCCAGTCTTTCCCTGTTTTTTTGATTTTTGGGCTAAAATAAGGTAAATTTAGGTAGATATGACAAAATGCGACTAAAGCCCTTTGTAAATGCGGAGCAGGTGTTGTAGCTGCCTTCTATGGGGCGAGGTACTATGAGGCGGCTACCGGAAGGTTCACGCAGGTTGACCCAAGGATAATGAATGCCGTGGCTGATATTCTTGCCGACCCGCAGGCTTTAAATGGATATGCTTATGCAAGAAATAATCCTGTAAGATATAATGACCCTACAGGCGAGACTTTTGGTGAATCTATAGTTGGTGTGGCCAAAGGCGCATGGGAAGGACTAGGTGGACTCGTTAAAGGCGCCGTTGAATTGGTGCAAATCCTACTGTATTAATTATTAGTATTAATGAATTTTTTGGCCAAGCCGGCAATGATACGGGGCTATTGATAAAAAATTATATTGATAATCCTCAAGGAACCGTTGATCAAATCACAGAATCATGTAAATATTTAGTTAAGGGGTGGGATAATTTATCCGATGAACAAAAAGGACAAATAGTTGGTTATGCACTTGAGAAATCAGCGGAAGCATATTTTGCCGCTAAAGGAGCGACAAAGATAATGTCATCAAAATCAGTGGTTACTGATTTTGGCAAAGGGAGTCTAGATGAATATCGCCCGACTCAAACAGAAGTTAATCCATCGATTGTTGATGAATATTATAATAAAATTAAAGCTGGTGAAAAGTTGAAACCCATTGATGTGGCTAGAGGTAGGGACGGTAATATGTATATATTAGAAGGCCACCATAGATATTTAGCCGCTAAAAAAGCAGGAGTTGATATAGAGGTTAATACGCTTAATATTAGCAGTCCTATAGGAACTACATGGGAAAATGTTAAATATGAAAATTTTACTCCAAATGATTAATTAAATTCATTAAAAATATGTTAAACTCTAAAGAAATAAAACTAAATAATATCTTACATTATGGTTTAGTTGAGATTAGAATCTTAGCTAGCAGAAAAAGAGAAGATAAAAGAATTTTTCAGCTAGCGAATATTTTACATAACCTGCCTAATGGAATACGGGATATTGATAATTTTAATTTTAACAGACTTGAATTGAATTTAAGGCATTATCAAAAGTTGTATAAAGATGACTGCATAGATTTTATTAAGTTATTAAATGAGTAGTAGTTGGTTAAAAAGACTTAGATTTAAGTAGTTCTTTTAAAACCCTTTATTAAGCCTTAGCTAATGCGGAGCAGGTGTTGTAGCTGCCTTCTATGGGGCGAAGTTGTAATAATTTAAAGTAAATAAATCTTTTATGTTAAAAATGTCAAAAATAATTTGTTTAACAATGTTACTCGGATTGTTTTTTATTGGACCAGTAAAAGTTTTAGCCGTCAAATTAGACAATAATAATTATTACAGGTCGATTGTTAAAATTTATACTTATTATTTAGATAAAAATAATAATTTTATTATTGCTAAGACGGGTTTTGGCGTAATTATAAATGAAGACGGCTCAACTTTAACCAACGAACACACAGTAACCGTTAAGGATAGTTTTGGCATGGAATCTCCCGTTGCTTTTAAAATTTGTTTAATAAAAGAGGATCCATATAAAGAGCCAATTTGTAATTATACGGCTGATTTATTGGGTAAAGATGATAAAACGGACCTGGCTTTACTTAAATTAAAATTTCCCGATTCAAATTATGCTTATTCTTTTGATTATGTAAATTTATATTCTAGACAAGCTTCTAAGGATCAAAGGGTTTATGCCTATGGATATCCAGCATCGGCTGGCGATACTATTTTCGGCTTGGTTGGCGCAGTTAGCGGGACTATTGTAAAAAACGGTTTTTTAATGATTCAAAATAGCCCCCTGCCTCTTTTTGGCTCCGCCGGCGGAGCGTTATTTAATGATAACGGCGATTTATTAGGCATTACCAGCGACATTAGCAAAGGAACCGGTGATGTTTTAAGCGTTGATTCTATTAATTCCTTTAAAGATAAGTATTCTGTAACAAATCTAACAGACCCAGCTGTACAGAAAAAGTTTAATGTTTTTTTAAACAAGTTAATTGACGCCAAGGCAAAACGCAAATTTGTCAACGAAATTCCGCATTTGGAATTATCCTGGGGAACTGATCAATTATTCATAGCAGACACCTTACAGAATATCAGTGTTTATAATCAAGTTGAAATTCCCGCCTCGGTAGTTTTATCTCATTGGGTACCTGATTTTATCAAGCAATTCCAGCATTCGGTTTTAATTGATCAGGTTAATAATTTTAGGAATAAATTATTAAGTTTGGTTTCATCTAATTTTGAAGAGCCGAAAGCGGATATACAAGAATTTAATTCGCTAGAATTTAATAAAATGATTTTGGATCATTTGAGCGCCTTTAAAGATTCCGGGAGTCCTTATAGGACTGTTATTAAAAATAAAGAAATATCAATAGTTAGCCCCGTTAACAATGATGGCTGGTTTTTTAATTTAAGCTGGGTCCCTGTCGGAACAGCGGTGAATGAAGATTTTTTAAGCAGTATTATTGGCAAAATAACATCAGATAGTTCATGCAGTAAACAGGGTAGCGTTTCTATTGCCGGTAAAACTGGGCGTAAAATTAGCTGTCAAGTTTCCGGCACTGAATTCAAAGTTATTCTAGTGGGCAGCGATAATTTTTTAATCAGCGTTATTTATAGTTATGGTAAAGGAGGCGTGAATAAAGGTAATGGAGTTGTTGATTTACTTATTAAAAATGTAATCATTTCGGATCAGCCGAGTAATTCCCAATCGCAATCAATTTCTCAAGTAAAGACAGTTCAAATTACTAAGTCTGATGTTAAAACGGATCAGTCGGATAAGCAAACCGCAGTTCAGTCGGCGGCCGGGCAAATTCAGCCCATTAAAAATATCGGTGAACAATTTATTGGCCGCATTCTTTTGCGGGTGCAAAATAACGGTGAGGCCTGGTATTTGAGTCCTAAAACCAATCAAGCGCACTATTTGGCCAATGGCCAGGCCGCCTATCAATTAATGAGGGACCAGGGTTTGGGCATTACCAATAAAGATTTATCCAAGATTCCGGTCGGCTTAAGCAATCTTACGGGCGCGGATAGCGATAACGATGGTTTAACCGACGCTTTAGAAGGGGCCTTAGGCACCGATCCTAATAAGGCCGATAGCGATAATGATGGTTTTAATGATAAGGATGAAATCCAAAGGGGCTTTAATCCTTTACAAAAAGGAGCATTAAGCCTATCCAGTATAGCTTTTACCAATCGTTTTAGGGGTCAAATATTACTGCAGGTAGAGTCCCATGGCGAGGCCTGGTATATTAATCCCAAAGACGGCAAACGTTACTTTTTAGGTACCGCCGATGATGCTTACCAGGTTATGAAACAGCAAAGTTTGGGCATTACGGAAAAGGATTTTGCCAAGCTTTAATCTTTGAAAATTTAAAATTTAATAAAAAGCAGGGTCATTTTTATTTTTTAGTGGCCTTGTTTTATTTTTAACTTTATATTTAGCCGAACTTTACGGCGATTTATATTAAAGAAGCCATAACCATGGCTTCTTGTGTTTAGTTGAAATAAAAGGTTTTTAGTAGTAAAATTAAGTTAAAGCAGGCATATTAGGCGGATAACCGCTTTTAAGATACTAATAAAACATGGTAATGGTAATTTTACATGATCGAAACGAAAAAAATAAGGAGGTTTTTTCCGGCAATCAAGGCCGGGAGAGTCGTTTCCAATAACGCGGCCAGCACCCAGGTGCCGATCCAACTATTAAAGCTATTGGAGCAGCTCGTTATTCAATATGATAATATCCATCGAGGCCAATCGCGGTCTTCATTGTTAACAACCGAAAGATTTGAATCGTCTTACGACACCATCGCGCAATTTATCGGCGCGCCCTCCAGAAAAAACATTATTTTATACCGCAACACCACCGAGGCCATCAATTCGGTTATGTATTCTTTAATGACTGAATTCAAGGATGGCGACAATATTGTTACGACGTTCATGGAACACAACTCAAACTATGTCCCCTGGTACGGCTTAACCAAGGAAATATTGCCTAAATTCGGGATCAATGTTGAATGCCGGCTTGCCAAATTTAATAAAGAAACCGGGCAGCTCGATCTTAATCATTTAAAGTCCCTAGTGGATAAAAGAACCAAACTGGTTTGCTGCGTTGGCGCTTCAAATTTTTTAGGCACGAAAAATCCAATTAAAGAGATAAGAGCCATTGCCGACGCCAGCGGCTATCTTCAGCCGAACGGAGAAAAAAAATCTTATCTGCTGATTGACGGCGCCCAGGTTGTGCCCAATCTTTTTATTAGAGTTGAGGATTTAGGTGTGGATTTTTTGGCCTGGTCTTTTCATAAAATGCTCGCGCCTTTCGGTGTTGGCGCTTTATATGCCAGGGAAGAATTACTTAATAGTATGAGGCCGTTTCTCTATGGCGGAGATATGATTGCCGAAGGCAAGGTTAGTCCGGAAAAAGTGGAGTACAATTCCCTGCCTTGGAAATTTACGGCCGGAACGCCGAATATTTTAGGCACGATTCTTTCGGCCCAGGCCATAAGATTGTTAATGGATTTTTCCTTGACTCCCGGCAAGTTCAGCTATTTTATGGCTGACAAAAAACTTGAACCGCCGGACGTCGCCAAGGCGATGACTAACATAGAAAATCATGAAAAGGAATTAATCGGTGAGGCCTTGAAAATATTGGGAGAAATCCCAACGGTAAATATTTTTGGTCCCAAGAACCCCGCAGACAGGACTTCTTTGGTCGCTTTTTCTTGCAACTGCCAAGATCCCTTCAAAATTGCCGAGGAATTGAATAAATTGGGCGTTGAATCCAGGGCCGGCTGCCATTGCGCCACTTTGGCGCATCATTATTATGAATTGAATCCCCCGGCCAGTTGCCGGCTGAGTTTTTACATCTATAACAATCTTGAAGATGTCAGGCGGGCGTGTTTAGCCGTTAAAAAATGCGTTCAAGAGGAAAATTGTAAATAAAAATTTAATTATTTAGATATTATTTAAAAACACTTCGCTTATGAAACAATGTCAAATTTATAATAATTCTTTAAGATTTTCCCGGGCAACTTACGGCACCTTGCTTTTAATCGCTTTTTTTATACATAGCCAATGGCTGGTTTTGGCAGTCGCAGTTTTAACTGTTTTAGGAGCCCTATCGCTGAAATTGAACATCCCCTATCAAATCCATGTTTTAATCTTTAAAAGGAAATCCGAATTGATTTCCAAAGAATCGGGGGAGTTGAATTTCGTTGCCGGCGCGACCGGGCTGCTTCTTTTTATCGGTTGGTTATTTCTTTACTTCGGAAAATTTGTGAACTTCGCCTGGATTTATATTTTAGTGGTGACTATGATGATATTTCTGGCTTGTTTTATCGGTTTTTGTGTGGCTACCTTAATGTATGTTTTCTTAAAAAGGCTTTTCAATAAAACCAGCGTTTAATCGGTAAAATATAATAATGGAAAGTGCTGAAAAATTAAATAATGGGAAAAAAGAAATAGGGGGCAGCAGTTATCTTAATAGAAATTGCTGGCTGGTTAAAAATCTTAATTATGCTCCGTATAAGCGCTGCCAATATTGCGAATATAAATTTCGCAATTGCCTGTTTTTGCAATATCAGGTTATCAGCCTTTTCTTGATCGTTTTTATTTTCCTCCTCTTTCTTCTAATTGATAAAACAATCTCGGCTTTAGTGGTAATTACGGTTTTTGCTTTGGTTATTATTTACGGCTATTTTTTTAATAATAGCACCGAGAAGATCATTAAAGCTAATTTTTTTCAAAAAAAGGCCAAGGATGCTTTAAAAGAATTAACGGATCATCTTGAACAGAGGGTTGGCGAACAAACCAAGGATATTCAGGAAAAAGCGGTCCGCCTTGAAAAACTCCTTAAAATGCGTTCCGAGTTTTTAGATATCGCTTCGCACCAGCTCCGCACCCCAACCTCTGTAATTAAAGGCACTTTATCAATGATGAAAGAGGGCGATATGGAAAAAATGCCAGTTGAAGAAAAAACCAGATTTATCGAGGGCATGTTTCAAAAAAGCGTTAAGCTGGAAGGCATTATTGATGACATTTTAGTGGCTTCGGAAATGGATACGGCTAATTTTGACATTAAAGCGGAAGACAAAATAGAGCTGGATAAATTCGTGGAAAAAGCAGTCAGCGAGCATCAATTTGACGCGCAAGAGAAAAAGCTTGCTTTAACCTTTGAAAAATTATCTAATGGGCCATTTAAAATTAAAGGCAGCGCTAAATACTTAGAACAGGTTATAGACAATCTTTTAAATAATGCTTTAAAATACACGCCTCAAGGATCTATTTCTACAACCATTAAAAACGACGAGCAAAATGTTATTGTGGCGGTAAAGGATACCGGCATTGGCATACCCAAAACCGATGTTGGAAAAATATTCAACAAATTCATTCGGGGCCAAAATGCCCGCAATGTTTATACCGATGGCTCGGGCTTAGGATTATTCATTATAAAAAGAGTGATGGACCAGCATCCTGGTTCCAAGGTCTGGGTGGAAAGCGAAGAAGGCAAGGGTTCAACGTTCTACCTGCAATTTCCTCTGCTAAAATAATCGTAAAATATATGCCCGCATTTAAGATTTTATTCATCGAAGATGATCCGGATCAAATTTTCCTTTATACAACCAAATTTAAGCTGGAAGGCTACAACTTCATTTGCGCTAAAAACGGGATAGATGGTTTAAAATTGGCTGAAAAAGAAAAACCGAATTTAATCCTTTTAGATATTTTATTAGGCAATGAAAGCGGCATTGATGCTTTGAAAAATTTAAAAACCAACAAGAAAACTAAAGACATTCCGGTTATTGTGTTTACTAATTTTACCAAGAAAGAAACAGTGGAACAATCATTAGCCTTGGGAGCCGTTGATTACATAATTAAATCAAAAGTAGTACCTTCTGAAATAGTTAAAAAAGTGGCTGAAACATTAAGTAAAAAGCGCGTTAAATAACTTGTAGGTTTTGAACAATTTATCCACTTTTATTGCTTTTGACAATTTTTTTAAGGTGCGATATAGTAAGAATATAAAAACAGGGTCATTGCTATTTTTTAGCGGCCCTGTTTTTATTTGGTTTCAGGGTCAATTGATCATTAACCCAAACCCCCATGCGAAAAGCGATTTATTTATTTTTGTTCTTTTTAATTCCGCAAATTGCCGCGGCTTACGGTACTGATTACCGTTTTACCGGCAAGCCGTATGACGGTTCCAGCGATTTGTATTATTTTAACCAGCGCTATTACGATCCCGATATCGGCCGGTTTACCCAAGCCGATCCTTTGCAGAATTTTTTGGTGGCGCCATGGCTTAAACAAAAAACCGGCTTGGAGCTGGAAGATATTCTGGCCAACCCCCAGCGCCTGAATTCTTACAGCTATGCTTTAAACAATCCGGTAAATGTCATTGACCCGTTGGGCGAGTCGCCTCATGTTTCGGAAGATCGGCAGAATAGATTTAATAACATTAGCGATTACATCAGAAACGACCAAAATTATTGGCAGGCCCGGGATAAAGACGGCAACGAAAAAGCTTTGGATTTAATTTGGCAGAAATCCTTGGATTTATCCAAAAACGCCAAAGGCCAAGCCGATGTCAGCGCGGCTTTGGATACTTTTTACGATGCGGTCAATATAGACATGGCACACCAAAAAACCTTGGATAAGAATTATGATGATTATTTGAATCGCTTAAACAATCTGCCAACCTCCATTTTGGGTTATTTCGGCAGTTCTAATAACTACATTGATAAATTACAGCATTTTGTTGCTTCAGCGCGCTTAACCTACCATTTTGGGTCAAAAATCGCCGGTTTGCTGGGCCGCTTAAAGGAAGTGGCAGATGGCTTTAAAGCGCTCTTTAACCAAGAATACGGCTACAAACAGCTAAAAGACCGCGATGAGGGCTATAGCTTGGGCGATATCAGCGCCAACCGCATGGGCATTTTTTGGATGAACGAATATAAAACGGGCAAAACCAATCCCTCAACGGTCTTATATAATTTTTTCGGCTGGTAAATTAACCCTTAAAAATATGAAAGAAATAAGCAAAGTTTTCTACCATTTGTATTTGGTAATTATCGGTATTTTGGCGCTAATAGTGCTAATTAGCGGCGCTTTATGGCTGGTTTCCGGCCAGATTGCCAGGGGGCATCAGCGCCAAATTGCCGCGGTTTTGCCGTTGTTTAAGCAGGCAGTGGAAGTTAAGCCGGAAGATTCTATCAGGGCTTGCGTTTACAGCGATAATTTAACCGTAATTTCCTTGAATAGCCGTTATTATTTTACGGTTAAAAATAATCAGGTGAAATTGATGGAAATCATGCATTTGCGTGAGCCTAAAATTTATCCGACTCTGGTCAAGGATCAGGAGTTTGCGGATTTATATTGGGTTTTGGAAAATTGTCGATAAATATTAATTATTAACGAAAAGCGATTATGAAAAGTTTTATTATTTTTTTAGCCGTGATTGTTTTATTGTTTGCGGCTTTTTTATTGGCGCACAATATTATGGTAATTAAAGTTCAAGCCGCGGCTGTTCCTCAAATTATTATTAATGAAATAATGTACAATCCGCAAGGATCGGATACGGGGCGCGAATGGGTGGAAATTTTAAATGTCAGCACTTCCACCAGTTTTACCATTGATAGCCATTGGCGCTTTAACGATGGCAGCAATCATCTGGTTTCCGTTGTTCAGGGCAACAATGTTTTTTCCGCGGGCCAGCATGCCGTGCTGGCCGATAATCCGAATTTATTTTTAACGGATTATCCCGGCTATCAGGGAATTTTATTGGATACCGTTATGTCGTTAAATAACACTGCCGATACTTTAACTTTATCTGTGGCCAGCGGCCAGAATTTATTTGCCACCACCACTTACCAGACGGCTTGGGGCGGCAGCGATAACGGCTATTCTCTGGAAAGAATTAATTTATCGGAAAATTGGCAGCAGTCATTTGTTTCAGGCGGCACGCCGGGCACGGTTAATTCACAAGCACCAACGCCTGTTAATGAAGCCACTGATACTTTACCGATTTTAAATGCCACTTCCACTGAAAATGTAACTCAAGCAACCACCACCGCTCAAACGCAGAATAACATGCCGGCGGATAATTCAAACTCACCGGCAACCAGCATTATGGTTTTAGGTTATTCTCCGGATATTTTAATTAACGAAGTTTTGCCCAATCCCGAAGGTTCGGATAATGAAACTGAATTTATTGAGCTTTACAATCGTTCCAGCCAAGGAGTTAATTTGGCGGGCTGGCAATTGGGCGATAGCACCAGTTTTCGCTATACCATTAATCGTGATGATTTTAATTCCACGGAAATTCCCGCTTACGGCTATTTTTTGCTTTATCGAAAAATATCCAAGATCGCTTTAAATAATACGGGCGATGCGGTTAGATTATATCAGCCCGACGGTTCCATGCTGGACTCTATCGCTTACGGCACCGCTTTGGAACAATGGTCGTACGCCAAAAACGGCGATAATTGTTTTTGGACAAATCAGCCTACTCCGGGCCGGAGCAATATTATTAATCAGGACGATAGCGAAACTTCTACTGTAAATAGCGCTAAAATTAGCGAAAATTCACCAGTTTCCGTGCCGAATAATTATCAGCCGGTTAATTATCAAGCAGACAAGTTTAGCGGTTTAAGAATCAATGAATTTTTACCCGATCCGGTAGGTTCGGATATTAGCGAATGGATTGAGCTGTATAATAATTCTTCATCTTCTTTAAACTTATTCGGCTTTAAATTGGATGATGAAGCCGGCGGCAGCCGGCCTTATGCTTTTTCAACCACTACCGTTATTAATCCTTTTGGATTTTTAACGGTTAAAAAAGAAGAATCAAAAATAAGCCTGAATAATACCAATGACGAAGTGCGTTTAATTGCTCCCACCGCTGAAGTTTTTAGCACTGTAAGTTATGCCAAACCCAAGGCCGGCTGGTCATATAATTTTAATGAACCAAGCGAAGACTGGTTTTGGTCGGCCAGCACTACGCCTAACCAAACCAATGTTGTTTTTCCCGATGACGAGGAACTGGATAATTTAACCGTGGCTTCAAGCCAGGAGGAGTTTCCATTTTATTCTTTAAGCGAAGTAAAGGAATTAGCCAAGGGTGAAAAAGTAAAAAGCAGGGGAGTGGTTGTAGCCGCTCCCGGTGTTTTAGGCAAGCGCGTTATGTATTTAGCCGAAGTTGATGTATTAAGTGATGAATTTTTTTTAGACCGTGGTTTGCAGATATATTCGTCTTTCGGTTTTCCGGAAAATCTACGGGAGGGAGATTTAGTGGAGGTTGAAGGCAAAGTTTCGCAAATTAAAAATGAACCGAGAATTAATTTAATCAAGGGATCTCCGGTTCAACTTATTAAAAAATTATCTTTGCCTAAGCCAAGCAATGTTGCCTTAGGCGAGATTGACGACAGTTTGATCGGCGGTTTAATAGCGGTTAGCGGCCAGTTAACGGAAAAGAAAGGCGTTGATTATTCCATTATTGATGAAACGGGCGAAATTAAGGTCTCGCTTAAAAAAATTGCCGACAAAAAACAGCTTAAGCTTGAACCGAATTACCAATTGGCCGCGGTTGGCATTTTAACAACGGATAAAGACGGCTATTGTTTGTTGCCCAGAACCATGGCTGATGTAAATGTCGGAGAAGTTTTAGGCGCCAGCGAAGAAACCGCTTCCAGCACTGAAGTGATTAATTTACCGGCTAACAATCAAAATAAAAATATCAAAGAGCGCTTACTGATGATTGGCGGAACGGTATTAACGGCTTTAATCGGCTTGGTGATAAAGTTCCGTAAATAAAACCGACCCCCGACACCCTAAAGGATGACGGAGGCCAGTTTATAAAAAGGGAGTATCTGATTCCACTTCCCTCGCTTTGAGGGATAAAAGTTTAATGGAAAAGATACTATACTATATAGTAATTAAATATTTTTCCCCTGTCAATTAAGAGGTTATGCACAACCGGGCTTTTCTTCATTTTTCTTGAAAAAATTTTTAAATATTGACCTTTTTCCGTTATTTCCCTATTATTCAAGCTGTTTAATGTTGCCGGGATGGCGAAATTGGCAGACGCGCCAGGTTTAGGACCTGGTGGGAGCAATCCCTTGGAGGTTCGACCCCTCTTCCCGGCACCACCACGCCAGAGCGGGACACCGTAAATAGGCGATAATTCGGGGATTTGACACGGTCAAAAAAATCGTCTATAATAGTCAAGCTGAAAGGGCGGTTGTGGATTTATCCATAAAAAGCCCGTATTTAAGCAAAAAATCCATAAAATTAATGAAAATTAATTTACAAGGTATTATAAAGAACCAAATTAAAATAAGCGGATAGATTTTAAGAGTGGGGCTTTGCCTTACCTTGAAAATCCGCTTGTTTACAAGCGGTTTTTTAGTACCAAATGGCGAACTTTGACAACTGAATAAGGAAAAGAGCATCATATAAAATCATTAAGCAAATAATAACCAAATATAATTCTTGTGTAATTTGGTGGTTACAACAAGAGCAAGTGGTGGATGCCTAGACATCAAAAGACGATGAAGGACGTCGCAGCCTGCGATAAGCCTCGGGGAGTTGGCAAGCAAACTTTGATCCGGGGATTTCCGAATGGGGTAACCCAATCCGCAGTGAAGTGCGGGTTATCATTAACTGAATACATAGGTTAATGAAGCAGACCTGGGGAATTGAAACATCTTAGTACCCAGAGGAAAAGAAAGAAATAATGTTAGTTGTTAGATTTCGATTGCCAACGCGCCGGAATTCCAATGAAGGCGAGTGGCAATCGGGTATCTAACACGCTAATTTCGATTCCCTTAGTAGTGGCGAGCGAAAAGGGATCAGCCTAAACCATTTTAGTGTGTCTGCCGAAGTCCCGACGCAAGTCGGGACGAAGGCTGATTAAAGGTTCAAGCCGTTGCTAAAGTGGTGTAGCGAGAGGTTACTTATGCGGAGCTTGAAAATCCGTAGCAGAGAAGATTATGATTACTTTCCTAGTAGAAGCCGCTGGAAAGCGGCGCCAAAGAAGGTGATAGCCCTGTACGCGAAAGGAGTGATCGCTCTGTGTAATTTTTCTCAAGTATCTCGGGGCCCGTGAAACCCCGTGAGAAACCAGCGCGACTATGCGCTAAGGCTAAATACTTTTGATGATCGATAGTGAACAAGTACCGTGAGGGAAAGGTGAAAAGCACCCCGGTTAGGGGAATGAAATAGTATCTGAAACCATTTGCTTACAAGGAGTCGGAGCCCGCCTTCGCTTTTTGCTTCGCAAAAAGCTACGGCGGGCAGGCCTCGTATCAATTACTGATATGGGCCTGCCCACCGTAGCTCAAGCGGAGCGCAGAGCGAAGGCGGGTGACGGCGTTCCTATTGAAGAATGAACCAACGAGTGTGCTAGGTGTTGCTTAATCTAACCTTTACGAAGGGGAGGTATAGCGAAAGCAAGTCTTAATAGGGCGACTTTTAGTTAAATAGTTAATCGAGCTAAAATCCCGACTAACTACTTTTCTAAAAAGCAGCATTTACACGACCCGAAACCAGGTGAGCTAGCCATGACCAGGGTGAAGCGGCGGTAAAACGTCGTGGAGGCCCGAACTCACAAGCCGTATAACGCTTGGGGATGAGTTGTGGCTAGAGGAGAAATTCCAATCGAACTTGGCAATAGCTGGTTCTACCCGAAATAGCTTTAGGGCTAGCCTCGAGTATTTCCTAATGGCGGTAGAGCACTGAATGGGATAAGGTGGGAAACCTTACTTATCCTAACCAAACTCCGAATGCCATTAGATTCAAGCTCGGGAGTCAGACTATGGGGGCTAAGCTCCATCAGTCAAAAGGGAAACAGCCCAGATCTCCATCTAAGGTCCCAAAATTTAAGTTAAGTGTAGAAGGTGGTGTTAATTCTCTAACAACCAGGATGTTGGCTTAGAAGCAGCCATCATTTAAAGAAAGCGTAATAGCTCACTGGTCCAGAGTTTTCGCGCCGAAAATGTACCGGGGCTCAAACTTAATACCGAAGATGAGAACTTTTTGCTTTACTGCAAGGAGTGGTAGGGTAGCATTCTATGTCCGTTGAAGGGGCAATGTAAGTTGCCGTGGAGGGCATAGAAGAGAGAATGTTGGTATAAGTAGCAAAAATCTCGGTGAAAATCCGGGACACCGTAAACCTAAGGTTTCCTGGGCAATGGGAATCATCCCAGGGTTAGGCGATCCTAAGGTGAGGCCGAAGGGCGTAGCCGATGGAAGAGCAGGTTAATATTCCTGCCCTACCTATATTTTCCGAAGGAGTGACGTTATTTTAAACCTGAAGCGTCTGTATGGTTATGGCGTTTGCCGGCGCGCGGATTCTTTCTTGGTAAATCCGGAAAGAGCAAGTCCGTTGCCGGTCAGAAGACTGCGGCTAGTCCAAAGTCAATTTTCAGGAGAAAGGTAACCAAGAAAAACTTCTAGGGCTAAGGTATAGGTAACCGTACCAAAACCAACACAGGAAGGTAAGGCGAGTAGCCTAAGGTGAACGAGAGAAACTTCGTTAAGGAACTCGGCAAAATAGCGGTCGTAAGTTCGCAATAAGACCTTCCTCCTTCGCTTTTTGCTCCGCAAAAAGCTACGGAGGACATGGCCCAGACAAGAAATGTTTTGGCCTTGTCCTCCGTAGCTCCGAACGGAGTGAGGAGCGAAGGAGGACGCAGCAAAAGACTCCAAGCGACTGTTTAGCAAAAACACAGGTCCCTGCTCTAAACCGTAAGGTGAGGTATAGGGGCTGATGCCTGGCCAGTGTCAGAACGTTAAGGTGAGGGGTGCAAGCTCCGAGCTGAAGCGCTGATGAACGCCGGCGATAACTATAATCGTCCTAAGGTTATGCAATTTATAGCTAGATTGCAGAAGGATTGGGACGATTATGTAAGTGATTATGCCGAGAAAAAAGTAGCTGCCTAATAATACCTCTAAAAATATTATTATCCTAAAATATAGTTGGCCATATGCTGGAAAATCTGGAGTATCGAGCGCTACTATGATATAATAGACAAGTACTAATTAATCCTTGTCTGAATATGATTTATAGTAAAAATGCGTCTCGCGCAGACAATCAGCAGGAAAGACTTATTAAAATCGGCTGGATAACAGGGTTTGTTGACGGTGAAGGGTGCTTTTCCATCGGTTTCATTAAACAAGCCGATAGAAAAGAAAAACACCGTTTGCGCCGCGGTTATAAAACCGGTTATCAAGCGACTCATGAATTCGTGGTCACTCAGGGAGAAAAAAGTTTAGCATCATTGGAAATGCTCAAAAAACATTTTGGTGTCGGTAAGATATTTATCAATAGAAGGCATGATAATCATCATGAACCGTTATATAGATTTGCCGTTAGAAACAGGCAGGATCTAATAAAAGCGATTATTCCCTTCTTCGAAAAATATCATTTACAAACGTCAAAGAAAGATGATTTTGAGAAATTTGCCAAAGGCGTGAAAATGATTAATCGGCAAGAGCATTTATCCGTTAAAGGAATGATAGAAATTGTTAAAATCTCCAGTACCATGAATCGTAAAAAATCCCGCGATAATTTAATAAGAATCCTCAGAGACCACACGCCAACCTCCTTTAGTTAAGAGGAGAAGATATGGTCCGGACTGCATGGCGACATGCAGATTAACACACTCAAGCGAAATTCCTTGTCGGGTAAGTTCCGACCTGCACGAATGGCATAACGACTTGGAGACTGTCTCAACGAAGTACTCGGCGAAATTGCAAGATGAGTAAAGATGCTCATTAACCATAGCTGGACGAAAAGACCCCGTGAAGCTTTACTACAGTTTGGTATTGTCTTAAGGACATTGTTGTTCAGAATAGGTGGGAGACTTTGAAGCCCCGACCTCAGTCGGGGTGGAGTCAACAGTGAGATACCACCCTATAATGTTTTTAAGTCTAACCTTTTCTCCTTGAATCAGGAGGAGGGACAGTATCTGATGGGTAGTTTAACTGGGGCGGTTGCCTCCTAAAATGTAACGGAGGCGTTTACAAAGGTTGGCTAGTTCCCGATGGAAACGGGAATCGTCGTGCAAACGCATAAGCCAGCTTTACTGCAAGGGCGACAACCCGAGCAGTTGCGAAAGCAGAAGTTAGTGATCCGACCGTACGATATAGGACGGCGGAAGCTCAACGGATAAAAGTTACTCCGGGGATAACAGGCTGATCGCGCCCAAGCGTCCACAGCGACGGCGCGGTTTGGCACCTCGATGTCGGCTCATCGCATCCTGGGGGTGAAGAAGCTCCCAAGGGTTTGGCTGTTCGCCAATTAAAGCGGTACGCGAGCTGGGTTCAGAACGTCGTGAGACAGTTCGGTCTCCTATCCGCTATGGTCGTTGAATCTTGAGTAGGCCCTTCCCTAGTACGAGAGGACCGGGAAGGACGAACCTCTAGTGTATCGGTTGTCACACCAGTGGCATGGCCGAGTAGCTATGTTCGGTTTGGATAAACGCTGAAAGCATCTAAGCGTGAAGCCGTCTACAAGATTAGGATTCGTTATTATAAGACCCCTCCGAGACTAGGAGGTTGATAGGCCGTAGGTGTACGCCAAGCAATTGGTTTAGCCGAGCGGTACTAATCGGTCGAGTAACCACCAATTTATAACAGAATTATTTTGGTTAAACAGTTGTTCTTTTCCTTATTTCATGTTACTTTATTATTTTAAAAATTAAAGTGGCAAAACCTTGGTGACTCAAGCAAGCTGGTCACACCCGTTCCCATTCCGAACACGGCAGTTAAGCAGCTTACGCGCTGATGGTAGTCTGGCTCATGCCAGGCAAGAGTAGGCCGTCGCCAGGGTTTTGCCACTTTTTTTGTTGCCAAAAAAACTATGAGTTCAAGGATTTAATGCATCACTAACCTGATTATTTAATTGGCAAACTTTTTGGAAAATTTCGTTTGGTGTTTGGTAGTTCAGTGATTTTCTCGGGCGGTTATTCAGTCGCTCTTCAATTTCTTTTAGGCCATCA
>JAPLWM010000030.1 GCA_026396575.1 Candidatus Komeilibacteria bacterium
AAATATTTATCGCCAGATGTACTATTACAACAATATCAGGATTAAGACCAAGCTGAAAATGCCCCCGTCAAAGTATTACGCCCTTACCGCTAAAGGTTGAATTACGTGGACAAAAGTGTCCTAAGAAATGGGTGCATGCCACTCCTTATATTATGATGTGCGAATTATGTATAGTAATATTTATAGGATATGTCAATAGCTGGCTATTAAGCCGCATACGCGGTGTTAGCGGATGTAGCGAATGAAGCCATTCCAATTTTAGATTAAAAAAAATATCGTCTCATTCCCAACCGACGAGTGTCAGTTGAGAATGAGACGTGTTCGGCGTAAGGTTCAGAAACCGCCTGTGCATTTTGCGTCGTAGAACCATTGGCAAATTTTTGGCCCTAGTAGCCATTGGAGAATGACATTGAAAACGGTTCCTATCGTAGTCATTACCACAACGGTCGCAACCCCTGTTAGTATCAGGGCAACTACCGGAATTGTTCCGAAAGTTGGCAGGATTGGAATCGCCGCTCCTAAACCAAGGCCAAGTCCGCAAGTTGGGAGCGCCATAGGGAGATCGAGGAATAATTCTTCAAAGGCATCCTTAAGAGACGCCCTGAGTCCATTTCCATATGATCCCCATACTTCTTGATTTCCTCCAATCATGAAGAATCCCACGAGAGCGGCGATGATCGCCGAAGTAATGGGGAACGCAATGAGCGATGGGGCAGTTGCCTGATTGGAGATGGCAATGATTGTGATAATCAAGCCAATAATCAGCCCTATGATCATTGATACAACCAGACCGATGAATATAGAGTCTTCATCGGAATCAGAGTCGGCTGCCATTTTCTTTTTGCGCCAGCAATAGACGGGGATTGCGAGTATAATAATCGCAGTGAAAACATTGAAGATGTGTGGCACAGAGAATGGCACTGTCCAGATCCAGTCATGGATCCAACGAACCTCATTGGTCGGCGTATTGCCAGTGAAATGCTGATAGCCGAACACGTATCCAATGAAAGCCAGAACCGAAATGATGCCAAGAACTATTGTCCTGGCTGTTAGCTTTTTCACGATCCCTCCAAGTGTTGGTTGTTGTGTGGCTTTTTGCCACTTTGGGTTTACTCTATTTTTTAAAAATTGTCAATGTTTACTATAAAAATTGGAATGGCGAAATGAGCTATTTCCGCTAACGTGCGTGGATTGCCGAAGTTGCGAAGTGACCCCGAGCGAGCGAAGGTGCTAAAATTGGCCGGAGGCCTAGCACCGTAGCGACGAGGGGGAACGAGCAATTTGCGTGAATAAACTAAAAAATTATTTAGTTTATTCAATGTTTGGTGAAAAATCAAGTTGGTAGTCAGGGATGCTTAAAGAAATGCCATATTTACTAGCTTCATTATATTGTTCTTTATTAGATCTATCAACCTTAAAGACTTTATTGCGAAAAATAATATAGTGGAAATTGTTGTTTTTAAAATCAACGTACCAGTTGTTATGTTTAGAGTCTAAACTCTGACTTAATTCTTGAGCAATAAAGTCTGCCTGATTTTCAGTAATCTCTACTGTATCCAAAGTCCATTGATTAAGCCAGGGCGTTTGATGTTCATCTATAACCTTTTCAACCTTGGTTGATATAATGCTAATCTTATTTAGAACATCTTTATTTTCCAAACTTTCTTCAATGATTGTACCTTTATAATCCATATGTGAAGATAATTTTTTAGTTTATGAACCGGCAATCTGGTGTTAGGTGATGTATTTGGCGTGGCTGTATTATTTGGACTGATTAAGGCCTTTCTTTATTATTTTCGCCATTGGTTTATTGTCACCATTAACTCCCAGAATACAGGCCTTAAGATAGTCGTTATTTGGAGTTTTGCTCCAGTCAATCGGATTATATCTGAAATGGACGACGATTAAATCAAGGAACAAGCGAATGGTTCTGCCATTTCCTTCTCTGAAAGGGTGAATTACATTAAATTCGTTATGAATTATAGCTAGTTTTTCAGAAACCTTATCTTTAGTATCAGATTGTTTTGGTAATTTGGTTTTAAGGAGTTTTTTAAACTCTGCCAAAGCTTCATCAATATATTTGACTGGAGCAAAAAGCATGTTATCTTTTGAAATATTTACCATCCTTACCTTACCAGCCCAATCATAAAGATGACTTAGGAAATATTCATGAATAGAAAATAATAAAGAAAGGTCAAATTTTAATTTGCCTTTTCTTAGTAATTCAAAAAAATGTGTATAGGTGTCGGCGAGTAATAAAGTTTCCGCTTCACTTAGCTTTTTCCTGCTTTTAATGCCAAGTTTATTTTTAAGAATGCCTTTGCTGACACTAGCGTCATTATCGCTGACGTAATATCGCGAATGCTCTGCCATAGGATTTCAAGGTTTGAATAAGCTTTTTATTCCTTTTAGCATCATTAAAACTTAACCCTTCCATTTTAGAAGATTGAGCTACAGCTTTGTGTAATTTTTCAGTATTTATAGAGATATTTTTCATAAAATAGGTTATTTACCTAACCATCTTAACACATTTTTTTGAATATTTCAAGGTGATTTTGGAGCCAAATATTTCACCTAACGTGCCGCCATATGCGAAGTTGCGAAGTGAGTGAGGGGGTAAAATTGCGCGGAGCGCACCCCCGAACGAACGAGCAATTTGGGTGAGCCCGCCGAAGCTGAAAGCGTAGGCGGGTGAACCGCATATGGGGTGTTAGATGCTGTAATAAAAAGCCTTATTAGACTGGTGATTATCGTGATTCGCGGGTAAGTTTTTATTACATTGATAATAGCCAGTTAAATATATATCCGGTAAAAATAATTCCGGTTCCGACAATTCCCGCAAAAATTAAAATAAGTTTTGTTTTCATTACTCGTTTTAAAATCATAAACTCTGGTAAAGATAAAGCTGTGACGGCCATCATAAAGGCTAATGTTGTTCCCATGGTTACGCCTTTCTCAGTTAGGGCACCAACTAATGGAATAATGCCGGCGGCATTGGAGTAAAGAGGAATGCCAATTAAAACAGCAAAGGGCACGGCATACCATTTATCGGCACCGGCATACCTAGCTAAAAAGTCCGTTGGTACATAGCCATGAATCCAAGCGCCGAGCCCAATACCAATAATAACATAAGGCCAAACTTTTTTAATAATGTCTAATGTGTAATTTTTAGCGTAGGTAAACCTATCCAGCCACTTCATATTTGGTAAGTCAGTTTTTAAAGTAGCCGAATTCTGATAAACAAAAGATTCTACTAAATTTTCTACTTTCATTTTATCGATAATAATACCAGATAAAACAGCAATAAAGAGACCGCTTACGATATAAATTAAAGCAATTTTCCAGCCGAACATTCCTAAGAGTAAAACTAGTGCAACTTCATTTATCATGGGCGAGGCCACAAGAAAAGAGAATGTTGTTCCTAAGGGTATGCCGGCCTGTATAAATCCTAAAAATAAAGGTATCGCTGAACAGGAACAAAACGGGGTTATAATGCCTAGTAAAGAGGCTAAAATATTTCCAGTGTATTTATTTTTATGTGATAGAATAAAGCGAATTTTTTCTGGTGGTAGAAATGACCGAATAATGGAAATAATAAAAATAATAACAGAAAGTAAGACAAATATTTTAATTGTGTCGTAAATGAAAAAATTAACTGTTTCAGCTAATAGTGTTTTAGGAGTGATTGAAAAAATGGATAAAGTCAGCCATTTTGATAGTAATTCAACGGGGTAGAAAATAGACATAATTAAAGACTGTTTTGAATAACTACCTTTATTTTTTCTAAATCAGGAACGAAGCCGGCTATAACTGGTTTGTTGTTTACAGCTAAAACTGGGCTAGTCATACACCCTAATTCAATTATTTTTTGAATGTCAGTTATATATTCAACTGAAATAGACAATCCTAATTCAGTCACAGCTTCGTTGGTTAGGTCAAAGAGTTTTTTGCAGGTCGGACAACTTGAACCAAGTACTTGGATAGTCATGCTATTTTAAAAACTTATTTAATATTATATTTATATTTAACTGGCTTTATGAAGTCTGGCTTTTTATTATGGCATCTAACGTGCGTGGATTGCCGAAGTTGCGAAGTGACCCCGAGCGAGCGTAGGTGCTAAAATTGGCCGGAGGCCTAGCACCGAAGCGACGAGGGGGAACGAGCAATTTGCGTGAATAAACTAAAAATTATCGTTGCCATTCCTTAATATGTGGCGAAAAATCAAGTTGGTAGTCAGGGATACCTAAAGAAACACCGAATTTAGTAACTTCATTATATTGTTCTTTATTGGATCTATCAACCTTAAAGACTTTATTGCGAAAAATAATATAGTGGCAATGGTTGTTTTTAAAATCAGCGTACCAAGTATGTTTAGAGTCTAAACTTTGGCTTAATTCTTGAGCAATAAAGTCCGCCTGATTTTCAGAAATTTCTATTGTATGTAAAGTCCATTGATTAATCCAAGGAGTTTGATGTTTTTCAATCACTTTTTCAACCTTTGTTTTTAGAATATTTATTTTTTGCAAAATAGCTTTATTTTCCAAACTTTCTTCAATAATTGTGCCTTTATAATCCATATGCGAAGATAATTTTTTAGTTTATGAACCGGCAATCCTGTGTTAGGTGCTGTTGAATTTTTACCTCTATATAATATCAGAAAGTAAATAAATTAAGCCAGCACGTATTTTATTGGATATTGGCTGCCTTTTTTCCAATATTTTGAAACAGATTTGTTAAGATATTTATTTCTAACATCTTTTGGGGCCACTTTGCCAACAAACATAGATCGTCCTTTAATTTCCGTTGAGGGTAGCCATTTGTTAATTATATAAACCTCTCTAATAATACCAAGATAGACAGAGCAGGCAACTTTAATTTTTGAAACACGGTTAAAACTGACTTTCCAAGATTTTCTTGTTGCATCATAGATTGCTTTTGGGGAGGCCTCTTTTTTATAAAGATTATGAATGTTGATTAAAATTGTCGGTTGTTTAATAATCACTTCTTCCGCCTCGTACTTTATTTTAATATCTTCCAATTTCATTATCCCTTTGTTTATGGAATCATGGCCATTTACTATGTTGGTTAGGTTGTCTTTACCCAAAACATCAATAACGGCACACTCCACTTCAAATGCTTCTTCTTCTGTTAGCTCGTGCCTAAGAATATAATGTTTAACCTCTTTTCCGGTTTTTTGAATATCCCTTATTCTTTTTATTTTTTCAGTTTCATTGGTTTTTTTATCTAAGGCCCCCAAAAGATGTTGGTTTATTCTATTGCCCTTACCTTTTCCAACATAAAACACTTTGTTATTCCTTGGATCAATTAAAAGATAAACATAATATCCGAGTTTTTCTATGGTTGATTGAGAAAGTTTGTATTTATCCATAATCGTTTACTAAATATTTTGTTTAGAGAAATTTGCCTTTAAAAACGAAGAGTAAAAATTCAATGGCACCTAACGTGCCACCATATGCGAAGTTGCGCAGGCCGCGTGGCGGTATAATTGGCCGGCAGGCCAACCGCCTAAGCGGACAAGCAATTTGGGTGAAGCCCTAAACCCGAGCCCAGCAGGGCGAGTGGTTTAGGGGTGAACCGCATATGGGGTGTTAGGTGGAGTTGCGCCAATGAAACATTAAAATGTCCCGCACAATGTTTTTATTGAGCCGAAAAGTTTTTGTACTATTATAAAGGGATAATATTTTTTTATTGCCTGTTCCTCTTTCCATTTTCTGGGCGTTCCAGGCATGCAATCAATAGGAATAACCACTTCTTTTGACATAAATGTTGGCGTTTTAAATACTTGCCAAGAAATAACAGGGTAAACTAAAAATATTAAAATAGCCGCAGTTATCGCTATTAGAATGATTTTTTTCATAGTGTTTAGTTATTTGTTAAAAGTTAAGCTATTGGCGCAATTTCACCTAACGTTTAGCAATATCTGAAGTTTGACCAAGCGTAGCGAAGGGCAAATTTGGGTCGAAAAAGTTTTTCGTTCCTTAATTTAATTATACATTAGGGAAAACTTTTGAGCCAGATATTGCTTGTTCTGCGATGTGGCGAAATTTTATCCCTAACTATTCACTTAACCATTTTAAAAACTCAGACCTAACTTCATCCACATTTTGAAACCCTGTCACCTCTAAAAGAGCGGTAGAAAACTGATTACTAGCGGGTTCAAATTGACCATCAGTCAAGTCACTTCTTCTCTCGGTGGCTGGCGATTTTTGAATTAACTCAACCATTTTTTCTGTGCCAAATTTCTCTTTAATAAAAGTAAGCAGTGCTTGGCCCGTTGAATATTCAGCAGAATTCAAATTTTCTTCAAATGTAATTGGCTTGCTGAAATCTAAACAGCGATTAAAAAATTCTGGCTCATTTTGAAAACCATTTTTAACAACAGACTTTACATTATTTACTGACGCAACCTCATTGCCATGTTCTACTAAACTCGCCCAACCTTCATCGAGCAATCTAGTCGCAGGTTGTCGTTCAAGGCCAGTAACAGACCACATGGCAATATGCGCCAACTCATGTTTCAAAGTCTGTTTCATTCCTGGATAATTAACTCCAGAATTTTTTAATCCTTCAATTAGCAAGCCTTCCAACTCTATTGAAGAAAATTGTTTATCATATTCAATCTCAACTTCATTCGCAGTAACTTTTCCTACTCGGCCAAGCACTGCTTCTCCTTGAGTTTCGAGAAATTTGATTTTTACAGCTGGCAATTTCCACTTATCTATGCCAAGCGCAGCAAAAGATTGCTTTAATTCAAAAATTGCCTGACTAACCACGTCTGGTCGTTCAAGACATTCTATCTGCACTTCCGCTTCCCGCGCCGGAATACTTTCAGCTTTTTTTAATTGAGGGGTTTCAAAATCCATGTTTATATCTCTTATAAAATTTTGCCATTTCGCAGAACGTGCGTGGATTGCCGAAGTTGCGAAGTGAGCGGCGTGGTAAAATTGCGAGCGGTAGCGAGCTTGCCACGCAAGCGAACGAGCAATTTGCGTTAGTAAATTAAATAAAATTTATACCTGTCTAATATTATTTTTTAATGTAAGTTTTTCTGAATAAGTTTTGCCGTTAATATCGTTACCCATAATTATTACAGCAACCTCGCCATTATCAGAAAATGATGGACAGCCAATAACTTTTTTAGTTTCACCTTTCTTTAATGAGTTTGCTTTATGAGAATGACCAAATGTTGGGTCTTCGGTTGGGCCAAAAAAATTTTCCATTTTTCTATTTTGTTTTACGCCCTCTTGAAGCCAAAATATTTCTATATTTAGATTTAAAATATCGCCACCATGGTTAGTTATGTCAAAATATAATTGATGTTCCTGGAGAGGGCTAATAGATATTTTTGGTATCCGATCCTCTTTGCGAAATTTTTTTGGCAAATATACGCTTGCTACGCAACCTATTATAAAGGTTAATATAGGTAAAATGATTTTTATGAAGAGATCCATAATTTTATTTAATTTACTAACCGGCAATCCTGTGTTATATGATGTAATAATTATTTATTCCGAGCGTAGCGAGGAATAGAAATTAGGGCAATTTATTCAATATTAAGTCCCACGGCTTTACAGCGATCCTGTACCATTGATATGATGCCCCACTTTCCGTCTAAGTTATTTTTTATATACTCTATTTTTGTCCTATATTTTCCGTATCTATTTTCTAATGAATTAACTTGATCATAAACTATATAAAAAAAATGTTGTCTTGTGGTTTTATTAGCTATTACGCCTTGGCAAAATTGTTTCGGTGAATTGTATGAATCTGTTAAAATCATATCTATAAAATTTGAACCATTTTGGCTGTCAATTTTATAGTTTGTTAAGATGAGATCTAAGTTTTCAGTAGTGTTTGATTTGGTAGTTTGCGGTGTTGTTGTTTTTTCTATAACCTCATTTTTTGAAGTACTTTCAAGTTGGTCAACCTTTTGTTGTAATTCATTCAATTTTTGGGTTTGCTCATTAATTAATTTTTGTTGATTATCAATTACTTCTTTTTGGTCGCCATTAACATTCAAAGGATTTTGTAGGGAACATCCGGTAATAATTAAAAAAATAAACGGTAGTAAGAGTAATATTTTTTTCATATTTTTAAGTTAATAATAAATTGCCCTAATTTTTACCGCTTTAGCGGTAAGTATAATTATTATTTCATATAACGTGCCACCATATGCGAAGTTTTAATACTTTTGTTGCGGTATAATTGCGCGGAGCGCCACCGCAAGAAAAGTATTAAAATTTGGGAGAGGGCTTAGCAAAGCCCGAACCGCATATGGGGTGTTATATGATGTATTTTGGCGCCTTTATAAAAAGAAAAAGGGCAAGAAATAATTATTTTGAATCCTCAAAGATTTTTGCCACCAATGCTTTACGAGCATAGTATGCTCTGGTGATTGGTCGCCTTTTGTTAGTATTAGGATTAATTCCACCAGTACCTTTGGTTCTAGCTTGGATCCATTTACCATCTTTGCCAGTCAAAGCATTAAATCCTTTTTTAATAAGTTTGTTTCTAATAAAATCGTAGTCAGCTTTAATTTCCTTGATCACTTCGTCGGTTTCCAGAAAATCCAAACTCGTGACTTTAAGAATTTCAGCATTGTCGGAATTTTTGCCGTGCCACATGACGGCGCAAAAGACAATTGATTTTAACTTTGCCCAGACATGACTTTTGAAAAACTCCTGATCTTTCAATTCTTGGGGGTTGATCATGGTAATGGCCATAGTTTCCTTTGGCACTAACTTATCTTTTACATAGCGAAAACTCACTGATTTTAATTCGTACGACAGGCCGTTCGGTGCTTTTGAGATATTATTTTGCAAACCGGCTAAACGTTCCAAAATCAAACCTTTCCAACCCTTGTTTTGTTTGCCAGTTTCGTAGGTAGTTATTTTGAACTGTAAAGCCAGTTTCCTTAAATCCTTGCCAATATACTTTTTCAAGTTTTTAATGGCGGTTGCCCGAGTGATAATTTTCATAAGTTAAGTTATTTTTTTGTTAAATCCTCTAACCTTTGAATAGAAAGGTCTAAATATTTTTTTTCTAAATCAATGCCAATAAATTTTCTGCCGTTTAGTTGAGCGGCAAGGCCTGTCGTGGAAGAACCAGTAAAAGGATCTAATACCCAGTCGCCTTTATCTGTGCTGGCTAAAATTATTCTGACTAATAAATCAATTGGCTTTTGCGTCGGGTGTTTGCCAAACTTTTTCTCGCCATTTTTTGGTGGCTGAATGGCCCAAACGCTTCGCATTTGCATGTTAGGTTTTTTCAAAAAGTCATTTTGCCAATCACCCTCTTTCATTAACTTATAATTAAACTTATGTTTGCCTTTTTTGTCTTTTCTCGCCCAAATCAAAGTTTCGTGGCTGGCGGTAAAAAAACGGCAACTAAGGTTTGGCGAAGCGTTTGGCTTAAACCAAGCTATATCATTAAGAATATGGAAGTGATTAACTTGCAGGGCAAAGCCACATTGGTAGATTGAGTGATACGTTCCACTAATCCAAATAGTGCCGCCTGGTTTTAAAACACGGTGGCATTCTTTAATCCAAGCTAGATGAAATTCCCAATCCTTTTTTAGGCCATTACTAACATCCCATTTTCCCTTGTTTACACTTACCATTTTGCCGGCATGGACAGTAAATCCGCCATTGGAAAGGAGATAGGGCGGATCGGCAAAAATCATGTCTATGGAGTTTTCCTTTATTTTAGGCAAAAATTCCAAGCAATCAGCTTGGTATAAGTTAAAGTTAGCCTTTTTGTAATATGGTTTTGTTGGCATTTTATTAAATAATTATTTCTTGCCCTCTTATGAATATGGTAATAAAAAATAAGGGATATTTCAACCCTTATCTTACCATTTTAGCCA
Source organism: Candidatus Komeilibacteria bacterium (assembly GCA_026396575.1). Lineage (GTDB taxonomy): Bacteria > Patescibacteriota > Patescibacteriia > UBA1558 > UBA10009 > JAPLWM01. The sequence continues at coordinate 9,887 of JAPLWM010000030.1, forward strand.
AAATATGTCATATAACACTGGATAGGCGAACCACTTGACTTTTCTGCGAAGATCAGCAAAGATAGGAGCGTTAATTAGTAATCAGAACATCGTATGAAAAGCGATTTTGGGCGGCCGGAGGCGGCCCTTCCGCCAATGGCTGATAATGTTAATATACCCTCCCATTATAATCCAACAGTACAAAAAGTAAATGCCGCCCCTGTGAGCGTTGAGCCGTTGGCTACGCTGGCGCAGGAGCTGATAATTCGCGGCTTTTCCAAGCGGACGGTTACGACCTATTTGGATATTAATAGGCGTTTTTTAATTTTCTTCAATAAATCAGCTAAGCAGGCCACGGCGCAGGATATTAAAAATTACCTGCTCTATCTTAAAGTACAGGGGCTTGCCAATACTTCCTTGAATCTAGCTATTTCCGCGCTTAAATTCTATTTTGAAAAAATTCTTAAGCGAAAACTGTTTTTTGGCATTGTTCGACCCAAAAAAGAAAAATATCTGCCCACGGTTTTAGCCAAAGAAGAAATTATCCAGCTGATCAATTTAACCGAAAACTTAAAACACAAGTTGCTTCTTTCCCTTATCTACGGTTCGGGCTTGAGGGTTTCCGAAGCGGTAAAATTGAAAATCGAGCATCTTAATTTAAGCCAGAATAATCTGCTGGTTAAATCCGGCAAGGGCGCCAAGGACCGCTTAACTTTGTTAAGCCGGCATTCGGCGGAATTGTTAAAACAGTATTTGCCAATTTTGCCGGCGGAACAAAGTTATCTTTTTAGCGGGGCAGGCGGCGGCGGGCATTTAACCATGCGTTCGGCGCAAAAGGTTTTTGACCAGGCCTTGGCCCGCGCGCAAATTAATACTTCGGCCACTTGCCATTGTTTAAGGCATTCCTTTGCCACTCATCTGTTGCAAAACGGTACGGATATCAGAATTATCCAAAAACTATTGGGCCACGCCAGTTTAAAAACCACCGAAGGATACGTTCAGGTGGCGGACAGTTTAATTAATCGGCTCAATAGCCCGCTGGATTAATTTGACAGCTTATTTTTAGAGTGTTATTATGTGTAATACAATATATTACAATTAATTTAAACAATTATGCGTGAAGTAATCAATATTTCTTTACCCTCACTAATGGCTAAAGATGTAAAAACCGCCGTTAAGGCTGGCGGTTACGCCTCAACCAGTGAATTTTTTCGCCATCTATTGCGGCTTTGGAACACTTATAGATTGGCCGAAGAATTAAAAAGAGATCGAAAAAAATTCAATGCCGGCAAAGGCATACTTTTAAAATCTTTAAAGGATCTTAGGTAAAATGGTAAAAATTTATGAAAAGCGGTTTACCTTTGGCAATTTTTCATTTACCAAAATTCAGGCGTTTATACAAAAAGTTGCCGGAACAAATTCAAGAATTGGCAAAGAAGAAAGAAATTATTTTTCGGCAAAACCCTTTTGACCCAACTTTAAATACTCATAAATTACACGGGCCGTTGGATGGATTTTGGGCATTTTATATTAATTTTGAATACAGAGTTATTTTTGATTTTGCCGGACGGAAGACCGTTAGATTCTATGCCATCGGCAATCATGATATTTATCAATAATAGAAAAAGGCCTTCAACCAGATTGAGGTTTATAATTGGCACTGAGGGAGAAAAGAAAGTTTACTTTCTTTTCGACCGAATGAACCAATTATATAAGATATAAACCTCGGCCAAAAGCCTTTTTCTAAAGGCATCATATCATGGCTATAAATTCTGTCAAGTTTAGCTATTTTTTACAAAAAGTTGATTTTATTTTAAATATCGGATATTATTTGCTTTATGAAGCAAGTAATAAACAATTTGGAAGAATTAAACAAGTTGGCGCAAAAGTTGGCGCATAGTTTTAAGGGCGGTGAAGTTATCGGTTTGGTAGGGGAATTGGGCGCCGGCAAAACCACCTTTGTCCAGTTTTTGGCTTCCGCTTTAGGAGTTAAAGAAAAAGTTTTAAGCCCTACTTTTGTTTTAATGAAAGTTTATGCTACTACGAATATACGAATTAAAACTTTAGTTCATGTTGACGCTTATAGATTAAATAATAGCGAAGAGTTGAAAAATATCGGGCTGGCAGAATATCTGGGCCGGCCGGATACTCTGGTAGCAATTGAATGGGCCGATAAGGTTAAGGATATTTTGCCTGCCGGCGTTTTGGTTCTTAATTTTAAAGAAGGAAGCGAAGAGAATGAGAGAATTATAGAAATGCCCGCATTTAGTCATTTAAAAATCTAACCATGGCGAGTTTAATCAAGTCATCTAAAATCTTACTTTGCCGTGGCTCTGATTTTCTTCACTTTTTCGTCTATCGCTTGTTTTAATTTTACAGGATTTAAAGATAAATACAA
>JAPLWM010000037.1 GCA_026396575.1 Candidatus Komeilibacteria bacterium
AAATATTTATCGCCAGATGTACTATTACAACAATATCAGGATTAAGACCAAGCTGAAAATGCCCCCGTCAAAGTATTACGCCCTTACCGCTAAAGGTTGAATTACGTGGACAAAAGTGTCCGAAGAAATGGGTGCATGCCAGCTTGTTACATGTTACATGCTACATGTTAAAAAAGTTTGTTTTGCCAATGGCCCTGCCGGCCCATGGTTTTTACGTCAAAAATCCGATCGATATTGAATACCCGAATGGCCTGCTGCTTATGGCAAAAGGCCTGGATCTGGTTGTTTTTTACGGCCTTGATATCGATATTCCTTTTGCCCCGCTCTTCAGTATCGGTTTTTAAATAATCTATTTCCACCTGCTCGCCGGATTTATAGGCGTTTAAAATCAAATCTTTAATGGTTTGGCCGTTGCCCCACCTAATGGGAATGGTTTCGTGGCGGCCCATGGAATCGTACCAGAGGTGGCCGTGCCGCCGGCCGTATTCGTAAACCTCGCGGGTTACCCTAACATCGTCCAAACAATATTTGATCAAAGAATCCCAATCGTTGTTTTTAAAATACCAGAGCGCGTCCAAGCCGCTGCCGCTTTTGCCAAAGCCCAAAGTGCTTTGGGCAATGGAATCCAATTTTAGCCGGTGCCCCAGGGCATGGTAAACTTCTTCCAAAATATCCAGGTGCGGCAATTTGCTCAAGTTGAATTTGTAATACGGCTGCAGCACGGTAAAATCGAAACTTTTGGAATTAAAGCCAATAATCAGCGAGGCGGCTTTAAGCCACTCGCCCAATTCCTTAAACTCTTCTTCCTTAAAAGCCCTGAATTCGTCCCTATCATAAGAATACACCCCGCAAACCGAAACTTCCAGTTGAGCGGTATTTTGCTGGCCGCCCACTTCGTCAAAGCTTTTTTTGGTTTCCAGATCCAAAACTAATTTGTCGCCCATAGTTTTTCCGCTATTTTTAAATCCGCTTTGATTTTGGCAATTAATTCCTGCTGGTTGGTAAATGTTCCAAGTTCGCTGATTTTTTGGCCGATCTCCACGGCCAGTTCCTGCCCGTATAAATCGCCGGAAAAATCTTTCAACCAAACTTCCAAATCCTGGGCCATGCCTTTAACGGCCAAAGCCCGGTATTTTTGATCTTTAACCTTGATTTTTGCTAAATAAACGCCGTCTGCCAAAATAAAAGGCAAGTTAATTTTAAGATTGGCCGTAGGAAAACCCAAAACCCTGCCCTCGCCTTTGCCGCGAATAACCGTGCCTATAATTCTCATAAATATGAAATAAAAAGGTAATTAAATCCTTTTTATTTCTTTCATTTTAACATATATTGACAAAAAATTAAAGCTGGAATAAACTGATTTTATCTCCCTTGCCAGCTAAAGCTGATTTTGGAGAAGTACTCACTTCGTTAACCGCGCACCAAGGAGAATTATTCTTATGTGTGCACTTAGTCTGAGGTCCTCAGTCTTCTAGGCATTACTTCGCCATTTGATGAAGACTCGGCAACAGCCGAGGAGCACAGTAGACTGCCGATCAGGTAGTAACTTACTGCGCTCCCGGCTATTTTTTTCCACAAAATCAGACGGTATAGCTCATTAGAAACCATTACCGAAATTAGCGTTGGTTACCGAACCGTCTTTGGATATCATACAATGTTTTTAAACAGCGATCAATTGTTTGCTTTAAAAACAAAGGATTTAATTTTTCATGTTCCAGCTTAAGTT
>JAPLWM010000040.1 GCA_026396575.1 Candidatus Komeilibacteria bacterium
AAATATTTATCGCCAGATGTACTATTACAACAATATCAGGATTAAGACCAAGCTGAAAATGCCCCCGTCAAAGTATTACGCCCTTACCGCTAAAGGTTGAATTACGTGGACAAAAGTGTCCGAAGAAATGGGTGCATGCCACACAGGGCTGTTAAAAAATTAGAAAGTTTTACCAGAAAGGAAAGTCAAAATTATAATAAAATTATTTATTGCCTAAAATGCGATATTAAGAGATTTTTTGATTCTATAGACCAGCGAATTTTATTTTCCTTGATCAAAAAGGAAGTAATCGATCAAGATACCTTATGGCTTATTCAAAAAATAATCGGCAGTTTTGCCGGAAAATCGGCTAAGGGTTTGCCTTTAGGCAATGTTACTAGTCAGCTTTTCGCCAATATCTACCTTAATAAGTTTGATCAATTTATTAAGCGTGATTTGAAAATCCAATATTATCTCCGTTATTGCGACGATTTCATAATTATTCATCAAAATAGAGAATATTTATCAAAGTTAATTTCAGTAATTGAAAAATTTTTAAAAAACAGTTTAAAATTAGCTTTACATCCCAATAAGGTTTTTATTAGAAAATTAAAACAGGGCTTTGATTTTTTGGGCTATATTGTTTTACCATATCATATTATTCTTAGAACAAAAACAAAAAGAAGGATGTTTAAAAAGATGGCCAAGAAAAAACAGGAGTTTTTAGTAGGAAAAATTAGTGAGCAAAGTTTTAATCAGTCAACCCAGTCGTATTTGGGAGTTTTAAGCCATTGTAAGGGGTATGAATTGAAAAAGAAAATTAAGGAGATTATTAAGACTTAACGCCAATTTTTTTTAAATAATTTTCCATTTCTTGCGATTTGGTTTTGGTTAAATAAATTTGCCCGTCAATTTCCTTGTCAGTCAAGTAATCGATAATTTCCCTAACGCTGACAATGGCTTTAACGGGGAAGTGGAGTTTTTCTTCAATGTTTTTAAAAGCGTCCAAGCCGTCTGAAGTTTTTTCCAGGCGGTTAACGGCCACTACCAAGCCGGCGTATTTAACTTTAGCCAAATTGTTTATCAGCTCCACGGTTTCAAATTTGGTGGCGCCGTCGGTGATTACGTCATCAATTAAAATTACCCGGTCGTTATCCTGCAGAGCATGGCCAATGGTGATTTTTTTATCAGCATGGTCCTTAATTTCTTTGCGGTTGAAAGTATAGAATTTATCCAGGCCAAAGTAGTTTTTTAAGGAGATGGCCGTGGTAATGGCTAAAGAAATGCCTTTGTAAGCCGGGCCGAAAATTACATCAAAATTATCGTTAAATTCTTCTTTAATCAGCGAGGCGTAAAAATAGCCCAAGCGGGCAATAGCTTCGCCGGTTTCAAATACGCCGGTATTGATAAAATAGGGGCTCTTTCTGCCGCTTTTTAGGGTAAAATCGCCGAATTGTAAGGCCTTGTTTTTAACAAGGAATTCCATGAATTGTTGTTTATATGATTGCATATTTTTATTGTTTAAAATATATTTTTTGCCCTGAACCGTCTCGATGATATTTCCCAAATTCCGAAATCTGATTGGCTAAATGATTATTAACCACTGGTCCGGCTTGGCACAGGCACAGCCCGGAATTATCCACACAGCATTTGCCGCAAACGCCGATGCCGCATTTTATGTAGCGCTCCAAAGAAACCTGGCAGAAAATGTTTTTCTCCAGCGATAAATCAACGATTTTTTTAAGCAGCAGTTCCGGCCCGCAAGCAAAAAGGCCGTCGTAATTGTTTTTATTGATTAAGTCCGTAATCAAATCCCAGGCATGCTCGTACTTTTTATCCTGAAAGCGATGATAAACTTTTACGCCTTGAGCGGTAAGCCACGATTCAAAAATTATTTCTTCTTTAGCGGCGGCCGCTAAAACAAAATCAACTTTTATATTTTGTTGACCGGCTTCTTGGGCTAAAAAAGTTACCGAAGGCGCGCCAGAACCCCCGCCGATCAATAGAATTTTTTTTCGGCCAGTTAAATTATAATAAGTGCCGTGCGGTCCGGTAAAGCCCAGCAGGTCGCCAACATGCGCTTCAAATAATTTGGCGGTAAAATCGCCTCGCTTTAAAACCGCCAAGGCGAATTTGTCCGGAGTTTTCCAAGCTACGGCAAAGGGCTTTAAATCTTCACCCGGCAGCCAGAGCATTAAATATTGGCCGGCTCGCGCCTCCAGCGGGTAATTAAAAACAAAGGTTTTGTAATTCAACCCTTCGTTGATAATTTTGGTGATTTTAACAATGGTCGGCTGGGTGATTTTATCCATGGGCTAGTCCGATAATTTGAGTTATATCTTTATAATTATTTTCCGTTAAAAATTGTTCAGCTTCTTCGGTGATTTTTTTAAAAACCGAAACTCCGCGGTAATACACGGCCGTGCCCACAGCTACGGCCGTGGCGCCGGCCATCATCATTTCTATCAAGTCGCGGCCGTAAGTTATGCCGCCGCAGCCGATAATCGGAATTTTAATGGCTTTGTATAAATCGTAAACGCATCTGACGGCAATCGGCCTTAAAGCCGGGCCGGAAACTCCGCCCATGCCAAATCCTAAAATCGGCTTGGCCGTTTTAATATCTATAATCATGCCCGGGCCCATGGAATTGCCGGCCACAATGGCATCGGCGCCCCCTGCTTCGGCCGCTTTAGCCACTGCTATCATATTTTCATTGGGCGATACTTTAATCCAAAGCGGCAATTTACTGATTTTTTTAATGGCGTCGGTAATTTTTTTGGCCATTTCCGGCGTATGCTGTCCGCCCAGTGTTCCATAGCCCGGCGTGTGCGGGCAGGACAGAGGAACTTCAATAGCCGAAAAACCGCAATTTTTAATTTTAGAAATAACTTTTATAAAATCATCAACCGATTGGCCGATCACGCTGCCAATAACCGGCGCGCCAACTTCGGCTGAATTGGCAAATTCTTCAGCCGCTTTTACTGCTCCTTGATTGGAATAGCCCACGGCATTTAGCATGCCGGCTTCGTAAGTAATAATAATCGGCGCTTTATGGCCGGACCGGGGTTCCAAGGAAATGGATTTGGTGGTAACCGCGCCGGCTCCATTATTGATGACGTTTTTTAGCGAGGCTTTGGTAACGCCTAAAACTCCCGAAGCCAGAATGGTCGGGTTGTTAAGTTTTAAGCCGGTGATAGTGGTTTCCAAATTGGCAGGCATTTATAATTCCTTGCTTAATTTATAACTATTCAAGGCCAAGTTGCCCGGCCCGCCCAAAGATACAACCTCTTTAATGGCTTTAACCGGATCGGGCACTTTTAATTTATGCAGATTTTCCTTAACCTGCTGGTAAGCATCCCTAAACGGCACGCCTTGCATTACCAAACGATTGGCTTCGTTGTTGGCAAACATTTCCGGCGTTAAGGATTTTAACAAAACCTGTTTTTTAGGCGTAATGCCGGCCATAACCAAAACCGCCACTTCCAAACTGCGCCGGGTAATGCCCAAGCCCTTGATTAACGGCTCTTTGGTCAGCTGGGTATCGCGATTATAGCCGGAGATCAGGTTTTTGCAGATATCTTTTACTTGGGTTTGCAAGCCGACGATAACGTTAACGTTGGAACGCATAATTTCAAAAACGTCGGGATTGCGTTTTTGCGGCATAATGGAACTGCCGGTGGTGAATTTCCAGGGCAGATCGAAAAAGTTGAATTCCGGCGTGGTAAACCAAATCATTTCGTTGGCTAATCTGCCGAGGGTAATCATAATTTGGGTACAGACGGCCAAAATGTAGGATTCGGTTTTGCCGCGGGAATTAACGGCGTACAAGGAATTAACCTGGGTGCGTTTAAATTTCATCAGTTTGGTGGTTAACTTGCGGTCCAGAGCTAAGGTTACGCCATAGCCGGCGGCCGCCCCCAATGGATTTTGGTCATTTAAGCGGTAAGCCGATTCCAATAACAGATGGTCGTCTATCAGTTCTTCCAAATAGGCGGCCGCCCATAAACCGATGCTGGAAGGCATGGCCCGCCGGGTGTGGGTATAGCCGGGCATGGGCAGGAATTCATATTTTTTAGCCATGGCCAAGAAAACCTTTTCCAGCCTTACCAGCTCGTGGCTGATCTGTTTTATTTTTTTCCGGCCGTATAATCTGGTAGCCACCAAAACCTGATCGTTACGGCTCCGGCCGGTGTGGATTTTTTTGCCCAGCGGGCCAAGCTTGGCAATTAAATAATTTTCAATGGCCGTATGGCAATCCTCGTCTTCCAATTTAATAACGAATTTGCCGGCCTCATTAAGCTTTAGAATTTCCCGCAGGCCGGCGCTTAATTTTTTTAATTCCGCCGGAGTGATTATTTTTAATTTGGCCAGGGCCTTGGCGTGAGCCAACGATGCTTCAATATCAAAGGGCAGCAGGCGCTTATCTAAAATATAATCATTGCCCACGGTGTACCATTCCACTAAAGGGTCAAGCTTGGTTGATGCGGTTTGCCAAATTTTAGTCATAAATATTTAATTAATTTGTAATATTTTTCGTCCATTTACCGTGGCGATGGCCACTAATTTATCAAAATCGTAAAACCGGCAGGCCTCCTGCAGCATTCTTAATTCCGTCCACATATCTGCGTCCACAAACGGCTGGTAAAAATCATAAACATTATCAACGCCCAAAGCCACGGTTATGCCCGCCCCCAGCATTTCCGGCACATTGGCAATAGAATTGTGGACAGGTGATTGATATTGATCCAGTTGCCTCATGCCCAAGGCGGCCGAAGGGCAAACAATTATCCCAATGCCGCTCGAAGCCAATTCTTGATAGATTTTTTCCCGATATTTTTTATCTTGGGCGGAAACCGAAATGGCATGAATGGCCGTAACTTTGCCTTGATAGCCGTATTTTTTTACGTATTCAATCAGCAGTTCTGTATCTTTTTCGTTAGGATTATTTTCCTGGTCAATATGCACCTGGATTGGTTTATGCAGATTTTTAGCAATGGCAAATAAATAATCCAAATTTTCTTTGTGGTTCGGCCGATCTTTGGAAGGCAAGCCGCCGGCGAAGTCGGCTTTGGCTGTAATCTCTTCATATAATTTCCGCGCGGCAGGATCAATTAATCCGCCCAAGGGCTGGGTGGCCGCCAATAAAGTAATTTTATCTTTATATTCTTCTTTAACTTTTAAAGCGGCCTCAATGGCTTTGTGCCCCACGGCTTCGTAAGCATCAATAAAACTGCAAGTTAGCTTGCAGTTTTGGGTAATTAATAAATCCAGGGCTGTCCGGATTCTTTGAGCAATCTGTTCCTCGGTGGATTTTTTTTTAATATCGTCGCTTAACAGCCATTTTTGTTCCATGTCCAAATTGCTTTTGGTTAAGCCGCCCCCGGTAATATAGAAGGCCTTGTCAAAATGGGCATGACAATTAACCCAGCCGCCCGCCTGTTGTATGGCATCCAGCATTTGTTTTTTTAAATTCCAGGGTTGGTTGCTCATAAAAAAATCCGCTACCAGCCCTTCTCCGTAAGCGCGTTATCGGCCGCCGCCACCTGGGCTTCCTGCTTGGAACTGCCCGTGCCTGCCGCCACGAATTCTTCATTTAAATAAACGCCGACTTTGAAAAATTTATTATGGTCGGGGCCGCTTTCTTCCATTACTTTGTAAATCGGAGTGATGTTGTAAATTTCCTGGGACTTTTCCTGGAATTTGCTTTTAGGGTCAACATAAAGCTGATTTTCCAGAATAAAAGGCAGCTTGCTTAAAATATTCCGGCTGATGAATTTCTTGGCTTCTTCCAGGCCCTTATCCAAAAAGATGGCGCCGATCAGCGCTTCCAAAGCGTTGGCTAAAATATAGTTGCGGGCCTTTAAATTGTTGTCTTGGGCTTCGCCTTTGCTTAAATGCAAATAATCCTCGATTTCCAAGGAGTGGGCGATTTCCGCCAGCATTTTGGCATTGACTAATGAAGCGCGCCAGTTGGTCAGCTCGCCTTCGGGATTGGGGAAATTGTTATATAAATATTCGGTGGTTATCAGTTCCAGCACCGCATCGCCTAAAAATTCCAGCCGTTCGTTGTGGTCCAGCGGAAAATTCTTATTTTCGTTCAAATAGGAGCGGTGGATCAGGGCGCTTTTTAAGAGGTCGGCGTCCTTAAAATCCACGCCCAGGTTTTTTTGCAGTTTTTTCAAGTCTTTCATAATAATTTTAATTTTTTCAAAGCCGCTTTGAAAATCTCCCCGGCGTTTTCATAACTGATTAAATTCAAGGCCTCGTCCTCGGTAACCCATTTGGCATCCTTAACTTCCGGCTCTTTGGTAATGGTTAAATTTTCCGCCAAAGTTTCCACCAGGTAATAATGGACGGTTTTGGGAAACGGCCGTTTGTTCGGTTCGTTAACTTTAATATCAATACTGCCCAAATAGCCGCGGCTGGTTAATTGATCCAGGCCGGTTTCTTCTTCAATTTCCCGCAAAGCCGAGGTTTCCTGATCTTCCGCCGTTTCAATGTGGCCTTTGGGGAAAGTCCATTTGCCGTAAGCGTCCAACACCAGGGCGAATAAATAACCTTTATTGGTTTTGCGGAAAACCACGCCGCCGGCCGAATATTCGCGGGTGGCTTCGTTTTCAAACTCTTTTTTTTCGCCGATTTCCTGCATATCCTTGAACACGCTGCCTAAAACTCCGTTGACGAATTTTCCGGAAGATTCGCCGCCATAGGTTTTGGCCAGCTCAATGGCTTCGTTAATGGCCACCTTGGGCGGAATGTCGTGGGAAAATTTAAGTTCAAAAATGCCGATCCTGAGAACATTGCGGTCAATTACCGTAATTTGGTTCAAGGGCCATTCCGGCGCGTATTTTTTAACAAGGCCGTCGATTTCCTTAACTTTGGCCACAATGCTGTTAAGCAGATTGGCCGAAAAATCGGCATCGTTAAAATCCGGAGCAAACTCCTGTTTATTATGCTCCAAAAGTTCCGCAATGTTTTCCTGGCAGCCGTTAAAATCCCATTCAAACAGGGATTGCAGCACTAAAGTTCTGGCCAAATGTCGATTAGACATAGCTGATCTGATTTATTTCTTTTTCTTAGCGACTTTTGATTTTATCTTAATCACTTCGCGGCCTTTGTAAAAACCGCAGTTCTTGCAAACATGGTGCGACAAAATCGGCGCTTGGCACTTGGGGCAATGGTTAACGCCAGTTAATCGCAGGGCAAAATGAGAGGCCCGCCTTTTTTTGGATGATTTGGTTCTTTTTTGTGATGGTAATCCCATATTGGTTTTATTGATTATTGTTTAATTTAATTATCTGAAAGTATAGGTGAAAAAGTTTTTTTTGTCAATTGTTTTTGATCTTTTAAATTTGTTTAATATTTGGCTAATTTTAGCCAAAATTTATCTCTCCAGTTAACGTTTTAATCGCTATGGGCTTGACAAAATCCCGTTATATGCTATACTTCGCTGTTACCTAGAAGAGCTGTTTTAAATTCTGCGTCCACGACAAGCATGGGGATTATTGTCAGCATCACATATCCGGCTATCTTTCGGGATTCGCTCGATACGTGCTAGCAATAATTTTCTTGGGCGCAGTATTTAGAACAGCCTGCCCGCCGATTCGGCGGGCTTTTTATTTTGTCATTGAATAATTTCCGGCGTGGAGGTAGGCACTGCCGGTTCCCTGCCAATCAGGCATTTGGCCGGCCAGGGAATATAGTGGCTGGAAAAGCGTTCTTTCTTAACTTCGCCGCCGGGGTAAGTTACTGCATAATCAAAATAGGCATCGGCGCCGGCATGGGCGGTTTCGGTGCATTTTTTTTGGCCGGGCTTAAGCGCATCGGTTTCAATATTAATTACCGGCCCGGCCGAGCGGATATTGTAAATAGTGGAATCGGATTGTGAAATAATCCGGCCGTCCTTGGTTCCCCAAAAATCAAAATATAAATCATCGCCTTCAATACGAGCCTGGATTAAAATATAATTTGGCGTATCGTTGGTAAATTTCAGATCCGGCCGTGGGCTGTAAATGGTGGCGTCTTTGCCCGCCGGCTCATAATAAACCACGCGGTAGGAATGATTGCGCCTTTCCATAATCGGCAGGCCCGCGCTCAAGGCCGCTCTAAAAACCGTAGTGCCGATTTGGCATAAGCCGCCGCCGAATTCGGGCGTGGTTTTATCGCCTTTAATTACCAGTTCCGGCAAATAGCCGTGAGCGGCGTCAATTTCGCCCAGGGCGGCGATTAAGGAAAAGGTTTCGCCAGGCTTAATTAAGACGCCGTTTAATGAGTCGGCCCCGACTTTAATGTTGGCTCGCCGGTTTTTTGGGCTGCCCTTGTAATTGGATTGCCCGGTGCCCAGCAGCGCGGCAATGCCCAAATCATTAACGCTGGCCGTGGCAATTTTTGATTTAACGGTTTTTACGGCCAGCTCGATATTTGCCTGCTTGTCCAAAAGCCAATCCTGCTTGATTTTGGCCAAGGTTTTTTCCCGATCCAGCTCCTGCCCGTCTTGGCTGCCTTGAAATTCCGTTACTCGGCCGTTCGCGACGTTGAATTTGGCATCCAAAGCGGGGCGGTCGATTTCCTTGGCGGCAGTGTCTAAATATTTTAAAACTTCCGCTTCGTTTAAGCTTAAACTAACCACGCTGTTTTCTTTGGCAAAGGCCAGCCAATCTTTAAAAATATTTACCGGTACGACCCATTTTTTTTCGCCGCTGGTTAAAGTGATTTTTTCATTTAGGCGTTCTTTAAGCTGATTAACCAAATCCTCGGTAATTTCGCTTTGTTTAATGTTTGCTTCGTCTATTTGCAGCTTTAAATTTATCGGCTCGCTGGAAAGAGCGGCCAGGCGATCTTGAGATTCGGCAATCAATTGGCCGTAATTTAAGGTGGTGCCGTTGGTTTCCGGCAGAATGGCAACGCTTAAATCGGTTTTGATTTCCGGCCGGGCTTCTTCTTTGTCTTTTAAAATAGCGGCGAAATTATCCTTTAAAATGTTAAGCAGCTCGTCTTGGCGCAGCTGGAAAGTTAAATTGATGTTTTTGCCGAAAACGGCGGCGGCCAGCTGCTCCAGGGCATTGCGGGTGTAGCCATGGTTGCGGCCGATCAAATAGGCCCGGTTGATGGTTTGATCCAGATCAAAATCAGCCAGCGTGTAAGCGGCGTCGGGGCTAAGGCCGGTTATAGCCGGGGAAATAACGGTTTCCTGCGAGTTAAAGCGGTACTTTAGCCCTCGGGCGGTAAATTCGTCGATTTTATCCTGCCAGATTTTTTGTGCCTGCTCCGGCTTAAGGTTTTTTAGGGATTGCCCGTTAAGGGTTACTCCCGGAAAAAATTTATCGGCATAGGCGCGGTTGTAAAACAGGGCGGCGATAATAAAGAGCGTGGCCAAAATTAAAGAAATGGTTACAATGAGCAGTAACCATTTCATAATAATCGGTTTGGGATATTTTAAATTATTCATTCTCCTCTTTAACTTTAATGGAAAAGGCCTGGGTTTTTTTGGTTTTGGGCAGCTTAACGGTTAAAACGCCGTTTTTGAGCGAGGCCTCCACTTTTTCCGCGATAATTTCCACCGGCAGAATAATGGAGCGCGAGAATCCGCCCCAATAGCATTCTTGGTAAAAATAGTCGTCTTCGGCAACGGTTTCATCTATTTCCCGCTTGCCCCGAATGGTGACCATGTCGTTATTGATGGAAATATCGATGTCTTCGGGTTTAACGCCGGCAATGGTGGATTTGATGAAAATCGCGTCTTTGGTTTGGAAAACGTCCACCGACAGCTGGCCCTCTTCATATTCTTCATCCAGCCATTTTTCTTCCGCGGCTTCTTTCTTCGGCCTTTCCATGGCGATCTTCTCTTCCTTGGGCGATTGGTCGTTCAGGAAAAAATCATCATTGATTTCTTTTTCTTTGGCCGGTTGTTTTTTGCCGAATAAAATCATATTGGTAATTATTAGATTATTCAAATTATTAGCTATATTATACAATTTTTTTATGCACAAGGCAAATCGGGGATAAGAGTTGACTAATTGTGGTTTTTCAGTATAATAAGCCATAGTTTTTAACCACGCCGGGTTCGTATAGTGGTTAGTACACCAGGTTTTCATCCTGGTAACACGGGTCCGATTCCCGTACCCGGTACCATGAATTTTGTAATTCCCCCGCTACTTGGGCGGATTTTTTATTTTCAAAAAATGTGTTAGGATTGCCTTATATGAAAATTTTAGGCATAGAAACTTCTTGCGATGAAACCGCCGCCTCTTTATTGGAAGTTAAAAACGGCGGTTTTAATCTTTTAAGCAACGTGGTTTTATCGCAAACCGAAATCCATAAAAAATACGGCGGCATTGTGCCGGAAGTGGCGGCTCGGGCGCATTTGGAAGCCATTAATTTTGTTATTGCCGAAGCCTTGGGTAAAACAATTAAGCCGGATTTGATTGCGGTTACCAAGGGGCCGGGCTTAATCACTTCTTTGGCAGTGGGCGTGCAAACCGCCAAAACTTTGTCTTATATTTGGCAAGCGCCTTTAATCGGCGTTAATCATCTGGCGGGCCATCTCTGGAGTTTTTTATTGAATCGAAATTCGCAATTCGAAATTCTAAATTCGCTACCAGCGGTAGCGTTAATAGTTTCCGGCGGGCATACCGAATTGGTTTTGGTAAAGGGGATAGGCAAATATAAATTAATCGGGCAAACCTTGGATGATGCCGCCGGCGAGGCCTTTGATAAAGTGGCAAAGATGCTGGGGCTTGGTTATCCGGGCGGGCCGATTGTTTCGCATTTTACGCTTAAAGGCAATAAGGATAAAATAAAATTTCCCAGGCCCATGCTGGCTTCGGCTGATTTTGATTTTTCTTTTTCCGGGCTTAAAACTTCGGTAAAATATTTCATCAGGGATTTGTTGCCTAAAGGAAATTTAAGCCAGCAGATGATTTGCGATATTTGCGCTTCTTTTCAAGCCGCGGTCATTGAAGTGTTAGCCGCTAAAACTGTCTGGGCGGCGGAAAAATATAAAGTTAAATCAATTATTTTGGGTGGGGGAGTAAGCGCCAATGAAGAATTGGCTCAAAGATTACGGTTCAAAGCTCAAAATTTAAATATCAATTGTTTGGTTCCGGAAAAATGGCTGACCGGCGATAACGCGGCCATGATCGCTTTGGCCGGATATTTCAATCTGCCTTCGCCCAGGCTTCGGCAGACAGGTCTAAAAAAATCTTCCAAGAGCAATTGGAAGAAGTTAAACGCCGAGGCGAATTTAAGATTGGTTTAAAGTGCTTTTTTATTGCGCCAATTGATAAAAAATAAGATGCCTATTAAAAACGCCGGTCCGGCAATTATCATGGACCAGGACAGCATATACCATTCAAACTGATTTCTTAGCAGCAATAGCGCTATATATAACAGTCCGGCCAGGGTAAAGGCGATTCCGCCAACGATTTCATGTTTCCAGGCAATTATCAGAACTCCCGTTAAGATAAATACCGGAATATTATGCATAAATAAACCAAGGACCGTTTCCCAAAAACTATACCCATTTCCAAAAATATCCAAAGAAAACATCGCCAGGAATAAGATGAATAAAATGGATAATATTCTAGGCGTCCAATAAATAAATTTATTGGTTTTTTTAGGCATACTGTAATTCAACAGAAGTAATAATCGGATTTTTTACTCCAAGTTTTTTAGGTAAAGGAATGTCTTCAAAATATAATTCTAAAGCGTCTTGTAAATTATCCAGGGCTTCTCTTCTGGTTTTACCAAAACTGGAAACCTCCACTTCCAAACATTGAGAAATATAATAATCCCCCTCTCTCCAAACTACTGATTTTATGTCTATTTTGCGCATATATTCTATTATTTATATTTTTATCTTACCTAAAACAGGAAAATAAGTCAAATTTGCTCTAACCGAATATGGGGCGTTAGGCGGTGTTCCATTTCCAATAAATCCTACCACAATTTTATGGTTGACATAATATTATATATACGTTATTATTCATTGTCTGGTATAATTATTGTCTAATTGTAATGAGGTATACAATGCAAGAGCTCATAGTGATTATGAAGCTCGTGGCTGGAGCTTGTTCCTTGTTTGGGTTTTTCTTCACCATGAAGAAAAACTGGCTAGAATCGACGGGAGTCTTCGGCATAGCTACGTTATTGTTCTGGATAATCATGTTGTTAGGCTAGTAAGACTTTGTCGGAACCAGAGGCCGCTTGATAAAAATTCAAGTGGCTTTTTTTATCAAAAAATAACAAAAATTATTTTTCTGGAAATGGAATGCCGTCTAACGTGCGTGCGTATGCGACGTTGGCAGAGAGGCGAGGGGGTATAATATCGGCGGCCTGCCCGCCGTAGCTTTCTTGTCCACCATAGCTTTAGCGACGGTGGAAGCGTAGGCGGGAGCCGACCCCCTCGCCCGAACTGCCAACGTAGGTTAAAACAAATTTTAGCCCCCTATTTTTTATAGTGATTGGTAATACTAAAAACCTCGGCTTGATTTTCTGTAATAAAAAACAAAGCCCGATATTGTTTATCAAGCCTAAAAGAGTAAATGCCGTGCCAGCGTGGTTCTAAGAGTTCGGTATGCAGGGAGGGATGACGAATGTTTTTTTCAAAAAGTTCTTTGGCTTTGTTCCATTTGCGCCTCAAACCGAATTTATTAATAATTGCTTCAAGATCTGATCTAAGCGGTTTGATGACCATATTTTTTGGCGTAAGAAGATTTTCGTAAACCCTCTTCCAAATCAGATAGGAAGCCATCGGCATAAAGATTGGTATTGCGAAAATCACCCATTACTTCGTTAATGGGATCTCTAAGAGGTAGTTCGAATAATCTAGCAACCATAGAGCGATAGGCTTGAGCTTGCTGTTTGAGGCGCAAATACTCCTGTTTAGGTAGGGTGACCGGATTATTTAATTGTTTTATTTGAGTAGCCATATATAATGGTAGTATAGATAATATGAGTTTTTTAGTCAAGAAATGCGGGCTCTACGCCAAATAGTGTGGTGGAAAAGTCAAAAGCAGTGGTAATATTAGCTTGAAAACAGAGTTTCTCAACTCAAGGCTAAAATTAATCACTGCTTCTATGAAAAAATGTATCAGTAAAATGTTAAATCTGCAAGGGG
>JAPLWM010000038.1 GCA_026396575.1 Candidatus Komeilibacteria bacterium
ATTTGGTCATCCAACATAGGTGGATTTGAATATTAAATATGGTGTGTGTGCCTCTTCTGTATTCTTTGGTCATAGGACCATTATACTGAAGTTATCGCCTGAAGGCGAGGGTATCCACCCACCCAAATAGAGACTATGAAAAATCATCAGGGAAAAGCCATAATCAGATTTTATAGATTTTTAAAACGGTCAGGCTATAAAATATTCGTTTTTTTCGGCTATGAATTAAAAAAAACACCCGAGCCGGCCTTAACCGAAGCTGAAAAAAACGAGCAATTATCAATTATAAAAAAATTAGTGGAACAGCCGATTCCTTTGGAAAGTTCCGTTAAAAGAGTGGAAATTATTGTTTTAAAATACAAGGATCCCGAGGTGGAAGTTGATTGCGCCAAGAATATTCTGGAAAATACCGACTGGCCATACAAAATGGTTTTTTACGATAACCGCGTCGGCGTAAAAAACACTTCCAAAATTTGGAACAAGCTTTTTAGGGAAGCAACTTGCGATTATGTTTTAATTATTGATTCCGATGCTTTTGTGCCAAAGCTTACGCCGTGCTGGCTTACCAGAATGATGTCCACTTTTGAAAAATATCCGGATTGCTACGTGGTGGTGCCTAAAATTACCAGAACTTCCTGCGATGAACAAAGAGCTGATATGGCTGAAGAAAAAGAGCCGACAAGAATGACTGAATTTTTCGCGGCCCAATGCGTTTTATTCAAGAAAGAAATTTTTAACAAAGTCGGCTGGCTGGACGAGGATTTCCTTTTTTACGGACAGGATTCTGAATGGGCGGTTAGAACTATGAAAAAAGGTTATCCCATTTATTTAAGGCATGATGTGCTCATTAACCATTTAGGCCATTATTCCGCCAAAAAAGCAGCTAAAAATAACGAATTTAATAGAAAAATAGAAGCCGAATACGCGCAAAAGCTGTTTGAAGAAAAAACGGCTTTAGATAAAAGTAAAGATTTAGAATTTACAGGTGAATTTTTTATACCAGGTAAAACCTCAAAAAGAATTGCCTTGGATCATTTGGAAAGATACAAGTTTGCCTCAAAATATGTAAAGGATAAAACTGTTTTAGATATTGCCTGCGGGTCTGGTTATGGCTCCAACCTGTTAGCTTCGTCAGGAGCAAGGGAAGTATTGGGCGTTGATATTTTAAGCAGATTAATAGAATATAACCAAGCAACATACCGCTGGCCGAATTTGCAATTTCAAACAGGTGACATAAGTTCGTTTTCCAATGGCAAGCAATATGACGTTATTACCTGTTTTGAGACAATTGAGCATATAGATAATTATCTGCAAGCGCTGTTAAATTTGAAAAAATTGCTTAAACCAGGCGGCTTGCTTATTATTTCATCCCCTAATTTGCTAATTTACAGACAAAAA
The DNA here is from genome assembly GCA_026396575.1 of Candidatus Komeilibacteria bacterium. Classification (GTDB taxonomy): domain Bacteria; phylum Patescibacteriota; class Patescibacteriia; order UBA1558; family UBA10009; genus JAPLWM01. Next base: position 1,399 of record JAPLWM010000038.1, read on the forward strand.
GAAATGCTTTACGGACTTAAAACCGTAAGTGCATTCCATAAGCACGAATTTATGATTTTGGAATTAAAAGATTTGTTAATTAAAACGGGCTTTACAGTTAATAATTCAGAAATTTACGGTCAAAGATTTAGAATTTATTTAAAAAATCCCTCATTGGCGAAACGGTTTCAGGAAACCTATAAGCCCGATATGATGACTAGTCCGGTTGTTTCCCGTAAAAAGTTTTTTGTTCCAGGATATTTTTTAATTATAGCAAAGAAACCTAATTAAAAAAGCCATTAAGAATAACGAATTTAACAGAAAAGTTGAAGCCGAATACGCGAACCGGCTTTTAAAGGAAAAAATTTCTAAATAGTTTTTAACATAAGGTAATCCACCAGTTCTACTGGTGAGACTTGAACAGGTTTTACCGTTCCGGCAACCCACAAAAAAGACATAGCGTTGTATAATAGAAACGGCTTGATGAATGGGCCGCTAGTCGCTCCTAAACAACACTATGTCTAACCTATATCAAAGTTTATCCCATTCAAAATGGAATTGCAAATATCACGTCATCTTCGTGCCAAAGAAAAGAAAAAAGGTTTTGTACGGCCAAATCAGAAAAGAACTGGGTAAAATATTTCATGAGTTGGCTAAGCAGAAAGAAAGTCGAA
>JAPLWM010000010.1 GCA_026396575.1 Candidatus Komeilibacteria bacterium
TATCTTGATTTGGTGGCCTTAGTTAGCTCTTTTTTACCCATGTGAGTCATATTTTAACCATAATTAGTGAATTAATTATGGTTAGATTTTAAATGACTCAATCGATTAGGCCAAAGTTAGAAATTAGATGACTCAATGCGCAGAGATTGACAATCTTATTAAAAATCTGTAAAATAGGATAACTTTATTATTTAATTTTCATCATCATCATGCAACTCACTACCAAGGAAATCAAACCATCGGAACTAGAATTAACCATTGAAGTTTCCCCAGCCGAATATCAGACCATGCTGGAAAAGGCCGCTACCAGATTATCACAGACCAGCAAGATTGAGGGTTTCCGTCCGGGTAAGGCCTCTTACGAAATCGTTAAACAGCGTTTTGGTGAAATGGCCATTTATCAGGAAGGTTTGGATAATATCATCTCTCATTTTTATTATCAAGCCGTTACTCAAGAAAAATTAAATACCATTGCCCAGCCAAAAATTGAAATAGAAAAATTAGCGCCAGGCAACCCGATTGTTTTTAAAGCCGTAGTGGCTTTAATGCCTCAGGTAAAATTGGGCAATTATAAAAACGTTAAAATCGAGAAAAAAGAAATTAAGGTTGAAGACGGCGAAGTGGGCAAGGTTATTGCCGATATCGCCAAAATGCAGGCCAAGGAAACTTTGGCTAACCGGCCGGCAAAATTAGGCGATCGGGTGGAGGTTAATTTTGAAGTTTCTTTGGACAAGGTGGTGATCGAAGGCGGCAGCGGGCAAAAATATCCTTTGGTGCTGGGCGAAAATACCATGATCCCCGGTTTTGAAGAGCGATTCGTCGGCTTAACCAAGGATGAAGAAAAAACTTTCCAGCTGAAATTCCCCGAACAATACCAGAATAAAATGGTCGCCGGTAAAATGTGCGATTTTAAAGTAAAGCTGCTGGCCATTTACCAGCGCGAACTGCCGGAGTTAACCGACAACTGGGCCAAGGGCTTAGGCGCCACCGGCGTTGAGGATTTAAAATCAAAAATTCATAATAATTTATTGGAAGAGCAGAAGTTCCACGAGGAACAAAGGCAAGAAATAGAAATGCTCAATAAAATAGTGGCTGCCACCGAGTTTTCGGAGATTCCGGATGTTTTAATTGATTCCGAGGCCCATCGCATGGTTCACGAGTTTGAGCATAGCATTACCGAGCAGGGCATTGGTTTTACCGATTATCTGCAAAGCCTTAAAAAAACCGAAGCCGAGCTGATGGCCGATTTTAAGCCCAAAGCGCTGGAGCGCGTTAAAACCTCATTGGTAATTAAGGAAATTGCCGATAGCGACAAGATTGAGGTAAAAGCGGAGGCTTTGCAGGCCGAAACCGAAAAGATTCTAGGCCAAGTTAAGGGTAATCGCGAGGCCGAGGATAATATCAAATCCGAGGGTTATCAGCATTATTTAACCACTGTTTTAAGGAATCGGCAGGTAATTGAAATGTTAAAGAAGGAAATTATTAAGTAAATTCCTATACCCAACCACCCCCAACCCCCTCCTTGATAAGGAGGGGCGAGGGGGTGGTTAATAATAAGGACGGGTAAAAACCCGCCTTTTTTGGTATAATGAAATCGTATGAAATTCGGTTCCCACGTATCTATTGCCGGCGGCGTTTTTAACGCTCCGGCCAATGCCGCCAAAATCGGCTGTGAAGTTTTTCAGATGTTTTCGCGTTCTCCGCGAGGCGGCAACCCGCCGGTTTTAAGCGCGGAAATTGTCGGCCAATTTAAATCGGCCACGAAGATCAATAATCAGGCCGAAGCTTATATTCACGCGCCCTACTATATTAATTTATGCTCTACCAATAATCGCATCCGCTACGGTTCAATAAAAGTTATTCGTGAAGAGTTGGAAAGAGCCGGTTTGCTCGGCGTAAAATATGTTATGACCCATTTGGGTTCTGCCAATGATCTGCCCAGAGAAGAAGCCGTTAAAGAAGTAACCGAAGGCATTATTAAAATTTTAAACGGCTGCACTGGTTCAACTTTGTTTTTAATGGAAAATTCTGCCGGGAGCGGTAATGTTATGGGCGATCAATTTGAAGAGCTGGCGTTGATAATCAACGGGATCCCTCGCTCTGCTCGGGATAAAATCGGCATTTGCCTGGATACCTGCCACGCTTTTGCTTCGGGCTATGATCTAAGAAACAAAGAATCAATAAATCAAACAATCAAAAAATTTGATAGTATAATAGGTTTAAAATATTTAAAACTTATTCATGCCAACGATTCTAAAACCGAATTGGGCAAAAGGGTGGATCGGCACGAACATTTGGGCCAGGGCAAAATCGGTTTGGCAGGATTTAAAGCTTTAGTTAATCATCCGAAATTAAAAAACATCAACTTCATCGTGGAAACGGATGATGAGGGGGTTGGCCAGGCTGGCGATTTAAAATTATTAAAACAACTAAGAAACAAAAAATGACCATAGGTATTTACATTATAATTATTCTGGCATTGGGCTACATCAGCGTTTATATCCGGGAGCGCTGGCTGAATTTAAAATGGATGATGCCTTTAACCTGGCTGGGGATTTTTATCCACGAATCGGCCCACGCCTTGGCCTGCGTAATTTCCGGCGGGCAGGTGACCGGCTTTAGGGTTACTTCGCGCGAGGGTTATGTTACCCACTACCGGCCCAAGGTGCCCGTTATCGGGCCGATGGTTACGGCCATTGCCCCGATGATTTTCGGCCTGATTATTATGGGGATTTTAAACCATTTTTGGCTTAAAACTTCTTTGGGCATTACTTCCATAAATATTTGGGATAATTTTGTTAAAGTTGTTTCCAACCTTAATCCGCTTACTTGGTCCGGCTGGATTTTGTTGATAATATTTTTAAATATCGGCGTAATGATGGGCCCTTCCGTTGAAGATTTAAAAAACATCTGGCCATTGGTTTTGCTGTCTTTTTTCATTCACAGTGAAAGTTTGGCTAAAATTCTCGCCTTGGTCATTGCCCTGATTATCGTCAATATTTTACTATTTTTGCTTATTTTGCTGGTTAAATATTTTTTACAAAGAAAAAGGCCTAACCGCCAAGCTTATGGCAATAACTAAAAACCAACTTGAAAAAATAGAATTTTATGTTTGTGCCAAACTGGATTCTTTAAATTGGCAGCATACGCAGGAAATGCGGCCGATTGCCAAAAAGCTGGCTGGCCTGGAAAAAGCCGATAAGGAAATCGTGGATGTGGCGATTTTATTCCATGACTTGGGAAAACATACCGGAGAAAGCAAGGATCATGAAAAACGCAGCGGAGAAATGGCACGCAAATATCTTGAAAAGGAAAATTTTGATCAAAGATTCATCGAAGAGGTCGTTTATTGCGTCTTAGTTCATATGGCCGGACTTTATAATCAGGGACATTTAATTACTACTCCTGAAGCTAAAGTACTTCATGATGCTGATCAAATTCAGCAACTGTCGGAATTTGGTTTAGTTAAAAATCTAATAAATTATGGCGCTGATATTTATGGAAATTACCAGCAAGGGCTAGTTAAAACCCGCGACATTATGTTTAAGGGTTATAACTTGATTTTAACCGAAAATGGGCGTAAAATGGCCGAACCGGGCTATAAACTCGTTAAGGAGTTTTTTAAGAAGTTAGATGTTTGACAGATATTTCTAGTTATGATAAAGTAGGAATGTAAGAAAGTATTACTTAATTAATAATCAAACAGCTATGACTACAATTACCAAGGCTACAATTAAGGGTCAAATTACCTTGCCCGTTAAATGGCGCAAGAATTTTAAGACCAATAATTTTTTTATTGAAGAAAAGGGCGATTCTTTAAAGATTACCCCTTTCTTTTTGGATAATGTTAAGATGGAGAATGAGTATACTGTTTTTGATGCTATTAGGGATAATAAAGGCAAGGGCATTAAGGCCGTGGATTTGATTAAAATTTTAAAGAAAATCGATGGATAAAATAGAAAAGCTGTTAAGGAAGATCGGCCAAAAAGACAGGCAAAGGATATTCAAGCTGATTGAAGCGCTCCTTGAGAATAGGCTTGCGGGGTTGGATACAATTAAGATTTCTAACAGCGATTTTTATCGTCTAAAATCCGGAAGTTTTCGGATTATTTTTCATTATGAAAACGATGAAGTAATAATTGATGCCGTTAGATTAAGAAATGAGAAGACGTATAAGAATCTATAAGCGATTGACAGGGCGAGATCAGGTTGAGCCTGAAAAGTAAACATATATTTATATGAAAATTTGCATCATTTCCGATTCGCATGATAATGTTCCCAATATTGATAAAATGCTGGGCTATTGCAAGAAGGAAAATATCCGGGTTTTATTGCATTGCGGCGATTTGTGCGCGCCTTCGGTGGTTAAATATCTGGCGGAAAATTTTGCCGGCGAAATTTGGTGGATAGCCGGCAACGTTCACGGCGAATTAAAAAAAATGTCGGATATTTCCGAACATTTTTCCAATACCCATTATTTGGGCGAAGAAGGTTCGCCGCAAATTCCCGGAGTTGATTTTAAAATTTATTTAACCCATTATCCGGAAGTGGCTGAAGAAGTGGCTAAAACGGGAAAATACGATTATATTTTTTACGGCCACGACCACCGCCCTTGGGAAAAAACAGCGTGTAAAACCCGCTTGGTTAATCCCGGCACTTTGGCCGGCATGTTTAACAAAGCCACCTTTGCCGTGTATAATACGGAAAACAACGGATTAGAATTAAAGCTTTTAGAACGGATATGAATTTTTTAAAAGAAAAAGTTTTAGCCAAGCAAATGGCCTTGGAAGTTGGTAAAATGTTAAAATTCAATTTCCCCAAGTTTGACCGCTCGCATGGCTTAAAAATAAAATCCAAGGACCAAATTCAAACCTGGGTGGATTTGGCAGCGGAAAAAATTATTTTAGCCAAAATAAAAAAGCATTTTCCCTCGCATAAGATTTTTTCCGAAGAAGCCGGCTCCAACCATAAATCATCCGATTATTATTGGATTATCGATCCTTTGGACGGCACGACCAATTATTCCATGCACCTGCCCGCTTATGGCGTTTCCATCGGCTTGGCCTATAAAAATGAAATGGTTTTGGGCGTAACTTTCATGCCCGAGCTTAACGAATTAACGGTGGCAGAAATTGGCAAGGGCGCTTTTATTAACAATGAAAAAATTCACGTTTCCCGGCAGAACGCTTTAAGCAAATCGCTCTTAACTTTTTGCCACGGCAGCATGGTGCACGATATTAAGCGGGCCATTAAGCTTTACAGCCGATTTAAAATCAAGGGTTTTGATTTCCGGCAGATCGGCTGCGCCGTAATGGAATTCAATTTTGTGGCGGCCGGCCGTACCGAAGCCATTATGCTGCCCGGCGCCAATTTGTACGATGTGGCGGCAGGCGAGCTGATCGTTAAAGAAGCCGGCGGCCGGGTCAGCGATTTTAAAAACAAGGATTGGAATATTTTTTCCAAGGATATTTTGGCTTCCAACGGCTTAATCCATAACTCCGTTTTAAAAATCATCAATGAAAATTAAAGTTAAAGTTAAAGTTATTGCCGGCGCTAAAAAGAAAGCCATTGAACAATTGCCCGACGGCGGTTTAAAAGTGCATTTAACGGCGGTTAGGGAAAAAAACAAGGCCAATCAGCAATTAATTGAATTGTTGGCCGAACATTATGGCGTGGCTAAGAGCCGGGTGGAAATTATTAAAGGAAAACTGGCCAGCCAAAAAGTGCTGGAAATAATAAAATAGTTTTGTAAATAAAAAACAACCCACTTGTTTATACGGGGCTGTTTTTTGTTTTATAAATTTTTTGTGGTGCCCAGGGCGGGAATCCAACCCGCACGATCGTGAGATCACAAGATTTTAAGTCTTGCGTGTCTAGCAGTTCCACCACCTGGGCGCGGTTTTCTGTTTTTTAAAAAAAATAAATCGACTGGCAAGGCCAGCCGAAGCTTAAGCTCCGCTTAAGCGAAGGCTGGAGCGGGTGACGGGTCTCGCACCCGCGACCTCTTCCTTGGCAAGGAAGCGTTCTACTACTGAACTACACCCGCAGTAAATAACATAGAGGATTATAGCAAACTATCTAAGTTTGTAAATAGCCGATAAAACAATTTGACAGATTTTACAGAATTGCTAGGATAAATGCAGGCAGTAGCGACGGCGCATAATTATGCGCCGTCGCCTAAGATTCATAAATAGCACATTTTTCAATAAAAACCCCGTAAATTAAGGCAAAATCGCCTTAAGGCGTCTAAAATACGAGGGTTACGAGGGTGTGGAAAATAAGTTAATTAATTATGGCTTTTAAAACCGCCAGTTTAATAGATCGCTGTAAGCATCGCTTTTGGCTGAAAAAGATGATCAATGAAGTGGAAACCGGTTCATATACAAACCAAAAATCCCCTTGGTTTCCCTTAGGGATTCTTGGCGAAAAGCGATTTTCGATGGATATTATCCATCAGGGTAAGTATAGGGAAAAAGCAGGATTTGTCAAGGAGCTAAAGGGTCGGCTTTAAAAACAGTCCTAAAGTTTAATAATTAAATAAAGCCCTGAACCATTCGCCCTTTGGGTTCTGGTATCAGGGTAAAAAAGGAAAAGCGATTATGGATGTTAACAAGGTCATTCTATTGGGCCGCTTAACCAAGGACCCGATAGCCAAAGCCATGCCTTCGGGGCAGGAAATTTCCCTGCTCTCGCTGGCAACCAATTACCAGTGGCGCGATCAAAAAACCAAAGAGCGCCAAGAGCGGGTGGAATTCCACAGCGCCATTGCCTGGGGCAATATTGCCAAGGTGGCCAATAAGTATTTGGCCAAAGGCGCCCAGGTTTATCTGGAAGGCCGCTTAAAAACCCGCGACTGGAAAGACAAGGCCGGAATCAAGCATTACAAAACCGAAGTGGTAATTTCGGAAATGAACATGCTGGGCGGCTCCAAAAAACAAGGCAATAAGCAACAAGAGGATTTATCTCCCGAAAGCATTACCATTGAAGAAGTGCCGATTGAGGAATAAAGCGATTAGTAATTTGTAATTAGCAATCAATAACTAATTACAATTAACTATAAGAAAAGCGCGGAGAGGAATTTCTTACTTTGATTTGACCCTGGGTAGGCGCTTCCTCTCCGGCTCGCGAATTAATAAATTAATAACAAATATGGAATTATTAGCCTTTATAGTTTTTATAGGCGTAGCCGGCATCTTAAAAAGCCGCTAGTTTTTGTTGACATTATTTTTATTCTGGTATAAGCTGATAAATTGAATTTTAAATAATTATTGCCATAAATCTATGAAAAAATTGATTGTTTATTTAACCCTTATTACCGTTGTTTTCGCCCAGCCGGGATTGCTGCTGGCTGCCGAAAGCATGGAAAGTTCCGCGGCGCCGATAACTGCGGCTCCCATTGCCAGTCAGCCGGCTACAGCCGAGCCGGTAATTGTGGAAGCACCGGCCGAAACAACGGCTATTGCCCCTAATCCGGCGGACCTTTTAAAAGATGCCGAACCAGCAGCGCCGGCAGCGGAAGCTGTTATTCCGCCAACCAAAATCGTGGTGGGCAGCCCTGTTGTTAATAATTTGGCCGATAATCAGGCTGTTAATTTAAACGAGCCGGGCCGAGATCCCGGTGAAGAAAATCCAGGCGCTTACCAGCAGGAAAAATCGGCCGATAACAGCGCCAAAAAAACAGCCGGCTTAACCGGCAATCTTAAAGTTGATCAGTTTTCCGGCGCCGCTTCTTATAATTTGGGTTTGGATATTCCGGCTGGCAGAAACGGGCTTAATCCTTCGTTATTATTAGCTTATAACAGCTATGATAAAGCCAATGATTCCTGGGTTGGCCAGGGTTGGAATTTGGATTTTGGTTTTATTCAAAGAAGCACCAAACAAGGCACCAATAATTTATATACCGGCAATGAATTTACTTTGTCTTTGGGTGGCCAATCGGCGGATTTAATAGAAGTTGATTCAGAAAACCATTTATACGCGCCCAAGGAAGAAAATAATTATTTGAAAATCCAGTATTTAACCGACAGTTCCAGCTGGCTGGTTATTGATACCAACGGCATTAAATATTATTTCGGCCAAGTTGCCGGTTCCAGGCAGGATGATCCGGCTGATCAAAGTAAAATATTTAAATGGCAGCTGGACAAGGTTTTGGATACCAATGATAATTTTTACCGGATTGAATATGCTAAAGCAAGCGGAGCAATTTATCCTTCAAGAATTATTTATACCGGCAATGGCCAAACCGATGGCCCGATGGAAGTTATTTTTAATTTGGAAGACCGAGGCAATGACATTGCCACTTCCTATCAATCAGGGTTTTTAGTAACTACCGATAAAAGATTGAATAACATTGAAATTAAAGTTTCCGGCACAACTGTAACAAAATATCAATTTGCTTATACTGCCGGGCAAAACGGCAACACTTCACTGCTCTCTTCTTTAACTAAAAAGGGCTATCAGGGCGGGCAGGAATTTGTTTTGCCGGCTACTGCTTTTACTTATTCAACCAAACAAACCGGCTGGACAGATGATAGTGCCAATTGGCAGAATATCCCGGCGTTTAATGATCCGCAGAATAATGACAGTGCCCCGCAGTTGGTTGATTTTAACGGCGATTCCTGGATTGATGTTATTAATAACGGAGAGCGGAATTGGAATTTGCCCAATTTTCATAATAATAACCTGTTAATCGGCGATCTTAATGGTGATAAATTATCCGACCTGGTAATTATCGAACAGGCGGCTTACCGTAATGGCCATGAGTGGTATGGACAGCTTGGGGTCTATTTGAATAATGGGATCAACGGCTTTGACCGCAGCGATGAATTAAGCAATAGTGTGTCAGGAATGTTTAGGGGAAGGGGTAATGATCGTTTTGAAACAGTTCAAGTTTCTTTAACTGATGTAAATGGCGACGGCTTAGCTGATATTATTTATTCTTACAATGAAGGCCAAAGTGTTGCCAGAGGGCTGGTTTTAAACACTGGTTCTGGCTGGCAGAGTGGTTATGGCCCTTCTTTTCCAGCGCCTTTAGCTTATTGCATACCTTACCAATATTCTGGTTGCTCTAGTTCCGGAACACAAATCGTTGATATTAATGGCGACGGTTTGCCTGATGTTTTTGGCGGTGGCAATGTTTATTTAAATACCGGCAGCGGGTTTGAACAGCAGCCGAATCAGCAATGGTCAATTACTAATTTTAATCTGCCCCAAGGCATGGGAAATCTTTGGGAAAAAGGCGGAGCCCGTTTAACCGATTTAAACGGTGATGGCTTATTGGATATAACCATTGCCGCCAGTGAATCTTTATTAAGGGGTAACGCTTGGCAGACAGTGGAATATTTTGCCAGCTGGCTTAATACCGGCAGCGGCTGGCAAAGAGATGATCATTGGAATCTGCCAATGGTTTTAAATAGTTTGGATCTGGAAGCGTCGGATTGGGGCGTTCGGATGCTGGATATTAACAACGATAATGCCATTGATGTAGTTAAGTCACATCTATCTAATAATAATAATTTTGAACGTCAAGTTTATTTAGGATCAGCCACTCAAGGCAATCAATTAATTACCATTACCAACGGCTATGGCGGTCAAACTTCTTTAATTTATCAGCCGTCCGGCAAATATTTTGATGCGGATAATCATTTTAAAAATCCCAAACTGCCGTTAAATTTGGAAACGGTTAAAACCATTACCACTACCGATGGTGAGGGCAATCAAATAGTTACCGATTACGACTATCAAGACGGCGCTTATTACGGCGATGCCACTGATTATACTTTAAACCAATTCGCCGGCTTTGGCATTGTAACCGCAACTATCGGCAATTCCGTTACCAAAACCTATTATCATCAAGGCACGGGCATAGACGGCTATGAATTGGGCGAGTATGAAGATTCTATTTACAAAAAAGGCCGGGCTTATCGCGAGGAAATTTACCAGCTTGGAGATAATGGCGATTTAACTTTGCAGTCGGCTAAAGTTAACACTTGGAAACAGTATGATTTAGACCATAACCGCAAAAATGTTTATTTGGACGGCACGGTAAATTACGATTACACGCAAGAGGGCGAACATCAGCAGCAGATGGCTCCCCATAGAGACGGCTTGGAAGCGCAAATTGTTAATCAGCAGGCGATTCAGGCCAGCGAACAAGCCAAAGTTTTGCCTGCAGAGCAATTAAGCCAATTGCAACAGGCGCAAACATTCAGCCCAACTACCCAGCCGCAATTGGTTAGCCAATCAGCTGACGGATTATCCGCCACTTATTACGTTGGTAGAAATGAAAATGGGCAACAGGCATTTCAATATCAAGTAAATAGCGATGATGTTCCTTTAAGGGATGAAAACGAAGAAGGCCAGCAGGTTGGCGAGCCATATTCTCCGGCCGACGGCCATGTAGCTTATAATGGAGTCCACGGAAGATTAGTTGACGCTTGGGATGTAATACATAATGCCCAACAGGGCAACGGATTGTCTTATAGGGACGGTTCAGCCGAATTAAGTATTGGCCGTAATTATATCAGTCGTGTTTTCTTGCCTTTTAATACTGCCAATTTGCCGGAAGATATTACTGTGACGAGTGCAACTTTAAGATTAACAACTGCCAATGGTAATAATGATCTTTTTATTAACAGCGCTATTATAGTTAATTCTAATCAGCACACTAATCAATTACAGGAATCAGATTACAGTACGGTAGGCAATGTTAATGGCGGACAGATTTATGTCGGCACTTTTAATGGCCAACAAGATCAATCAAGAACTGCCGATTTAAATGCAGAAGGAAGATCATGGATTAACCCCAATGGTTGGACTAAGCTGGCTTTAAGATCGGGAGATGATTTTAATAATAGTCAGCCAGGAGGACAGCAGTCCTTGTATTCATCAATACTGACATCAGAGCAAAACGATGAAAATTCAAAGCCACTTTTAACAGTAAATTTTTACTACAATAACATTACCCCTGGCGTTCCTACCGATCCTCAAGTTGAAGACCAGGTTAACCCCGATAATATCCAAAATCAGCAACCGCATTTTTCCGCTGTCTATAACGATGAGAACGCCAATGACCAAGCCATTGCCTATCAAATTCAAGTTATCAGAGCTGATGCTTTATATGGCGCGGATAACAGCTATAACAGTTTTGCCGATCCCTTATGGGATAGTGGCAAACAGAATTTGGCAACCTCAACCGCTAATGGCGCTAGAAGCATGGAAATTCAACTTGGCAATCAATTACCCCTAGACGGTCGCCAGTATTATTGGCGAATAAAGTTTTGGGATAATGGCGATCAGGTTCACAGCGAAGGTTTATGGAGCGATGGCCAGGATTATTTTTACATGGACGGCAGCGCCGCTCCGGTTGCTCCGGTTAATTTATTAACCGAAAGCCGGGTTGAACCCAGGGATTTGCTTAATCAAAATCCGTTGTTTTCCGCTATTTATAATGATCCCAATCCCATAGACAGCGCCAAATGGCATCAAATTCAGGTTGACGATAATAATAATTTTTCTTCGCCTGTTTGGGACAGCGAAAAACAATTATTAAACAATTTAGTTGATAATGGCGCCAGAAGCGAAGAAATCCAATACGGCGGCGAGCCCTTAGCCTATGATGGCACAACCTATTATTGGCGGATTAAGTTTTGGGACGATGAAGCGGAAAACGGCACTCAAGGCGCTTGGAGCGAACCGGCCAGTTTCAGCATGTTCAATTCCCAAGATGTTTTAGATAATGTTCAGGCCAAAGCCGTTAAAATGCATTATGATTTTGAAACCGGCAATGTAACGGAGCAGGAAAATTTAGGCGCGGTTATGGCCGCGCAAAACGGCGTGTTTTTAAATACGGATGAAACAGTAGTTGGCGACGAGAAAAATTCGGTCTACGAATACGCCGAACCAACGGATGTGGATTTGCATATTTTAGCGGCGCCAAAAAGCAAAGTTGTTTCGGATCCCGTAACCCGGGCCAGTTCCACGGTAGCCATTACTTACGACGGCTTGAATTTCGGCCAGGTAGCTAAGGCCAATCCCACTAAAGAGGATTTAACCGTGCCCCAAACCGTTTATCAAAAAACCTTCAATGCTTACGGTTTGGTTACTCAAACTGCCGATCCCTTAAACCATCGGACTAATGTTGTTTATGATAATAACAATTATTATCCCGCCAAAACCACCAATCATCTTTATCAGGTTACTTTAACAGAATACGATTTAGCTACCGGGCAAATTAAAAAAATCACCGATCCCAATGGCGTAATTGAAGAAAGGGATTACGATGCTTTTGGGCGATTGATGCAGGCAAGAAAAACCAACCCGGCTTCCAGCAATTTATTGGTAATGCAAAATTACGAATATCATGATACGGATAATCCTTCCTGGACCAAGCAGACAAATTATCCCAATGACAATTCTTTAAAGCAGGAAATTTATACCTATTTTGACGGTTTGGGCCGGACTATTCAAACCAGGGAACAATCGGAAACCGCCAATCAATTCAGGGTTACCAGTATTGCTTACAACGAAAAAGGCAATGTGGCTAAGCAATCCTTGGTGGCCTTTGCCAACAGCTCTGCTTATGCCCAGCCCGATTGGAATACTCCGCGCACCGAGTATGCCTACGACGCGCAAAACAGGGTTTTAACCGAGGAATTCATCGGCGATGCCAACCATCATTACTTAACTTCTTACGCCTATGACGGCTGGAACGTGTTAATTACCGATCCCAATGGCAAGCAGAAAAAACTATATAAAGACGCTTATGGCCAGCTGGTTCAGGTTGACGAATATCTGGCTAATGAAGTTTATTCTACTAAATATGAGTACAATTTATTGGGCAAATTAACCAAAATTACCGACAGCCAGAACAACACCCATAATTTTACCTACGATACCTTGGGCCGCTTAACCGCCCAGGAAGAAATGCATAAAGCCGATGCCCAAAATTTCGGCGTTTGGAGTTATCAATACGATACCGCTTCTAATTTAATTTCCAAAACCGATCCAAAAGGCCAGGTAACCGTCTATGCCTACGACAGCTTAAATAGGATTTTAACCGAGGATTTTCAAGGCGCTCAAGGCACGGAAGCAACCTACGCTTACGATAGCGGAACTTACGGCCAGGGCCGCTTGTACCGCGTGGTTTCAGCAGGCGCCGCCACTACTTATACTTACGACAAATGGGGCCGGGTAACCAAGGAAGCCAAAACCATTGATAATAAATACTTCAGCACCCAGTGGGCTTACAATACCCAAAGCGTGCCTACCGGCATTATTTATCCGGACAATTCCCAGGTTTACTACACTTACAACCGTTTAGCCCTGCCCATAACTTTGCGCACTGCCGAACCGAATCAGAATATCATAACCGCCGTGCCTTTAATTGCCAATGTGGCATATTCTCCCCTTAAGCAAATCGCTGAAATTAGGTATAATTCACGCATTGTTTCCACTAATATTTTTGATCCGGTTCAGGCCTATCGCTTAACCGCCAAAAGAACGGTTAATCCGTTTAATCTGATAATTCAGGATTTGGCTTACGGTTACGATAGCGTGGGCAATATCACCCGTTTGGTTGATTCTTCCCAAACCAATCTTGCCAAAACCACCGATTATTCCTATGATGATTTATATCGCTTAACCGGCGCCACGGTTACCGCTTCCGCCAATAACCAGAATTATCAGCAAACCTACGCTTACGACCCCATTGGCAACATTCTTGCCAAATCCGACATTGGCAATTATATTTACCGCAATGCCGATCCTTATCAGGCATCCAAGATATCCAATCAGACTTACGCCTATGACCAAAACGGCAATTTAACTTCGGATGGAGTTAAAAGCTATGCTTACAACTGGGCCGACAGATTAACCCATGTTCAAATTGATCAAAATAACGTTCTTTTAA
>JAPLWM010000033.1 GCA_026396575.1 Candidatus Komeilibacteria bacterium
TAAATATCTATAACTCTTTTTTTCTTTTCAGTTAAATTTTGGATTTCCTGTTCCATGCTTTTTAGCTTATTTTCCATTTTAAGCTGAGCTACTCTACCCTTGCTTTTAAAAAAGTCCATGTGTTTTTTCAGGCTTTCAGGATTAAGCATAGTTTTTTCTATGACGCTGAAGACCTTCGCTTCCATAATAGGCGCGCTAATTTCGCTGCTGATGCATCTGTTAATCGGGGCATATTTATAATGATCGTTTTGTTGTAATCGCCAGCTGCATTTGTAGGCGACTCTGTGAAAAATATAGGAAGGCTTAGTTTTCCGCACTACCGTATAGTGCCTCCGGTAGCCGTAAAAGCTGCTACCACAATGCCCGCATCTTATCAGCGAGCTTAGAAGATGCGTTCTCTTGGGGTTTCTGTAGCGCTGCCTGTTCCAAATTAATCTTTCCTGCACTTTATCAAAGAGCTCTTGGGATACTATGGCTGGAACCTTGATCGGTATCCAGTCCTTTTTATCCCGCTTAACTATTTTAGAAGAAGAATGGCTGACGTTAAACAGGGGATTGGCGTATTCCCTTATTCGTTTTGTCTGATTGTAATACTTAATGCCGCAATAGGTATGGTTTCTTAGCATGCTTTTAAAAAGCGTCCTACGCCAGATGTATTTTCCGGCTTTGGTTTTAACTTTTAATTCTTCCAGCTTCCTGGTAATCTGGTTCATACTCACTCTACTTTTGGCGTATTCAGTGAACATAAACCTAACTATTTTAGCCTCCTCTTCATTAATAATCATTTTAGGCGCAGAAGTCGGCGTTTTATGGAGGTAATCGTAGCCGTAAGTTCCGCAGCCGCAGCCTACCAGCAGGCCCTGATCCAGTTTCATTTTCTTGCCTCTTGATACTCGTTCCATAATTTTAGCTCTCTCCAGTTCAGCTACCGCTCCTAAAACAGTCAGAGTGAATTTGTTTTCCGGATTGTGGACGTAATCTTTGCCGTTGATTATTATCTGCTTTCTATGTTTCAGGATTTCAGAAATAATGATATTTTGGAAAGTTACGTCTCTCGCTATGCGGTCGGTATTATGGAAGTAAATAGTTTCAAACAAGTTTGTTTTTAAATCCTTTCTTAATTGGCTTAAGGCCGGACGATCCAGCCTGGCTCCGCTGTAGCCGTCATCAATGTATTCCTTGATTAAAACGTCACCGGCTTCGGCAATTTGCTTTTTAAGCGCTAAAATTTGGCTATCAATTGTATGCTCCTTTTTCTGCATGCTGGAGCTGACTCTGGCGTATAATACCGCTTTTTTCATATAGTTTGCTTTATTACAGCTATATTAATGACGCTTATCCTTAAAGCAGTCCAGACCAGCCCCAGTTGGTAAGCTGTTGGTAACTTTAACCTATTTTTCTCACTATTATTGTAATTATTTTGATCATATGAATTTAGAAGCGCCTTTTAAAAAATTTGGGTAAATTTAAAAATAACCCAAATGAGTTAGGTTATTTTTAAAAATGTTTTAGTTTTTCTATTTAATAATATAAATGCCCCTGCTTATTTTTTTGGTAATGGCATCTTGGTATAAACGAATAGCGGGGCGATTTTCCTTTTTATAAATATACCTAGTTCCTATGATTTTTCTACAAGATTTACAAATAAGCTCTTTTTTGTTTTTAGAAATTTCAGGCGTTAAAACACGATCGAGGTATAAACGTTTTAATGGTCCGGGGCCGTCTTTTTGATATAAGACCAAAGGATGTTTGCAACTAGAACAATATAGGTTTAAAAAACGAGCGTATCCGCCTCGAGCTTTACGATAATTATCATTTTTTAATGAAAACATCTTTTTTATTCCCATATATTTCATGATTATTTATATAGGTATTATAGCAAAAACATATTTTAAAAGCCATTTTTATCTTATTCGTAAACGGACTTGACCTTTCTATTAAAAAGTGTATAATTTAATGTTTTTTGGTATAATATAAACTATGATTACTAATTTAATCAATTTAATACCTCTCCTGAGTTCTTTATTTGTTTTAGCATTGGGGCTTTTTATTTTTTCAAAAAGGTATGAATTCAGATTAAAATTTTTATTCCTATTATTATGTTTAACGGCTTTTATGTGGTTATTTGGCACTTTTATGATGCTAATAAACCGAGAGAATGAAGCTCTTGCTATTTTTTGGGATAGATTTATTTATTTAGGGGTTGTTTTTTCTCCAATACTTTTCTACCATTTCAGCGTTGTTTTTTGCAGATTAAGGGGAAATAAAACAGTAATTAATACAGGGTATATTTTAGCGTTTATTTTTTTAATTTTAAGCCGCACTGATTATTTTGTCAGCGGCTTATTTAAATACCAATGGATAGTGCATAGCAAAGCGCAAATTTTCCATCATTTTTTCATGGTCTTTCTTTTAATTTATATGTTTCTTTGCTTATTAAATTTTTACAGAAATTATAGAAATTCCGAAGGTATTTTAAAAACTCAAGGATTGTATATGTTTATCCCGTTTTTATTGTTTATAATCATTAGCGTTGCAGCCTTTTTACCGGCCTATGGTGTCAATATAATTTATCCAGTTCCATATATCTCTGGAGTTCTTTTTTCAACCATTTTAGTTTATTTAATTTTCATCCGGATGAAATAAAAGACCTTGACTTTTCTGATAATTAGTGTATAATTATTTGTTTAGATATAATAAACCGCACATTCACAAAGGAGCATACAATGAACAGTCGAACGGCTACCGCTACGGTAGTTGAAATCTCAAGGGGTCTTGAAATATCCCGCCATGATATCAGCACCGTATCAGTTACAAAGCCACTCCCTGTTTCAATGTATGAAACGAGAAGGTGGCTTTATTGGCTGGCGTTGCCGGTAATGTGGCTTCTTATCCTCTGGGTAATGAGCAAGAAAGGAATTCGTAAATTCTTGAAACTACCCGAAGCAAAGACTAATAGCCTCTGGTTTGATGGCTTGTGTCCTGAACTAAGGAAAGTAAAAGAAGGCGCGGCTTCTTGGAAAGCTCTTGATCAAATCTACAACTGGCGCTTTAACCAAGGATATGGTTTAGGCGACAAGCTGGGAGATTTCTGGTTTGGAATGATAAACGCGCAATCAGTGCGCAACCGTTTCAAACTGGTCAAGGAAGAAGTAAGGCGAGCGATTATCGCCTGCAACGGCCACCAAGAGGTGCGCATTCTGTCTCTTGCTTGCGGATCAGCACAGGCAATCATTGAGCTCATAGCCGAGTTTAAAAGCAAAGGATCTCACGTATCCGCTATGCTTTTAGATCAGGATCAAACAGCTCTTGATTATGCCCAAGTGCTGGCTCAAAGGTATGGAGTCAGCGATAGGATTCAAGTTGTGAACGCTACGGTCTTTCGGGTTTCCGGAGTGGCTAAAACGTTCAAACCGCAAATCATTGAGATGTTAGGGCTTCTGGATTATCTGCCTTATCCGACGGCGGTTAAGCTGATTTCCAAAATTCAGGAAGTATTGCCCCCTAAGGGATTCTTCCTGACTTGCAACATCATGCACAACTCTGAGCAGCACTTTCTCAAATGGGTCATCAATTGGCCGATGATCTACCGCACTCCACAGGATATGGCGGAAATCGTTTCAAATGGCGGCTTCAACAATGTCCGTCTGGTAAGCGAACCGCTTAAACTCCACGTACTGGCCATAGTACAAAAGGAGGACACCCATGTTCTCTAAAGCCCGAGGAAATGTTATAATTATAGCAACCTCGGGCTTTTCTTATCTATGAATTATTACGCTTTTTCAGCCCTGTTTAACGCTACCACCAGTTTATTACTGGGTTTGTTTGTTTTTAACAAAAATAGAAAAGGCAAGACAAATATCGCCTTTGCCCTCTTTGCCTTAAGCGTGATTATTTGGAGTATCGGCTATTATTTTTGGCAAACCAGCAACGACGCAGTCAGCGCCTTATTCTTTACCAGATTATTAATGGCTGGCGCGGTTTTTATTCCAGCAACTTATTTGCATTTTGTTTTAGCTTTAATTAACAGGTTAAAAGAAAGAAAAAAGTTATTGATTTTAAGCTATGTAATCTTTTTTATTTTTTTCTTGCTTAATTTTACCCCATTATTTATTAGTAGAGTTGAGCCACTATTAACATTCCCATTTTGGCCAAAGCCTGGAATAGCGTTTCACGCATTTTTATCTCTCTGGGTTCTGCTGGTAATTTATGCCACCTATCTTTTATATAAAACATTTCATAATTCAACTGGAATTATACGATCTCAAATTAAATATGTTTTTTTAGGTTTTGCCATTGGCTTTATAGCCGGATCGACAAATTACTTATTATGGTATGGCATTCCCGTGCCGCCAGTGGCAAATATACTAGGTTCTGTTTATGTTGCCGGCATGGCCTATTCCATTATTCGGTATCGTTTAATGGATATAAGGATAGTTTTTCAAAAAATCTTAACTTATTTTATAGTTGCCGCCTTTGCTTACGGCTTTTTTTATTTCGTTACTGGTTTAAATAATTCTTTTTTTGGCGGAGTTTTCATTAAAGGCGCTTATCTTTTGGGCATACCTCTAGCCTTAGCTTTCAGTATAATTTTTACCCCCTTTCAAAGATTACTGCAGAAAATCACTAAACGTTATTTATTTTCTGATTTATATAACTATCAAGAAACAATTAATAATTTAACCAATAAATTAACAACCATTATTGATCTGAAACAAATTATCAATCTTGTCGTTGATACCATAAAAAATACCATGAACCTTGAACGGTCAGGAGTTTTGTTGGCTGACGAGCAAGCAGGTATTGTTAAATATAAAATCGCTAAAGTAGTTGGTTTTGATGAACATAATGGCATATCTTTAGTCCAGAATAATTTCTTAACTCAATATCTCGAACAAAGTCAAAAAATATTAATCAGGGAAGAGTTGGAATTTTTAATCACTGACGCTAAGAACACAAAAGATAAAGAAGGCCTTGCTAATCTTAAACAACACATGGCCAAGATTGAAGCCTCTTTATGTCTACCTTTAATCAGTAGTAATAAGCTTATAGGTATTATAGTTTTAGGTAATAAAATCTCCGGCGACGCTTATAGCAAAGAAGATCTGGATCTTTTAAATATTTTGTCTAAACAGGCATCAGTCGCTATTGAAAACGCGCTTTTATATAGCCAGGTTCAAGACTTCAATCAAAACCTGCAAACCAAAGTTGACGAACAAACCACAGACATAAAGGGACAAAACCAACGTCTACAGGAACTATTGGATGTAAAAAATGATTTTCTCCGAGTAGCTAATCATCAACTAAACACCCCCCTTTCAGTGGTCAGAAATGCCTTTGAATTATTAAATGATAAAACCTATAATATTAAGCAAGCCATGGAACCCATCCAAAACGGTTTTGAACGCTTAAACTCCGTTATTGGCGATTTTCTTAAAGCCTATGACTTGGAAGGCGAGAAAATGGAAATGAAAGCGGAACCGGTAGATATGGCGGCTATGGTTGAAAGATTATTGCCTGAAAAACAAAAGTTAAAATTGGCCGTTGAAAGAAATCTTAAATTATCCATAGAAAAACCCAAATTTAAAACACCCTTAGTTTTCTGCGATCCCAAGCAGATTATCAATGTTATTTCCAATCTTTTGGATAATGCCGTATTCTACACTAACAAAGGCAGTGTAACCGTTTCCTATGAGTTACTGAAAGGTGATCACCTTAAAATTAACGTTCAAGATACCGGCGCTGGCATTACCGAGGAAGACAAAAAAACCATGTTTCAAAAGTTCGTCAGAGGCAAAGGAGCAACGCAACTTCATCCTGACGGTTCTGGCTTGGGACTGTATATTGCCAAGAAAATCGTTGAGGGCAATAACGGGGAAATTAACGTTATCAGCCAAGGGCCGAATAAAGGTTCAACTTTCAGCTTTACTCTGCCTATTTACAAAAACCAGGAGATTGGCAAGATTACACCAACACCCATGGATGAAAGTGTGGTTATTTTTGAAGAAAATAATTAACCAAAAACCATATGAAAACTACCGGAATTATGAGATCAGATAAAGGCCGTATATTATTTGTTGAAGATGAAAAGATGCTTTTGGATATGTATCATGATTTTTTTGAAAGAAACGGCTATGACTTTTTATCTACGGGCGATATTAAAGAAGCCATGACCGTAACCCAGTTTGAAAAACCGGATGTAGTCATGCTGGACATTATCATCCCAAAACCCGAAAACACCGTGGCTGAACAAGGCTATGATTTTTTGGAAGCCGTCAAAAAGAACCCTCTAACCAAGAATGTGCCGATTATTGTTTTTACCAATTTAAATACCGAAAAAGACAGGGAGAAAAGCAGGCAAATGGGTGCCGCCGCTTATATCTTTAAAAAAGACACTACCCCGAGAAGGGTCTTGGAAACGGTGGCGGAGATAATAGAGAGGTATAGGAAAAAGGCAAAATAGAAGATTATTAAAAATCATGAAAAAGATAGATTAAAATAATTACCCGGAAAGCATATTAAAAGGCCGAATAGCCGAAACTTTAATTGAAGAACTTTTAAAAAAATCAGGCATCCAAGATATCCAATCAGACTTACGCCTATGACCAAAACGGCAATTTAACTTCGGATGGAGTTAAAAGCTATGCTTACAACTGGGCCGACAGATTAACCCATGTTCAAATTGATCAAAATAACGTTCTTTTAA
>JAPLWM010000003.1 GCA_026396575.1 Candidatus Komeilibacteria bacterium
AGTTGTATTTATCCCTGAATCCAGTACAATTGAAAAAGACGATTAATGAAAAAATTGCCAAATTAAAGGCCACGCTTAAGTAAGGAATTATATGTCCCAACGGCTAGGGCTACGGTAAGGTTTTTAAATGTCTAAATGCGGCTCCGAGGTCCGATTGCTGGTAAAGAGGAATTTCCTGTTCCTGATATGCAAACTGTTGATAATGCCCAAAATTATTAAAACCGAAAACAGCGAACTGCCGCCGTAGCTGATCAAAGGCAAAGTAATGCCCGTAACCGGGGCAATGCCCAAATTCATGCCCAGATTGACGAAAATTTGGACCAAGAGCAAAATTACGGCGCCCAAGCCGAAATAGTGGCCAAAATGATCGGCCGTTTCCTTGGCGTTGTAATAAACCCTTAAAATCAGGCTTAGGAACAAAATCAGCACCAGCCCGGCACCCACCAGGCCCAGCTCCTCGGCAATCACGGCAAAAATAAAATCGGTCTGCTGTTCGGGCAAAAAATTAAGCTGGCTTTGCGAACCCAGGCCCAAACCCCGGCCGATCAGCCGGCCGGAGCCGATAGCCACGATCGCCTGCTGCACGTTATAGCCGGAACCCAAAGGATCGCTTTGAGGATGGATAAAGGTTAACAACCGGTCCTTTTGATAAGTTTGAAAAACAAACAGCCAAAAAATCGCACCAAAAATCAAGATAACCGCCAGCAAACCGATTAAAAACCTGCGCTTAATCGGCAAGAGCAAAACCATGCCCAGCCAAGTGAAAGCTAAAATCATGGCCGAACCGAAATCGGGCTGCAATAAAATTAAGCCGATTAAAATACCCGAAAAAACGGCGGAAACCAAAATATCCCGAATTAAATGCGGATGCTTGCTTTTTAAAGTAAAAAATTTGGCCAGCCAAATTATCAAAACGATCTTAACCAGCTCCGCGGGCTGAAAAGTTTGGCCCAAAAACTCCAGCCAGCCGCTGGTGCCCCTGATTCTGACGCCGATCACCAAGACAATCAGCAATAAAACAATGCTGGAGCCGAATAAAATTTTGTAATAATCGCTCCAAACCTTAAAATTTACGGCGCTGCTGAAGAAAAAAATTACCAGCCCGGCCAGAACAAAAATCAATTGCCGGTTAAAAAAGGTGTAGTTGGGCTGGGCGACGTTAATCTGCAGGCTGTACAAGGCGACTAAACTAAAAATCATCAAAAGCAATGCATTGATGATTAAATACCAATCGTTGTATTTAAAAAAACTGAGCAATTTTTTCCACATAAACGGCTTTACCCAGCACCACAAATCAAAGTGGTGCTGTGGTTTACTGTTCCGGGTTCTGCGGCAGGCCGGGAGTTGTAAAAAAATTGGCCGGATCGTAAACATCAACCACCGGCACCACCGCCGCGCCGGTAACCTGCGGCAAGCGCTCAAACCAGCTGATGGTTACATCGCGCTTTTCTTCGCCTAAAAACCGCTCCAAATTAATCTGATTAACTCCGATAATAGCACTGCCGCTGAATAAAACCGCCTGCAAATCCACCGACCAAAAATTAGCCAAAGTATTGTTGGTGGCGGTAAAAGCAGCGCTGAAACGGCCGGATTGCTGATCGCGACGAAAACCGATCTCGCTGAAATTAAACAAAGGATCGCTAAACTTGCCGGATGCTGCCAGGTCGGCCCAAACCACGTCTTTAATTTTTAAAGTGACGCTCGAAAGCGGCAATAAAGAATCGTTAGCTAAGCTGAACAGATAAATTTTCTGCTTTGGTAAAATAACGGCCGTAGCCGTGGGCGTTAAATAATCGCCGCTTAAAAATTGATAAGTCAGCTTAAGCACGCCTCGCCGCTCGTTGGGGTTAAACGCTTCGGCCACAAAATCGTACTTGTCATTGCCGGTATAAATAATCTGAACAGCGGAAAACTCCAAAGGTTGGGGCTTGATTTTGGCCCTAAAATCCGCAAAATCCAAATGGCTGTTAATGATGCCGCTGACAATGGCCTGATCCTGCGGCGACTGGCTGATAAATACGGTTAAACCGTAAATAACGATCGCCCAAATAGCGGCCGCGGTAAAAATAAGAAAACCCACCAAAAATTTTTTCAGTTGTTGCTGATGAGTTAACAGCCAATAGCCGGTTTTTAGTTGATCTTCGGAAACATCGTCTATTTTATATTCTTCCATGCCATTATTGTATCATAACTGCAAAAATTTTAAAAATGTGGTATAATATAGCCGTTAATTAATTAACCTCGACCAAAGGCCGATCAGCCTCTGGCTGAAATTACCAAAATATATGCTGGAAAACTCCAAGGACCTTTTAAACATCATTATCGCCTTCTGTGTTTTGTGGCTGACCATTTTTGTCTGCTGGGTGATTTACTATTTTGCCATGATTTTAAAACGGGTTTACCAGGTTACGGAAACTTTCAACAAAACCATGGAAGCGGTCAGGGAATTTTTTGAAAAAAGCAAAGAAAAAGTCAATAATTTCGGCAATGCCATCGCCGCTGTCATGGAGGTTGGTAAAAAAGTGGCCGATTATGTGCAGGAAAAAAAGGCCAAAAAAACCGCCCGGCGGAAAAACGCCAAATCCGAATAAATTATTATTTTATTGCATTGCATTGTAGGGGCACAGCATGCTGTGCCCCTACATTTTTTATATCGGTTTTTTTGGCCTAAACAGGGCCTGCCCTGAACCGTCGCGAAGCGACTGGTTCAGGGTTGCTAAACCGTTATTTTGCAGGTAAAATACAACCATGTTCGTCCATCTCCACAATCACAGCCATTACTCACTGTTAGACGGTTTACCCAAAATTCCGGAATTGGTAAAAAAAGCCAAAAAGTTCGGCATGAGCGCCGTAGCCTTAACCGATCACGGTTCCATGTACGGCGTAATCGAGTTTTACCAGGAATGCAAAAAAGCCGGCATCAAGCCGATTATCGGCATGGAGGCCTATCTGGCTCCCAAAAGCCGCCACGATAAGCAAGGCCGGCTGGATAACGAACCGTTCCATTTGGTGCTCTTGGCCAAAAACCAGCAGGGCTATCAAAACCTCTTAAAACTAACCACCTTCGCCCATTTGGAGGGCTTTTATTATAAACCCAGAATCGATTGGCAACTGCTGGAACAATACCATGAGGGCTTAATCGGGCTTTCGGCCTGTTTGCAAGGCCAAATTCCCAAAGCCATTACCAACGGCGATCTAAATCAGGCGCGCGAGCTGGTGCAAAAATACCAAAATCTTTTCGGCCAGGATAATTTTTATCTGGAAGTCCAATACCATCCCAATATTCCCCAACAACAAATCATTAACGAACAGCTGGCCAAATTTTCCGAAGAATTCAACATACCCGTCGTGGCCACCAATGATACTCACTACTTAAATCCCGAAGATGCCGAAGCCCAGGATCTGCTGCTCTGCATCCAAACCAAAAAAAAGCAATCCGACACCGACCGCTTAACCATGCTGGGCGAAGATTTTTCTTTTTCCTCGCCCGAAAGAATGCAAGCCGCTTTTAATTGGCTGCCCCGGGCGCTGGAGAATACCTTAAAAATAGCCGAAGACTGCAATGTAAAAATCGAGCTTAACAAAATACTGCTGCCCCATTTTGCCGTGCCCGATGGCGAAACGCCGGAAAGCTATTTAACCAAGCTGTGCGCATTGGGTTTAAGCAAACGCTATGGCCAAAACATTACTGAAGAAATTACCGATCGGCTTAATTATGAACTGTCGGTAATCAGCAAAACGGGCTTTGCCTCGTATTTCTTGATTGTCCAGGATTTTGTCAATTGGGCCAAAACCAATAACATTGTGGTCGGCCCGGGCCGCGGCAGCGCTGCCGGCAGCATTGTTTCCTATTTAACCAACATTACCAACATTGATCCATTAAAATTCAACCTGCTGTTTGAGCGCTTTTTAAATCCGGAAAGAATCTCCATGCCCGATATTGATTTGGATTTTGCCGATACTAAGCGGAATGAGGTAATTGATTATGTTACTCAAAAATACGGCAAAAACCAAGTTTCCCAAATTATCACTTTCGGCACCATGGCCGCCCGGGCGGCCGTTAGGGATGTCGGCCGCTCTTTGGGGCTTTCCTATTCCTACTGCGACCGCCTGGCCAAGGAAATTCCCATGTTCATGACGCTGGATGAAGCGCTGAAAAAGTCGCCGGAACTGAAAAAAATCTACGAAGAAGATCCCCAGGCTAAAAACCTGATTGAATTTTCCAAAAAACTGGAAGGCGTGGCCCGGCACGCTTCCACCCATGCCTGCGGCGTTTTAATTACGCCGGACGATTTATCTAATCACGTGCCTTTGCAATACGCCTCCTCCGACGACCAAACCGTGGTTTCCCAATATTCGCTTCATCCCATTGAATCCCTGGGCCTGTTAAAAATGGATTTTTTAGGCTTAAAAAATTTAACCATCATCGAAACCGCTTTGGAAATTATGGAAAAAACCGAAGGCCGGAAAATCAATATTGATCAAATTCCCATTACCGACCAAAAAACTTTCAAGCTGCTGCAAAAAGGCCAAACCACCGGCGTCTTTCAATTGGAATCTTCGGGCATGCGCCGCTATTTGATCCAGCTGGAACCCAGCGATATTGAAGACATTATCGTGATGATCTCTTTGTATCGCCCAGGCCCGATGGAACTGATTCCCGATTATATTTCCGGCAAAAAAGGCACGCGCACCGTTACCTATTTACATCCCAAGCTAAAAGCCATTTTGGAAAAAACCTACGGCATTGCCGTTTACCAGGAACAGATTATGGAAATCGCCCGCGAGTTGGCCGGCTTTTCCTATGCCGAAGCGGACGTGCTGCGCAAAGCCGTGGGCAAAAAAATCAAATCATTGCTGGAAGAACAGGAAGAAAAAATGATCGGCGGCATGATTAAAAACGGCGTTACCAAAAGCGTGGCCAAAAAAATCTGGGAGTACATTCTGCCCTTCGCCCGCTATGGCTTTAACCGCGCCCACGCCGCCTCCTATGCCATGATTTCCTATCAAACCGCCTATCTTAAAGCCAATTACCCCACCCAGTTAATGGCCGCCCTCTTAACCGCCGACCAGGAAAATACCGACCGCGTGGCTTTGGAAATAGCCGAATGCGAAAAAATGGGCATTGCCGTGCTGCCGCCGGATATTAACGAAAGCTATACCATTTTTACCATGGTGGTAAGCGAGGAGACCAAAAAAGAACCGCGCATCCGCTTTGGCTTAAGGGCCATTAAAAACGTGGGCGAACATTTAACCAAAGCCATTATCCATGAACGAAAACAAAACGGGCCTTTTAAAACCCTGGAAGATTTTCTGCTAAGAATCCAAGACAAGGATTTAAACAAGAAATCATTGGAATCGCTGATTAAAGCCGGAGCGTTGGATAAACTGGGCGACCGTGCCGCCATGCTATTTAACATTGAAAAACTTTTAAAGTTCGGCAAAAAAACCAACATTGAGGGCAACCAATCCGATTTGTTCGCCGGCTCCGCAATTAACAATGTGCCGGTTTTAAAACTGGAAGCCGCTCCGCCCATTTCAAAACAAGTCCGCTTGGCCTGGGAACGAGAGTTATTGGGCATTTACCTTTCCGAACATCCCTTAGCTGATTTTAGGCATTTATTGCCCGCCGACCGGCATTTAACCAGCCAACTGGGCACCATGGGCAGCGGCTCATGCGTAAAACTGGCCGGCATTATCCAAAAATTGCAGCGGGTTATTACCAGAACCGGCAAACCCATGGTTTTTGCCACTTTAACGGATGAAACCGGCAGCGTGGAAGTCTTGGTCTTTCCAACCGTTTTGGAAAAAAACCAAAACCAGTGGGCCGAAGACCAGATTATTTTAATCAACGGCAAATTAACGGATAAAGACGGCTCGCCCAAAGTTATCTGCGATAACATGCGCACTCTAACGGCTATCGCCGAATCCATCAATAAAATAACGGTCACTTTGGCGCAAAATCAAATGGAGACTATTTTAAACCCGCTTAAAAAAATTCTGGAGCAATCCGCCGGCGCCATTCCGGTTTATGTTAAGCTTGGGAACCGCACCGTAAAAATAACCCAAAAAGTGGAATTTACCGGCGAACTTAAAAACAGCTTGGAAAAATTGGTCGGGCCGGAAAATATAACTATTGAATAGACAGTAATGCTTAAAAAATGCTATAATTCATCCGTATGACGAAAGAAAAAATCAAAAGGCGGCCGCTCAATTCCATCCAACCGGGCTACCGCTATCTGGTAATTATTTTTACCATCCTGGCGCTTAGTTTAATCGGCGCTATCCTTTATTTTGCCCTGTCGCAGGCCACCGTTTACCTCGCGCCCAATTGGCGGACGCAAACAGTCGGTTTTGCCATTCAAATTATCGATAAAAATAATCTTAAAGCGGCCGATGACTTATCCGAAAAATTAGCCGGAGAAATTATTTCCAGCTCTCTGGAAGATACTAAAACCTACCCGGCCGAACAGTTTGCAGAAACCGCCGATAAAGCCAGCGGGCAAATAACCATTGCCAATAACTACTCCAAAGCCCAGCCCTTAATTGCCACGACCAGATTTTTATCCCCGGATAACAAATTATACCGCTTAAGCGAAACCGTTACCGTGCCGGCTGGCGGCAAAGTAACGGCAACCATAGTGGCCGACCAAGCTGGCGATACTTTTGCCATCGGTCCGACTAAATTTACCATTCCCGGCCTTTGGGAAGGTTTGCGCGATAAAATTTATGGCGAAAGCACTGAAACTTTTAAACTGCAAACCGTTGCCAAAACCAAACTTACCCAGGAAACGGTTGATAAAGCCAAGGCCGATTTAGCCAACATTCTTTTTGATAAAATTAAAGAAAAATTGAACGCCCAGCTGCCAGCCGGACAAAAACTGGCCGATGGCGCCTTATTAAAAGAAATTTTAAAATATTCCACCACCGCCAAACTTAATTCCGGCCAAAAAGAATTTTCCATAACTTTAGGCTTGGGCGTTAAGGGAGTGGTTTTTGATGAAGCCAAGCTTAAAGAAATCGCTTCCAAAAACCTGCCGGAAATTTATAAAACCGGCGAGGCCTTGATAAAAATCGATCCTAATAGCTTTAATTACCAGGTAAGCTTGATTGATGAAAATTCCGAAAATCTGCTGGCCCAAATTAAGGGCGAATACGATATGCAAATCGCCAATGTGCAAATTAAGCCGGCTGAACTTAAAGGGCTATCAAAAAAAGACGCGCTTAAATATCTGCAAAGCTTCGGCGATATTAAGGAAGTTTCCATTGTTATGCCTTTTTGGACCAGCTACCTGCCGGCCTTGGAAGATAAGATAAATATCCAAATCAAATAAACATATGAATCAAAAAAATATTGGCCTGGCCAGGCATTCGCTGGCCCATTTAATGGCTGCGGCCATTCAGAAACTTTGGCCTAATGTCCGCTTTGGCGTGGGTCCGTTCATAGAGAATGGCTTTTACTATGATATTGAAATTCCCGATTACAGCTTAACCGAAGCGGATTTGGAAAAAATTGAAGAGAAAATGAGGGAATTCATAAAAACCGACATTAAATACATTCGCGAGGAAATTAGCTTGGATGAAGCCATAGAAATGTTTCAGGATTTGAACCAGCCTTACAAGGTTGAGCTGCTGCGCGATATTAAAACCAAAGGCACTACCAAAATCGATGCTCCGGAATTTAAATTCTTAGCCGAAGACCCCGAAGTGATTTCCATTTATTATTCCGGGGATTTCGTAGATTTGTGCCGCGGACCTCATCTGGAAAGCGTTAGAGATATTAATTTGGCTTTTAAGCTTACCCATTTGGCCGGAGCTTATTGGCGCGGTGATGAAAAAAACAAAATGCTCACCCGCATTTACGGTTTGGCTTTTGCCACTCAAAAAGAGCTGGATGAGCATTTGGCTATGCTGGAAGAAGCCAAAAAAAGAGATCACCGCAAACTGGGCAAAGAACTGGATTTATTCGTCTTTTCCGATCTGGTTGGCCCCGGCATGCCATTGTTTACGCCCAAAGGTTATATTATCAGAAAAGAAATCATCAAACTGGATGTTGAATTGCAAGAAAATATCGGCTTTTTGGAAGTGCATACGCCGCAAATAAACAAAGCTGAATTATTTAAAATTTCCGGCCACTGGGACAAATACAAAAACGATATGCTGATGGTTAAATCGCATTACAGCGATGAAGAATATTTCTTAAAGCCGATGAACTGCCCTCAGCATACTCAAATTTACGCCTCCCAAAAAAGAAGCTACCGCGATCTGCCAATCCGCTATGCCGATTTTGCCAATCTTTTCCGCGATGAAAAACCCGGGGAATTATCCGGCTTAACCCGGCTAAGGTGCTTTGCCCAGGATGACGGGCATAGTTTTTGCCGCGAAGACCAGATTGCCGAAGAATTTGCGAATATTCTGGAAATTATCAATAAAGCCCTGAAGATTTACGGCCTTGATTATTATGTTAGATTGTCGCTTTGGGACGAGAACCAGAAAGAAAAATACTTAGGCGATGAAAAAATTTGGACCAAATCCCAAGCTTTATTGGAACAGTTGCTTAAAGACAATAAAATCAACTATCAAACGGCTTTGGGCGAAGCGGCTTTTTACGGGCCGAAAATGGATATTATAGCCAAAGACGCCATCGGCCGAGAGTGGCAGCTTTCAACCATCCAGCTGGATTTTAACATGCCCGAACGCTTTAACTTAAAATATACCGATTCCGACGGCCTTGAAAAACACCCGGTCATGGTTCATCGTGCGATTATCGGCTCGCCAGAAAGGTTTTTGGGAATTTTACTGGAACACTATGCCGGCGCTTTTCCCTTATGGCTCTCGCCGGTCCAAGTTAAAATTTTATCGGTGGCTTCAACCCACGAAGAGCATTGCCAAAACTTGGTAAAAAAATTCAAACAGGCCCTCATCCGCGCCGAAGCGGACATAACCAACGAAACTCTGGGCAATAAAATCCGCAAAGCTTCCGGTGAAAAAATTCCTTACCTGCTGGTAATCGGCGACAAGGAAATAAATTCGGATAAGCTGGCTGTGCGCGTTAGGGGCCAAGAAAAATTATTGGCTATCGGCGAAGCCGAATTTATGGACAAAATGAAAAAATTAATTGCCGAAAGGTCGCCGGAACTTTAATGGCCAAAAAACTCACTTACTATATCTGGCCCTTGGGCTGCGCCATGAATTATGCCGACGCCGAACGGGTAGCTATGGTTTTGGATGGGCTAGGAATGAAGCAAACCGGCGAAGAAAAAAAAGCCAACGTTATTGTGGCTATGGCTTGTTCGGTAAGGCAATCGGCCATTGACCGTATTTTAGGCAAAGCCGTTTTGTGGAAAAATTTTAAAAAACGCCAGTTAAAATTAACCCTGCTAAGCGGCTGTGTTTTGCCGGCTGATAAAACCAAGCTGGCTAAAATTTTCGATCTTACCTTTAACATTCTGGAACTGGGCAAATTGCCAACCATATTGGCTAAAAAACTTAAATTAAAAACGGTTGTAAAAAATGCCGACGGCTTTTGGCAGATTCTGCCCAAACGGCAAAATAACTGGCAGGCTTTAATCCCCATTTCTTTCGGCTGCAATAAATTTTGCGCTTATTGCGCCGTGCCTTATACCAGGGGGCTGGAAAAAAACCGGCCGGCCAAAGAAATTCTAAACGAAATTAAGCAGGCAGTTAAAAATAAAGTAAAAGAAATAATTTTACTCGGGCAAACCGTTAATTCCTACACCAATCCCGAAACCGGTTCCAAAATCAAGGATTTTAACGATTTACTGGCCACTACCGCCCAATTGGCGCCTCGGGCCTGGATTAGATTTTCTTCGCCCTACCCGACCGAATTCAACGACCGGCTTATTCAAACCGTGGCTAAATATCCCAATATCTGCAATTATTTCCATTTGCCGGTGCAATCCGGTTCGGATAAAATTTTAAAATCCATGAATCGCCGTTACACCAAAGCCGAATACTTAAAAATAATCAAAACCATCAGGCAAATTATTCCTGCTTGCGCCATTACCACCGATACCATTGTGGGCTTCTGCGGCGAAACCAACGAGGATTTTAAACAAACTCTGGACCTATTTAAAAAAGCCCGCTTTGACATGGCCTATCTAGCACAATATTCACCCAGAGCCGGCACTGTTTCGGCCCGCACCATGCAAGATAACGTACCTAAAACAACCAAAGTAAAACGCGAGCGGATTTTAAACGCGCTTTTGACCAAAACCGCGGCTGCCAACAATAAAAAATACGCCAAACAAATTGTTGAGGTTTTAATTGAAAACCAGCGCAAAAACTTCCTGCTGGGCAAAACCGCCACTTTTAAAACGGTTAAAATTAAAACTTCCGATTCTTATCCCATTGGCAGCCTGGTTAAGGTAAAAATAACCAAAACCGCCGCCTTTGGCTTGGAAGGAGAAATCATATGAAACCGCATCTTAAATTAACCAAAGCCGAAAAACGCGAACTGCTTAAAATTAAAGAGCGTTTTGCCCCAAAAGGCGGAACGCTGTCCGGCCAAATAGTTAAAATGAAAACCAGCAAGGGTTATTTAAAAAGGAAAAAGAACATTTAATTTTATTATCTTAATCGCTCGGGCAAGCAAAAATTTGCTCGCTCCCACCCGCA
Source organism: Candidatus Komeilibacteria bacterium (assembly GCA_026396575.1). GTDB lineage: Bacteria > Patescibacteriota > Patescibacteriia > UBA1558 > UBA10009 > JAPLWM01. Next base: position 10,639 of record JAPLWM010000003.1, read on the forward strand.
TCTCGTTGGTGGGACAAGGCGCATAATTATACGCCTCTACAAGCTTCACAAATTTTTCTTGCCCTCGCTCTTATGAAAAATAAACTGATTGTAATTTTAGGCCCTACCGCTTCAGGCAAAACCAAACTGGCCGTAAAACTGGCTCGCGTTTTTAAAGGTGAAATCGTTTCAGCCGATTCCCGCCAAGTTTACCAGGGCCTGGATATCGGCACCGGCAAAGATTTAAAAGATTACTGCGCCATCCCTTATCATTTAATTGACGTAGCTAATCCTAAAAAAAGATTTTCCTTAAGCCGATACCAAACACTGGCTTACCGAGCTATTGATGATATTTTAAAAAGAGGCAAAACGCCGTTTTTGGTTGGCGGCAGCGGCTTGTATCTGCAATCGATAATTGACGGCTATCAATTAACCAAAGTTAAACCGAATCTTAAATTAAGAAATCAATTAAGCAAAAAATCAATAAAACAACTGCAAGGTTTGGCTAAAAATTATAAAATAAAACTGAATCAATCGGATTTTAACAATAAACGCCGGTTAATCAGGGCGATTGAAATCAAAAAAGCAAGAAATCAAAAAAGCAAGAAATCAAATCCTAAATATAATTGTCTGTTACTGGGAATTAAATATCCTAGAGAGATTTTAAATAAACGGATTGACCAAAGGTTAAAAGAACGCCTGCAAAAACAGGGCCTGATCCAAGAAGTTAAAAAATTAAAAAAACAAGGTCTTTCCTGGAAAAAACTGGACGATTTTGGCCTGGAATACCGCTTTATCGGCCAATATCTGCAAGGCAAGTTGACTTATGAAGAAATGTTTAATAAACTGGCTATTGCCATTCATCAGTTCGCTAAAAGGCAAATAACCTGGTTTAAGCGAGATCGGGCGATTATTTGGCTGGATAATAAAAAACAAGTAAAAAAATTGATTAAAAATTTTCTGCGGCTATAGCTTAATGGATAAAGCGTAAGGTTCCGGTCCTTAAAATGGGGGTTCGATTCCTCCTAGCCGCACCATCCGCCTTCGCCCTTTAAGGGCTTCGGGGCATTGAAATTAAAAAACAGCACTCAAATATTGAACGCTGTTTTTGTTTTATTTAAGACAATTTTTGGCGGAAAAGTTCGGCTAATTTTTCAGGATCAGCCTTGCCTTTTAATTCTTTCATGGCCAAGCCGATAAAAAATTTCAATAACGGCGTTTTGCCGGCTTTGTAATCGGATACTTGCTTAAAATTATCATTAATAATTTTTTCCACCGCCGCTGCCAGCGCCGTTTCATCGTCAACTTGCGCCAAATCATCTTCTTCCATAATATGCGAAGGGTCGCCGCCGGTAACAAACATTTTTTTCAAAATCAGCTGGGCCGCCGAACTGTTAACCTTGCGCTGGTAAACCAAAATAATGAATTCGGCAAAATTTTCCGGCGTAATTTTTAAATCGTAAACGCCCTGTCCGGCCTCGTTCATCAGCTTAAATAGCTCCGATAAAATCCAGCCGGAAACCAGCTTAGTGATTTTTTTGCCGTTTAGCTGCCAAATTTCTTCGCTGGTGCCCAAAGAATCGCCGGTAGCTTCCAGCCAAGCCCTGGCTTCGCTGACCGCTTTTTCAAAATAATCGGCTATGGCTTCATCTTCAACTAAAATTTTCGCATCCATGGCGCTGGCCTGATATTCTTTGATAAACCTTAATTTTTTGGCTCTGGGCAATTCCGGCAATTCGGCTTGAACTGCTTTGATCTGCTGAACCGTAAAAATCAAAGACGGCAAATCCGGCTCGGGAAAATAACGGTAATCGGCCGATTCTTCCTTATCCCGCTGTTCCACGGTTTTCATGGCCTGTTCATCCCAGCCGCGGGTGGACTGCGTATTTGGCGGCGTGCCTAAGTTCCATAATTCGGTTTGGCGCTTAATTTCGTAATTTAAGGCCTTTTCCACGAATTTAAAAGAATTGATATTTTTAATTTCGGTTTTGGGATATAGTTTTGTTTCGCCGATTGGCCCCTCGGCTCCGCTCGGGACAGGCCTAAGTGAAATATTGGCATCGCATCTTAAATGCCCTTTTTCCATATCGGCGTCCGAAACTTTTAAATAACGGGCCAGCAACCTTAACTCCTGCAAAAACGCCTTGGCTACGGCCGGCGATTTAATTTCCGGCTTGGTGACGATTTCCGCCAGCGGCGTGCCGGCGCGGTTGTAATCAACCAAAGTGGCGTCTTTAGAGTGGAAATTCTTAGCCGCGTCTTCTTCCAAATGCAAGCGCTCAATGCCGATCCGCTCTTCTTCTTCGTTAACCACTACCGTTAAATGGCCGTCTGAAGCCAATGGTTCTTTATACTGGGAAATTTGATAGCCCTTGGCCAGATCCGGATAAAAATAATTTTTTCGAGCCCAAACCGATTTTTTATTAATACCCAAAGCCAAAGCCAAAGCCAGCTTAACGCCCATTTTTACCGCCGCTTCATTAACTACCGGCAAAGTGCCGGGATGCCCCAAACAAATCGGGCAAACCGTGGTATTGGCGGGCTCGTTTTCGCCCGAATTGGAGCAGCTGCAAAACATCTTGCTTTTGGTTTTAAGCTGGATATGAATTTCCAGGCCGATGATTGGTTCTAAATTCATAAATTATTTTATTTCTTTAATCTTTTTTTCAATGGCTTTTAAAATATCCACCTGCACTTCTTCAATTTCCTGGTTGGCATTAACCACGGCCCAGCCGAAACGGGCAGCCAGCTCCAAATGGTTCAGCCGGCATTTTTCCATTAACTCGTCGTTGCCTTCGTGCAAATGCCCGGCTTCCTTGGCTTCAATAAATCTTTCACCGTCCAGTAAAATTTCCACATCGGGCTTGAGCAAAGCGCTGTTGGCGGCGATTAATTTTTCCAAATCGGCGCCCTTGCTCCAGCCCCAAGCCAAACCGGTGCCGATGTAATCTTCAGCCACCACGTTTACGCCTTCGCTGATCAGTTTAATTAATTGCAACTGATAATCCAGCCGGTTTTTGGTATACAAGGCCTGCAATTCCTCTTCGGAAATCTGCTGGCCAGCTTTGCCCCTTAAAACCTCGTTAATTTGCGGGCCGGTTGGGGTAAGGTCGTAAATCGGATATTTTAAATACTGGGACGGCAAACCGGCTTTAACAAACGAATCGGCTAAAAGCAAGGCCTGGGTGGATTTGCCCAGATTATTGATGCCGTAAATAACGATAAAAAGGCCTTCAGGCATGGCTTTATTTTACCTTAAATAAAGCCATTTTACAATAAAAAAATCCGCGTTGTTTATGATAAACAAACGCGGAATCGTACTTTGCCACAATCAGCATTTACACGGGATTGTGTAGTAAAGCGGGCATCTTGACATTGTAACCACGAAACAGCCAGTGCCAACTCCAGCTCCACAAACCCGTTTTAGGGTCACGATAGAGGTAACGGGCCTCTCTTTCCGAAAGGAAATGGTATCTGTGGTTGGAAGTAAAATACCCCGTCCCCCAAAAATTTACCTCCAACGGCTCCCATTCGGGCGGAATGCATTCCGGATGGGCAAGGAACCCATCTAAAATACAAGCGTTGCAAACCGGCTTGTGCTTTAGGTCGTAATTAAAAAGGATTTCTCCTTCTACAGAGCCTGAATCCTGGCAGCGAGAAACGTAGAGTGAAAAATTCCGAGGATCCAACTCTATTAGTCCGCCCTGCTTATGGTCTGCAACCATCCAACCATCAGGCATAAATGGTGGATCGTCGCAGTTGATGATAATTTGGCTCAATTTGCCTCCTTATTTGAATTTTGCAATATTGTTCTTAAATGAACAAATGCAATTATATATATACTACATTTTATAATAATTGTCAATATTATAATAATTCAAATTATTTAGTATAATGTAATAAGTATATTTAATAATACCATGAAACAATACTTATCACTCCTTCAAGAAATCCTGGATAAAGGCGTGGCTAAAGAAGACCGTACCGGAACAGGCACTATTTCCCTGTTTGGCGCGCAGAGGCGCTATAATTTAGCCGAGGGCTTTCCTTTGGTAACTACCAAAAAAATCCATTTAAAATCCATAATTTACGAATTATTGTGGTTTTTGCGCGGTGATACCAATATTAAATACTTGAATGACAACGGCGTTACCATTTGGAACGAATGGGCTGACCAAAACGGCGATTTGGGCCCGATTTACGGCAAGCAATGGACGGCCTGGGAAGGCAAAGACGGGGTTAAAATAAACCAAATCCAACAAGTTGTGGATTTAATCAAGCAAAATCCCGACAGTAGGCGAATGATTGTTTCCGGCTGGAACGTGGCCGATTTACAGCAACTGATCAACGGTAAAAAAACCGCTCCCCCGCCCTGCCACACCATGTTCCAATTTTACGTAGCCGATAATAAACTTTCGTGCCAGCTATACCAACGCAGTGCCGATGTATTTTTGGGCGTGCCATTTAATATTGCTTCTTATGCTTTATTTACCATGATGATGGCTCAAGTTACCGGCAAAGAACTCGGGGACTTTGTCCATACTTTTGGCGACGTGCATATTTATAAAAATCATATGGACCAAGTTAAACTCCAGCTTTCACGAACGCCAAAAAATTTGCCAATTATGAAAATTAACCCTGAAATTAAAGATATTTTTGGTTTTAAATACGAAGATTTTACTTTGGAAAATTATAACCCTGAATCGGGCATTAAAGCGCCAATCGCTATTTAATTACTCTTAATTTAGCGCTCGCACGGAAGTAAAAAATTTTGCTCCTTCGCACCCACACCCTCCGTCCGCCTTCGGCGGCCTGTCGGTGTGGGTAACCCGCAGTCGCTGCAATTTTTTCTTCCGCTGCTCGCGCTATTGATAAACAAAACAATGAAAAATTTTTCCATCATCGCCGCGGCGGACCAAAAACTGGGCATTGGCATAAACAACCGCCTGCCTTGGAATTTAAAGGCTGATCTTAAACATTTTAGTACTATTACTATTGGTAATAAAAACAATGCGGTAATTATGGGCTTAAATACCTGGAAATCGTTGCCGGAAAAATTCCGCCCGTTAAAGGAACGGCTGAATGTAGTTTTATCTAAAGAAAAACTGCTAGATTTGCCCGCGGAAGTTTTAAACTTCCAATCACTGGACGAGGCGCTAAACGCCTTGGAGCGAAAAAATGTTGATAATGTATTTATTATCGGCGGGGCTATGCTTTATGCCGCTGCCATTACCCATCCCTCCTGCCAAACAATTTATCTAACCGAAATTGAAGGTGTTTTTAAATGCGACACTTTTTTCCCGGCTATTCCCAGTGAATTCAAAAAAATTGAAACGGGAGAACTTAATGAAGAAAACGGGATAAAGTTCCGGTTTTGCGTCTATCAAAAATAGCTTTAAAAAAAGAGGGGTGATCTGTGACAGACCGCCCCTTTTTCGTTTGACGCGCAGGTTACGTGCAGCTAATGAGGACGCATTACTCACCCTCCTTTTGATGTTGAGCGCTTCATTATAGCCCATGATGGGACTACAATTTGCACACATATGCCCCAGTTTTCTTGCCAGCTTTCCATGCCGTCCCACCAAAGGTCAACTTGACCAATGATCTCATTCCGCGAATGATGAAGCCGGCAAGTCAGACTGAAAAGCTTAGTCAGCTCTTCTCCCAACTCACTGGGAATCAATCCATTGGCCACGGCTTCATCAATCTGCTCAAAGGCCACAAAGGAAATTTTGACCCTCGGTTGCTCAAACTTATAGTCACTCACAACCTTGGAAACCCAGGCCTTGGGTTTAATTTCCTTTTTGACGGCGCCAACTCCTTCGGCGACAGGGCACAGATCTTGTGCGACGCCGTCCGACTGTTGCTCATTCAACATTTTTCCTCCAAGTAATATTGCCTCAATGAACCATTTTGATAATCAGGGAGGCGCGGCAGGCATTCACCGCGCCTCCCTTTGGATGAAGGATGATGGGCTTTGCTTGGTACCCTGATGTACCTGAACTAAAACCTAGTCATCATCATCGTCATCTTCCTCTCCCTGATAATTGCCGCCGTTGTCGTAACGACTCACGCGGCCATCATCACTCGGGACGGTAAAGCCGTCGTATGTGACAATATGATGCAGCGGCGCTTCATTGTCACGAACGATCCAGCTCTTGTCCCCTTCCTGTTCTCTTCGATCGGACATGCTGTCCTCCGAATAATGAACGAAAAACACCCTGATAAACGAAAGCCTCTCCGGGCGTGGTTAGAGAGGTTGGTTTAGCGGGGTGTTGATTGATTGTCTAGTTTCTAATCTTGAATTTTAATTGAACGCCAAACCAACTTCTCCAAACGGAGAGCTGATTTGATGATGCAATTGTTGTAAAATATTTACTTTCATAATAATTTTAATTTTTTAAGCATTAGGCGGTATCCGCCCTGACCGTGGTTTAACCAATAAGCTACCCTGGCTACGGTAGTTGAGCTCATGCCCACTTGTTTAGCGATATCTCGATACGGTTCATTATCATTAATTTTTTTAACTGCCTGCCATCTATCCGCCATAGCCGTCATTTCTTGAATCGTGCATAAATCCCTGAAAAACCGGCGGCATTCTTCCTTGGTTTTAAGCCGCAATACGGCTTGCCAAAGCTCTTCGGCTTTCTTTTGGCTGTAAGGATGGCTATGATGCATATAAATCCCTGATAAATTAAGGTTTTGATTATCCTTGTATCAATGTATTAATACATTACTATATAGCCGAAACTTTGTCAAATACCCCCTGTGGAAAACTAAAAAAACCGGCCTATTAGCGGCCGCTGGAACCGAATCTGCCCTCGCCTCTTTGGCTCTCCTCTAATGCCTCTGTTTCCTCAAATTCGGCATGCTCGCAGGGCAAAATTACCAGCTGGGCGATTTTATCGCCCTTTTTAATTTGATACGGCTCCTGCCCCAAATTAACCAAATTAACGTTGTATTCGCCCCGATAGCCGGCATCAAACACCCCGCCCAAAGCATGCAAGCCGTAATTTTTAGGCAAACCGCCTTTATCAAATACTTTGGCCACGTAGCCGTTGGGAAATTCCAAAGCAAAGCCGGAGAAAAAAATATGCCGCTCGCCCGGACGCAATTCATAATCTTCCAAAGAATACAAATCCAACCCGGCGTCGCCGGGATGGGCGTAACTGGGCAATTTAACCGCCGCGTTCAATTTTTTTATCTTGACTTTCATTTGCTGAATCTGATTTCCACTTTCTCCAAAATGTATAAAACGATTACCGCCAAAAAGGCCGTCGCGGCCGCCAGAATGAAAAAGCCGAAAGCAATGGCCATGCCCACGGCCGAAACCACCCAAATGCTGGCGGCGGTAGTTAGGCCGATCACTCTTTCTTTGGATTGAATAATGGAACCGGCGCATAAAAAGCCGATGCCGGTAACAATGCCGGCCGCGATTCTGGTGGGATCAATGGCAAACTGGGCGTAATCGGTTAAAACCATGAAAGAAATCATGGTAAATAAGGTTGAGCCCAGGCAAACCAAAATATGAGTTCTTAAGCCCGCTGGCTTATTCTCTTTCTGCCTTTCCCAGCCGATTAAGCCGCCCAGCGCCACGGCCAGGACCAAACGAATAATGTAATCGAATTCGGTCATAAATTTATTAGGTTAATTTTTTTAAAATTACCTCAATTTGCGCGAACAGCTCCTCTTTGGTTCCGTTATTGTTAATGATGAACTTGGCTTCTTGGGCCACTTCATCAATCAAGCTTTCGGCCTCGGCCGCGTCTTTTTTTTGAAATTCCTCAAAGGTGGTTGATTGGTCGTCGGGATTTTGGCCGCGCTTGTTAAGGCGCTGGTGCCTGATTGTTTGCTCGGCCTCGATTTTAATTAAATAAAAACCGGGCAATTCCTTTAAATAAACAATGTCCATAGGCCGCCTGACGCCGTCCACCACGATCACGCCGTCCGGCATTTTTTTAGCATCTTCGGCAATTACCCGGGCAATTACATCCTGGCCTAAAGATTCCCTTAAACCCTTGGAAACGCCTTGCATGTTATCCCTGGTTTGCGGCAGATAAAATCTGTCCAAAACATCGCGCAAAGGAGTGGAAAACATTAAAATTTCGGCCTGATGATTTTCTTGAAGATATTTGGCAATCGTGCCTTTGCCGCTCGATAATTTACCCGCTAAACCTAAGATGAGCTTGGCCATTTATTCCAATTTTAAAGTTAATTTTGGCCGATACTGGCGGTATTTAACGCCGGCCAAATCCAGCATTTTTCTGGCAGCTATCCAAATATCCTCATTATGGTATTTATCGGAAGCATAAATAACTTCAATGATATTATTCTGGATAATGGTTTTAACGCACTCGTTGCAAGGGAAAAGCGTGCAATAAATCCGGCAGCCGCGAACGCTTTTATTGGCGTTAAAAATGGCATTTTCTTCGGCGTGAACCACGTAAGCGTATTTGCTTTCCAAAAAACCGCCTGCCCTCTCCCAAGGCAATTGGTCGTCGCCGATGCCTCTAGGCAAACCGTTATAGCCCAGGCCAACAATAACGTTATTTTCATCAACCACTACGGCACCGGCTTGGGTTGAGGGGTCCTTTGATCGCATAGCAATTAAATGGGCCATTTGGATGAAACACTCGTCCCAGGCAATATAATTATCTCTTTTAGGCATATTTTTTCGGTTAATTATAGATATATTCTAGCAAAAAGGAAGTATTTGGGCAAACGAAAAAGGCCTTGCCTCTTAGTGTCATTGCGAGGAGCCGCGCGACGAAGCAATCCCATAATTAATACCATTAACATCGGGATTGCCACGCCCCTTCGGGGCTCGCAATGACAGCGATAAGGCAAGGCTTTTTTAAAATTTACAATTGAACCTTTATTCCAGGCCCCATGCTGGAACTGATAACCATTGATTCCAGATAGGTGCCTTTAACGCTGTCAGGCTTAACCTTTTTAACCGTATCCAGAAAAGCCGAAATATTTTCTTTTAAATTGGCTTCGGAAAAAGAAACTTTGCCGGCCATGATGTGGATATTGCCGCCATCATCGCTTTTAAAATCAACTTTGCCTTTTTTGATTTCTTCAATGGCCCTTTTAACATCGGCGGTAACGGTGCCGGTTTTGGGGTTGGGCATCAAGCCCTTTTGGCCCAAAGTTTTGGCAATGGCCGAAAGATCCCTCATAATTTCCGGCACGGCAATGGCCACCTCAAAATCGCACTTGCCGTCTTTTTTGATTTTTTCAATCAAATCCTTGCCGCCCACGATATCGGCGCCCGCTGCTCGCGCATCTTTCTCTTTATCGGGCGTAACAAAAGCGGCGATCTTTTTGGTCTTGCCGCAGCCGTTTGGCAGAACAAAACTGGCCCTAACGGCCTGATCGGTTTTTTTCGGATCAATGCCCAGCCGCAAATGCACTTCTACGGAAGCATCAAACTTAACCGTGGAAGTTTCCTTGAGCAGCTTGATCGCCTCGGCTAAAGAATAAAGCTTTTCCCTGTCCACCTTGGTTTTAGCCTCTTTTAATCTTTTTGACATATTAGACATTTCTTATTTACTTTCTTTTGAGGTACAAGCCCCCGACATTTCCTGCGGAAAGTCGAGGTCCCTCAATTATTTAATTAACTGATTTCTTCTTTTTTTCTGTCTTTCTTAATGATCTGCCAATGAAGCCAGTAAACCGGAAAACCCACTAAAATCATGGCAATGGCTTGGGCGGCCTGGCGTTCGCGGTTGGAGCGTTTTTGATCGATATTTTTGGTTTGATCCTGCCAGGTTTGATAATCATTGAGCCAGCTGGCAATTTGCGTTTTGTCGGCTGCCGTCAATTGGCTGCACTCTTTTATAGCTTCGGCCTGGCCTTTTTCGCTGAACAGCATAACCGAGGCCGGCTTGGGCACGGAATAATAATCATTGTCCGCCTGGGTAAAAATATAGACTTTCAGCACCAGCTGCAATAAAGTAACCGCGCCGATAATTAAGACCACTAAGCCGATGGCGGTCATTAAATAAAGATAAACTACTCTGATCCACGGGGTTTTCATAAGTTTAAACTTTAATTAATTAGTGATTTCAATGCCCATCTGCCTGGCGGTGCCTTCAATGATTTTCATTGCGCCTTCCACGGAATTGGCGTTTAAATCCGGCAATTTTTTTTGGGCGATCTCTTTGATTTGGGCTTTGCTGACTTTGCCCACTTTATCGGTTAGGGGTTTGCCAGAGCCCTTGGCAATGCCGGCCGCTTTTTTTAACAATTCGGCGGCGGGCGGAGTTTTTAATTTAAAATCGTAACTGCGGTCTTCGTAAACCGTAATTTCCACCGGAATAATGTCGCCGGCCATAGCCTTGGTGGCCTCGTTGAAGCGGACGCAAAATTCCTGGATATTTAAGCCGTGCTGCCCGAGAGCCGGACCGATCGGCGGCGCCGGATTGGCGGCGGCGGCTTTAATTTGCAATTTAATGACTGTCTTGATTTTCTTGGCCATAATATTTTTTTTAATTAAACTTTTTTAATCTGCAAAAAATCCAGCTCAATCGGCGTTTCCCGGCCGAACAAAGTGATCAGGATTTTAATTTTGCCCTTGGATTCGTCCACTTCCAAAACCTTGCCTTCAAAATCCTTAAACGGCCCGTCCACGATTTTAACCGGCGTGCCGGCCGAAACGTCCATTTTGTACACCGGCTCTTCCACGCCCATGCGGCGCTGCAATTCTTTGACCTCTTCTTCGGAAATCGGCGTCGGCGTAGTGCCGCTGCCCACAAAACCTGTAACGTTGGGAGTGTTTCTAACCACGTACCAGGAATCGTCGGTCACAATCATGTTAACCAAAACATAGCCCGGGAAAATTTTTTCCCGCACCGTGGCGCGCTTGCCGTTTCTGATTTTAATTTTGGTTTCCGTCGGCACCAGCACGTCAAAGATCTTGTCTTCCATATCCATGGATTCTATTCTCTGCTTTAAATTGCGGGAAACGTTTTCTTCATAGCCGGAATAAGTGTGCAGCACGTACCATCTGCGCCCCTGCTGTAATGTTTGCTTAGGCATATTTTTAAATTAATAAACGAATAGCTCTAAAATCTTGTTTAAAAGAAAATCCACGGCGCCTAAAAAAGCGGCAATGCCCAAAGAAACGGCAATCACCATCAAAGTATGGTTCCTTGTTTGCTGCTTGGTTGGCCAAACGACTTTTTTTAATTCCGTCCGTGATTCTTTAATGTAATCAACGATTTTTTTAAACATATTTATAGTATTTTATGGCTAATCTTAGCTAAAAATAATGGTTTTTAAAACGGCCCTTGAAAGGCCACTATCAAGATAATACTATAAATTAAAGCTTTTGGCAAGGGAAAAATCAAGTTATCCACTTACCCCCTCTTGACCAATAAATCCAAGTTGCTATTATTTAGATAATTATCTAAATATCTAAACCATGACTTTTAATAATACTTTCAAAGCTCTGGCCGACCCAACCAGGCGGAAAATCCTGGAATTGCTTAAAAAACGCTCCATGAGCGCCGGCGAAATTGCCGAAAACTTTAAAATTACCCTGCCCTCTTTAACCCACCACTTTAACACTCTCAAAGAAGCCGATTTGATTTCGGCTGAAAGGCAGGGCCAGCAGATAATTTATTCCATCAACTTAAGCGTGCTGGAAGAAATGATCGAGGAGTATTTTAAATTATTTAAAAAATAACTAATAGCTAAAAATTATGAAATTCACTTTTAAAAAAGAAATTATTCCCCTGCTTCTGGTTATCATCTCAGTTGTTTTGGGCTTTTATTTTTATGCCCATTTTCCCGCTCAAGTGCCGCTGCACTGGAACGTTTACGGCCAAGCGGATAGCTGGGGCTCGCGTTTTGCGGGAGCCATTATGGGACCGGCCACGGTGGCTGGCATATATTTGCTGTTTTTATTAATTCCTTTAATTGATCCGAAAAAAGAAAAATACGAACAATTCGGCAAAACCTTTCGCTTATTCAGATTGCTTTTAATGCTGGTAATGCTGGGCGTTTATTTAATCGCTTCTTTAAGCGGTTTGGGCTACAACGTTAAAGTTCAAATTTGGATTCCGGTGTTGATCGGCCTGCTCTTTATTTTCATGGGCAATTATATGGGCAAAATAAAACCCAACTGGTTTATGGGTATCAGGACCCCTTGGACTTTATCCAACGACGAGGTCTGGACCAAAACCCACCGCTTGGGCGGAAAAATGTTCATGCTGCTGGGATTATTCATGCTGTGCGCCCCACTATTGCCTTCAATGATTATTTTTACCGGCATGATAACCTTGGTGGTTTTGCTGGTTTTATCAACCACTGTTTATTCCTACCTGTTGTTCAAAAAAATTAAAAAATAACAAAAAGGCCTTGCCGATAGTGTCATTGCGAGCCCCGAAGGGGCGTGGCAATCCCGATGTTAATGGTATTAATAACGGGATTGCGGAGCCTGTCCCGAGCGATAGCGAGGGATCGCGCGGCTCCTCGCAATGACAGCGATAAGGCAAGGCCTTTTTTAAATATCCAAATTCTTCACGCTCTTGGCGTGGATCTGAATGAATCTTTTCCTAGCCGTAACGTCCGAACCCATTAAAATTTCAAAAATCTCATCGGCGCCGGCGGCATCGTCCATGTCCACCCGCTTCATTAAGCGCGTAGCCGGATTCATGGTGGTTTCCCAAAGCTGCAAAGGATTCATTTCGCCCAAACCTTTGTAACGCTGGATGTTTAATTTATTCGCCGAACTCGTTTTGGTTGCTTCGGCATTTTTAGCCGTTTCCTCGGTTTCACCCGTTTCTCCTTCATCGGTTTCCGCAAAAACGCTCACGGTTTCGGTAATGCCGTATTTTTTCTTTAACTTTTCCAAATCTTCGTCGCTGTAAACGTAATTTACTTCCTTGCCTTTTTGCACGCGGTATAAAGGCGGCTTGGCAATATAGATATGCCCGTTCACAATTAACTGCGGAAAATAACGATAAAACAAAGTTAACAATAAAGTTCTGATGTGGGCGCCGTCCACATCGGCATCGGTCATAATTACGATCCGGCCATAGCGCAAATCGTCCAAATTGAACTGGTCGCCAAAATTGGTGCCCAGCGCGATAATTAAGGCTTTAAGCTCGGTATTGGCCAAAACTTTATCCAAGCGGGCCTTTTCCACGTTTAAAATCTTGCCCCTAAGGGGTAAAATTGCCTGAAAACGGCGGTTGCGGCCCTGTTTGGCGCTGCCGCCGGCACTGTCGCCCTCCACGATGTATAATTCGCATTCTACGGGGTTTTTAGAAGAACAGTCGGCTAATTTACCAGGCAAAGTTAAACCGTCAAAAGCGCCCTTGCGGATTACGGTATCGCGGGCCGCCTTGGCTGCCACTCTGGCCTGGGCAGCCAATAAGCACTTGGCAATAACTTCGCGGGCGTCCCTGGGATTTTCTTCCAGGAAAGCGGCAAAGTAATCGTTAAAAATGGATTCCACCACCGTGCGCACTTCCGGATTGCCCAGTTTGGATTTGGTTTGGCCTTCAAACTGGGGCTCTCTTAATTTTACGGAAATCACGGCGGTTAAACCTTCCCGCACATCGTCGCCCGTTAAATTATCGTCTTTTTCCTTTAAGAAATTATTTTTGCGGGCGTAGTTGTTTAAAACCCTGGTTAAAGCCGCCCGAAAACCCACCAAATGCATGCCGCCTTCGGTAGTGTAAATATTATTAGCAAAGGAATGGACCGATTCCCGGAAATCGGCGGTGTACTGCACGGCGATTTCCACCTGGACGCCTTCTTGTTCCTTATCCACGTAAAAAACTTTTTCCTGCTTGACTTCGTTGTTGTGGTTTAAGTGCCTGACGTAAGAAGCGATGCCGCCGGCAAAACAAAAATTATATTCCTTTTCCTTGTCTTTAAAGCGTTCGTCTTTAACCTGGATTTTAATGCCCTTGGTTAAATAGGCCTGCTGGCGCAAATGGTTGATCACTTCGTCCCAATCGTATTCCTGGACCGAAAAAATTTCCGGATCGGCGTGCCAAATCTGGGTAGTGCCGGTTCCTTTGCTGGTGCCGATAACTTTAGGCTTGGCCTTTGGCTTGCCTTTAGCGTATTCCTGCATCCAAACTTTGCCGTCGCGCTGAACTTCGGTTCTTAAATAAGAAGACAGGGCGTTAACCACGCTGATGCCCACGCCGTGCAAACCGCCGGAAACCTTATAGCCGCCCGCGCCGAATTTGCCGCCGGCATGCAGTTTGGTCATCACCGTTTCCAAAGCGGACAATTTGGTAACAGGATGCTTGTCCACGGGAATGCCGCGGCCGTTATCGGAAACTTTTACCTTGCCTTCGGGCAATAAAGTTACTTCCGTAAGCGTACAAAAACCGGCCATGGCTTCGTCAATGGCATTATCCACGGCTTCCCAAATCAAATGGTGCAAACCGGAACTGCCGGTTGAGCCGATATACATGCCCGGACGTTTTCTGACCGGCTCCAAACCCTCTAAAACGGTAATCTGCTTGGCAGTATATTCTTGAGCCGAATCGGCCTTTTTTACTTCTTTTTCCGTGCTTTTTTTAGCCATATTAAAATATAACTCTAGAATATAAGCTCCTCGGCTCGGAAACGAAAAAATAACCTTTTTCATTTCTCTCGCTCTATGTCGCTTATAAAAAATCGCCTCTAATTATACGATAATCATAGCATATTTATAGGCAAAAAACAAGGCCGATTTTCAACTAAAAAGGCCTTGCCAATCCCCTATTCCTCCCCCTTAATAATGGGGGAGATTAAGAAGGGCTTAAGAAGCAAAGGTATCGTTATTGTTTTTGCCCAAAACGTTGTTAACCTCGGTTTGGGGCTTATCGCTGACAAATAAATGTTCGGGTTCGGTTTTATGGCCTTTAATCATGGGCAAATCATTAACCGTGATTTCCTGCCACATTATGCCGCCCACGATTTTGGCCGTTAAATTATAGAGCCAAGCGATAATGGCGCCGGCAATAAAAGCAATGGCGCCAACCATTACCGCCAGCATTAAGGTGGCTAAAATACCGGAACCAAAACCCAAAAGATCAAATTGCTTTAAAGCCGGAATGCCTAAAAACAAATAGGCCAAATTAACGGCCAAGCCGGCGATTAAATAAATGCCGCCGTATAAAACACCCGTCACTTTGGCGACCGATAAAATGTCCAATTTTTTAATCATTTTCATAAAATTTTCTTCTTCTGGCGGAAAATAATGGTTATCTTATTTCCGCTTTAAATTTCTTTTTTAATAAATTGATTATTTTATCCCTGATTTTATCCGCTTCCTCGGCCGTTAAGGTTTTATTTTCGTCCAAAAAGTAAGCGTGGAAAGCCAGGGATTTAAGATTCGGCCCCAATTTTTCCAGCTTAAAAACATCAAATAATTCCACGCGCCGGATTAATTTGCTTGTTTCCAAAACTTCTTGCCTGATCTCTGCCCAAGTGACGCTTGCCGGCACGGCCACGGCCAAATCGTAAACCATGCCCGGAAATTTTGGCGCCGAACGGTATTTTTTATTATCCTGAAAATATTTAAGCAACAATTCAAAAGACAACTGCCAAACGCCTACGCCGGCATTGATATTAAGATTATTTAAAATTTCCAGGCGTAATTCGGCTACCCAGCCCAAAACCAAATCTCCGACTTTAAATTCCAAATATCTTTCCGGATTTACAAAACTCGGGCAATTACTTTTAATTTTACCCTGCTCGCCGTAACTGTAATTAATCTCCAAAGCATTGAGTAAAGTTTCCACCAAACCCTTAACCTGATAAAAAGGTTCGGCAGCCTGGCTAACCGCCAGACCGGCTAAAAAGCGTTCCTGTTTGGCTAAAAACGCCTGCTGCTTGTTATCAACGGCATATTCACCAACGCCTTTGGCAAATACCCGGCCCAATTCAAAAATATTGAAATTACGGGCAAATCTGAAGTTATCCTCCAAATTCTTAATTAAATTTTCAAATAAGGATAAGCGCAAATACTTGCAGTCTTCGGATAAATAATTGGCCAGCTCAAAATGGTCGGAAGCGGGCAAACCCAAAGCCGTGATATTTTTTAAGCCGGTAAAAGAATAATTGTAGGCCTCGGCCGCGCCGCAGCCCAGGGTTAAAATATCCTTAACTTTCCTGTTTAAAATCAAATTGTGATTTTCTTCCCAAAAACACATGGCTGCTTCTGGCATAATTGCTTGAATATTATTATAGCCGTAAACTCTAGCCACCTCTTCCACTAAATCCTCGGGAATGCTAATATCTTTGGCCACTCTGAATGAAGGCGGGGTTACCAGTAAAGTTTCGCCTTTATCTTTGATAATAAAAGATAAGCGCCCCAAAATGCCAATCACTTCTTTTTTAGGAATATTCTGGCCAACCCGCTTATTTAAAAAATCCAAATTTAATTCAATCAATCGCTCTTCCTGCTTGGCTAAATTAACGTCCATGATTTTACTGGCCACTTGAACTTGCGGGATCAGCTCTTGAACTAAGGTGACTATTCTTTTTAAGCCCAATTCGGCCAAAGCAGGATCCAAACTTTTTTCAAAGCGGATGGCGGCTTCGGTGCGTAAATTTAAGGCCTGGGCGGTTTTACGGATATTGATCGGATTAAAATTGGCTAGCTCTAAAATTATTTCGGTAGTGTCAGGCTTAATTTCCGAATTAGCGCCGCCCATAATGCCACCCAAATCAACGGGCTTGGCCGAATCGCAAACCAAACACATCTGATCGGTTAAAGTCCGTTCCTGGCCATCCAAAGTTTTCATCTTTTCCCCTGCTTTAGCCCGCCTGACAATTATGGTATCGCCTAAAATATCGCGCCGATCAAAAGCGTGGCTTGGTCGGCCCAGTTCCAGCATCACAAAATTGGTAATATCCACGATGTTGTTAATTGGCCTGACGCCAGCGGCTTGGAGTAATCTTTGCATCCAAACAGGCGACGGTTCAATCTTAATACCGGTCACAACCAAACTCATGTATCGGCTGCAATTGGCCTCATCCTGAATATCAATTTTTAAATTAACTTGGTCGCCCTCCTTGATTTTATCAATTTTTAAATCTTTTAATTTTAAATTATATAAAGCAGCGATTTCCCTGGCCAGACCGTAATGGCCCCACAAATCCGGACGATTGGTAATGGATTTATTGTCAATTTCCAAAACAATATCGTTTAAGCCCAAAACTTCGGCTATTTCCTGGCCGGATTTGCCTTCTTTTAAATCAATAACTCCGTCAGTTTCCTGGAATTCTTCGGACAGGCCGATTTCCGAAGGCGCACACATCATGCCTTCGCTTTCAATGCCTCTGATTTTGGTTTTTTCCAATTTTACCGATTCACCCATGTTATGCCATTTAACCAATGAGCCGGGCAAAGCCAAAACGCCTTTCATGCCTTTGTAAACATTGCCGGCTCCGCAAATTACCTGATAAACGCTCTTACCGGCCTTAACCTTTAAAACCGTGAGCTTGTCGGCCTGGGGATGAGGCACAATTTCCAAAACTTCACCCACCACCATATTAGCATAGCGGTTTTTCTCATCAACCACGTCTTCCACCTCCACCGTGGACATAGTTAACTTTAAAGCCAGCTCCTGGGCCGTAAGGCTTTTGGGCAAATCAATGTATTGCTTTAACCAATTTAAGGAAATTTTCATAATCCAAATTAAAACTGTTCTAAAAATCTTAAATCGCCGGACATGAACAAACGGATATCATCAATTCCATATTTGAGCATAACCAAACGGTTAATGCCCATGCCAAAAGCAAAACCAGACCAAATTTTAGGATCAAGGCCGCCGGCTGCTAAAACTTTGGGGTGAACCAAACCAGCGCCGATCATTTCCACCCAGCCGGTTTTTTTACAGACGCCGCAACCCTTGCCGTCGCACAATAAACAGCTTACATCCACTTCAAAACCCGGCTCCACAAATGAAAAATAACCAGGCCTAAGCCGGACTTTAACGTCTTTTTTAAAAATACCTTTAAGCATGGTTTTCATAGCCGTTATCAAATGGGCGATGGAAATATCCTTATCAATCATTAAACCCTCCAGCTGGTAAAAAGCGCTATCGTGCGAAGCGTCAGTGGCTTCGCGCCTGAAGACCCGGCCCGAGAAAATCGCCCTAAGCGGCGCACCATATTTTTCCATGGTTCTGACCTGTTGATTGGAAGTTTGAGTGCGCAAAAGCCAGCCAGGCTGATCCTTGATATAAAAAGTATCCTGCATATCCCGGGCCGGATGGCTGGCCGGAATATTCAAAGACTCAAAATTGTAATATTCGCTTTCCAGTTCCGGGCCTTCTAAAACCATAAAACCCATCCTGGAAAAAATTTCTTCCAATTGGCGCTGAACGATGGTTAAGGGATGCAAATGGCCCAAAGGATATTTTTGGCCTGGCAAAGTTAAATCTATGGGCTGGCTGGTTTGAACGCCGCCTCCCGCTTCCAGCTCGATTTGAATGTTTTTAATCAGCTGTTCCAGTTCGGTTTTAACTTCGTTGGCCAGTTGGCCGATTTTGGGCTTTTGCTCTTCGGCCAAATCATGTAAACCCCTTAAAACCTTAGTCAACTCCCCTTTTCTGCCCAAATACTTAACTTCCAACTTTTTTAAAGCAGCCAAAGCTTTGGATTGCTTGATTTCCTTAATGGCTTCGTCTTTAAGTTTTTTAATTTGATTCTCCATAATTATGGTTTTCCGCCTGATTATTCTCCGGTTCTTTTTTAAAAGAAAGGATTAAAAACTCCACAAAAGTCACCAATGCCACCAATAAAACGGTGTTTAGCCAGGTCATTAAGTTATTGGCCTGTAAAAACAGCGAACCGACAATAACGATGGCGAAAAATATCGCCTGCCTGAAAGAAATCTGAACTTTTTCTGTTTTGGAAGCATGGCGGACAAACAACAATCTGGCCAAATAACTGAAAATGGCCAAAGTGCCGGCCAGGGCAAAAAACAAACTGGCGTAAAACAGGGCCAAACCGGTATAGCTGGTGGTTATGGGATTAATGAAAAATAAAACCATCAGCCAGCCGCCCCAGCACAAAATCGTGCAAATTGTCATCAGCCACAAATACTGTTTAATGCTCATAATTTGAATTAAATTACAGCCTTTATTTTACCAATTTTCCCGGCTTTTGACAAGATTTTTAAATAATATCTTTGCAATAATCGCAAACAGTGTGCTGTTTTAGATATTCAACAAAATCAAAATTCTTGATTTCTTCAATGGTTTGAATAATTTTTTCCTGAAGCTTGCCGATTTCCGCAGCCGTACCCAAAAACGGCACCTGGGAATCGTTTTCCAGGTAATAATAGGCTAATTCCTTAACGGTGCCGGTAACGATAAATTGGGCGGCCATTTGATAAATCAACAATTGCTCTTTGTCTTCGGCCGCCAATCGTACCTTGGCCTTGCCCGTTTTATAATCAATGATTTTAAAGCCGCCGGCAACTTCATCAATCCGGTCTATTTTGCCGGTAATGGTATGAGCATCCAGCTTAAAATTAAATAGCCTTTCCAAAAAAACGGGATTGGCTTCGGTTAAATAGCGGCTCTGGTAAAAATTCTTTAAAATTTCCTGGCCCTGTTTATAGTATTCTTCCTTTTGGCCTTTATCCTTGTACCAATCGCCTATCCAGCAGGCCTCGTACAATTTTAACAATTCTTCCAATTTAACCAAATCGACAATTAATTTATTTTTTGCCGGAGCGGCTTGGCCATGACCGAATAAATCTGCTTGCGCCGAACCCTGCCGCCGTTTAACCTCCTCAAAAAATTTCTGCAAAGTTAAATGAATGGAAGAGCCGAAAGAAAAATAAGCGTTGCCTTTTAGGGGCACTTTAACGATATAACGGTAATAATACAGGCGCGGGCAATTTTGAAAATCCTTAATCTGGGTAAAGGAAAACCTGGCAGGCAAAAATTCCTTAATCAATTTTTTGGCATCGGTTTCTACCCGCTGGATACTTTCCAATTTTTCCTCTTTAACCGCTTTACCGACGGTTTGCTTGAACCCGAGGTCGGTTAAAAAAACCGAAATTTTCTTTTTGCGCGCTCCCCCGTAATCTTCGGCCGAGGTTAAAAAGACGCCGTCTTTGGCCCTGGTAAGGCCTACATAAAACAAGCGGCGCTCTTCCTGCAAATGAATGTCGCCCTCGGGAACGGTTTCCTTAACCAAAGCGTCGGGCAGTAGAATGGGCTCGCTGCGCTCGCGCGTGGGAAACCGCTGGTCCACTAAATTCACCAGAAAAACGTATTTAAACTCCAAACCCTTGGCCGCATGAACCGTCATTACTTTAACCATTTCCGGTCCTTCGTCTTCTGAGAGGGGCGCCAAATCGCCCTGCTCGCCCGATTCCAATTCCAAACCCAGTTGATTTAAAAAATTTTTAACCGATTTATCATCGTTGATTTCTTCAAAAGTTTTAATGCGCTTGTAAAACTGGCCTAAATAAGAAAACTGCTGGCGCTTATTAAGTTCCGGCAAAGTATCGATGTATTTTAAATAGCCCGCTTCGTTTAAAAAATCAAAAATAATCCGGCTGGTTTTTTCGGTTTTGGCCCGGGCAATATAACGATCCAGCAAATTTAAGGCGCTATCCAAAGAACGCATAGTGTTATCGGCCAACCTTAACAAATACCTGGCCTGCTTGGCCGTTTCAAACAGGGTCCAGCTTTTTTTATAGGCCTGATGGGTGATTTTGATTATTTCCGATTGCTCTAAATTAAATACCGGCAAACTTAAATAGCGGTACATGGCGTCGGATTCGTGGAAATTATCCAGCAAACGCAAAAAAGAGATTAAATTTAAAACCAGTGGCTTGGCGTAAAGCCCGCGCGAAGCCACGAATTGATAAGGCACTCCGGCCAGCTCCAAACCCTCGATAAAAGGCTTGGCCTGGTCGTTGGCCCGCACCAAAATGGCGAAATCGCTGAAAGAATGATTTTTATCTTTTTGGTAAAGTTCGCCGATTTTATTGACTACCGCGGCCACTTCATCGGCTAAAGTTTGGCCGGGCAAATGCTGGATAATCCCCTTGCCCGTTCGCGCCGCTTTAAGCTCTTTCGTTAATTTTAAATTTTGAGTTTTTAGCTTTGAGTTTTTAGCTTTGAGTTTTAATTGAATTTCCAGCCGGTTGGGATTATTAAGCTGAATGAATTTATAGGCCGCGTCCAAAATATTCTGCTTGGTGCGGTAATTGGCGGTTAAAAATATTTCCAAACATTTGGGGTAATCTTTTTTAAACTCCAAAATGTTGGCAATGGAAGCGCCCCTGAATTTGTAAATCGCCTGGTCGTCGTCGCCCACCACGGTGATGTTGTTTTTGGGCTTGGCCAATAATTTGATTAATTGATATTGGGCATAGTTGGTATCCTGGAATTCGTCCACCAGAATATACTTAAACTGCTCCTGGTATTTTTTTAAAATCGCCGGGCGTTTTAAAAACAGTTCATAGCAATAATTGATCAAATCGCCGAAATCCAAATAATTGTTATCCAGTAATAATTGCTGGTAAACATGATAAGCATTGGCGATTTCTTCTAATCTTTTCGCTTCACTAGCTATTTCCATCTGATCTACTGCCGCTTCCCTGCCCGCCGAAGCTTTAGCGAAGGCGGGCTCGTCTTTTCTTAAATCATTGTCCAGCCGAAATGACTCGGCATAATCCAAATAATCCTTGGGCTTGATCAGCTCGTCTTTGGCTTTGGAAAAATGCTTTAGCAAGGCATGGATGAATTTATTGGGATTGCCCAAAGGCCGGTAATAATCCAAATTGAACTTATCCAGGTTGTTGCGCACCAACAGCCAGGCGGCGGTTTGGTCCAGTAATTTAAACTCGGTGGTTAAGCCCATATCCAAGCCGTGCTCTTTTAAAATCCGTTCGGCAAAGCCGTGGAAAGTGGAAAGCCACAAATCGGTGTAGCCGTAAGGCAGGGCTTTATCCACGCGCTCCTCCATTTCGGCTGCCGCTTTTTCGGTAAAAGTCAGGCCTAAAATCTGGTTCGGTTCCAGGTTTTTTTTGGTAATCAGCCAGTTGATCCGTTCGCAGATAACCGTGGTTTTGCCGGTGCCGGCGCCAGCCACAATTAATAAAGGCCCGCTTTCGTGCTCTACAGCCTTTTTTTGCTCCAAATTAAGCTTGTCTTCGTAAGTCATGGCTGTATTTTAACATATTATCTTGATCTTGAAAAAGCCCGCATTGGGACATCTAAAACCTTACTTTGCCCTCTCTCATTGGGTCATTTAAAATGTTACCGTAATTTTACTAACAAATTAAGGTAACAACTATGACTCCCATGAGCAGAAAAGAGTTAATTTCAGCGATTAAGCCAAGAT
>JAPLWM010000024.1 GCA_026396575.1 Candidatus Komeilibacteria bacterium
AACTTAAGCTGGAACATGAAAAATTAAATCCTTTGTTTTTAAAGCAAACAATTGATCGCTGTTTAAAAACATTGTATGATATCCAAAGACGGTTCGGTAACCAACGCTAATTTCGGTAATGGTTTCTAATGAGCTATACCGGGGTTGACATCCTTTTTTTATTTGCTAAAATGTATTCACATACGTTAGCACTCCTGCATTAAGAGTGCTAACCCGCCTTCGCTAAAGCTTCGGCGGGTAAATATATTAATAATTAATCAGTGAAATCCGCGTAAATCCGCGTAAATCTAAAATAATATGAAGTTAAAACCTTTAGGCGACAACATTGTGGTTAAGGGCCTGGCCAAGGAAGAAACCACCAAATCAGGCATTATTCTGCCCGAAACCGTGGATAAGGAAAAGCCTGAACAGGGCGAAGTTTTAGCCGTCGGGCCGGGCAAGATTTTGGATAACGGCAACCGTTCCATTATGGAAGTTAGGCCCGGCGACAAAATTATTTTCAAAAAATATTCGCCTGACGAGTTTAAAATCGACGGGCAGGAAGTTTTAATTTTAAGCCAATCCGACGTGATTGCGATTTTGGAATAATTAATTAACTCAATCGAGCTGAGCTCGACAAATAAATACTATGGCAAAGCAAATACTATTCAATGAAGAAGCCCGGCATCGGGCCAAGCGCGGCGTGGATAAGCTGGCCGACGCCGTTAAAGTAACCTTGGGCCCCAAAGGCCGCAACGTGGTTTTGGATAAGGGTTATGGCGGGCCGGTTATTACCAAAGACGGCGTAACCGTGGCCAAGGAAATTGAACTGGAAGATAAGTTTGAAAACGTGGGCGCGGAATTGGTTAAGGAAGTGGCCAATAAAACCAACGATGTGGCCGGCGACGGCACTACCACGGCCACGATTTTGGCGCAAAGTATTATTGCCGAGGGCTTAAAAAACGTCACTGCCGGCACTAACCCCATCGGTTTAAAGCGTGGCATTGAAAAAGGCGTGGCCGCGGTTGTAGCGGAACTTAAAAAGCTTTCCAAAAACGTTTCTTCGCAGGAAGAGATCGCCCAGGTGGCTTCCATTTCCGCCAATGATCCGGAAATCGGCAAAGTTATTGCCGAAGCTATGGAATCGGTAGGCAAAGACGGCGTGATTACCGTGGAAGAATCGCAGAGCTTTGGCATTACCAAAGAAGTGGTGGAAGGCATGCAGTTTGATAAGGGCTATCTTTCGCCTTACATGATTACCAACCCCGACCGCATGGAAGCCGAATACGAAGATCCCTATATTTTAATTACCGACCAGAAAATTTCTTCGGTCCAAACCCTGTTGCCGCTGTTGGAAACGGTGGTTAAAACCGGCAAAAAGGAATTGGTGATTATTGCCGAAGACGTGGATGGCGAGGCCTTAACCACCCTGGTTTTAAACAAATTAAGAGGCACTTTTAACACTTTGGCCGTTAAAGCCCCGGGTTTTGGCGACCGCAGGAAAGAAATGCTGCAGGATTTGGCCGTCTTAACCGGTGCCAAAGTTGTTTCCGAAGAAATCGGCTTAAAGCTGGAAAACGCCACTTTGGATATGCTGGGCGCTGCCCGTAAAGTTAAGTCCACCAAGGAAAACACCACCATTATTGAAGGCAAGGGCGATTCCAATGAAGTTAAAGAAAGAGTGGCGCAAATTAAAAAAGAACTGGCTTTGGCTGAAAATGATTTTGACAAGGAAAAACTTCAGGAACGTTTGGCCAAAATGGCCGGCGGCGTAGCCGTGGTAAAAGTGGGCGCCGCTACCGAAGTGGAAATGAAAGAAAAAAAGCACCGCGTGGAAGACGCCTTGGCCGCT
Source organism: Candidatus Komeilibacteria bacterium (assembly GCA_026396575.1). Taxonomy (GTDB): domain Bacteria; phylum Patescibacteriota; class Patescibacteriia; order UBA1558; family UBA10009; genus JAPLWM01. The sequence continues at coordinate 1,832 of JAPLWM010000024.1, forward strand.
ACCAAAGCCGCTGTGGAAGAGGGCATCGTGGTGGGCGGCGGCGTGGCTTTAATCAGAGCTTTGTCCGCTTTGGATGATTTGCATCTTGAAGGCGAAGAAAAGATCGGCATGGATATTTTAAGAAGGGCTTTGGAAGCGCCGATCAGGCAGATTGCCGAAAATGCCGGTAAAGACGGTTCGGTTGTAGCCGAAACCGTTAAAAACAATAAAGGCAATTTCGGCTATAATGCCGCTACCGATAAATACGAGGATTTGGTTAAGGCCGGCATTATCGATCCGACCAAGGTAGCCAGAAGCGCTTTGCAAAACGCCGCTTCGGCCGCTGCCATGTTTTTAACCACCGAGGCCATTATTACCGATTTGCCGGAAAAGAAGGATGATCACGGACACGCCGGCCTGGGCGGAGGCATGGGCATGGGCGGCATGGATATGGGTTATTAAATTAAAATTGAAAAAGGCCTTGCCGGCCTACCACCCCTTTCTCCCCTCCTTAGCAAGGAGGGGAAGGGCGAGTACATAAAATAATAATCTCCCCTCCTTTACAAGGAGGGGGTAGGGGGTGGTCGGCAAGGCCTTTTATATCGCATTTAGACATTTAAAAACCTTACCGTAGCCCTAGCCGTTGGGACATATAATTCCTTACTTAAGCGTGGCCTTTAATTTGGCAATTTTTTCATTAATCGTCTTTTTCAATTGTACTGGATTCAGGGATAAATACAACT
>JAPLWM010000032.1 GCA_026396575.1 Candidatus Komeilibacteria bacterium
GAAAATATAAACCCGGAACCGCCTTGCGCACCTGTTCTATCAACACCATTAATATATAATTTAGCAGCAGCTTGGGAACCGGTTGTAACGACAGTTATGTATTGCCAAGTATTTAAAACTAATGGAATTGAAGAATATAAAATATCATTAACATTATTTCTATCTGCGAATATTAACGCCCCATTATATATGCCAATGGTATATGGATAAGCACTTCCGCTGCCAGTTGCGTATATTCTAAAATTATTGCCTGTAATAACCCTTGGATAAATCCAAGCGGAAACAGTTTGCGTAGTGCCAAAATTATTGCCAGTATCACCAAGATATACATAATCATCAGTCCCGTCAAATTCGCCGGCATTGCCGTAAACGGCGGTAGTAGTGGCGTGGGCATGGCCGTAAGCGGTGCCGTTATTGCCTAAGCCGGAATAATCATTTACCCTATCGCCCGCGCCATCCCAAGTTGTTGTGGCTTCATCCATCGGCCAGTAGCCGGTTAAACCTTGGTCTGCCGCAAAAATACGACTTGGCAAAACAGCTAAACAGATTATAAATACAAAAATCGCGAGATTGGCGTAAAACCAAAATTTTCCTAAAGAACCGGTGGAAAACGATTCCCGGGCCGCGTTTATTGAAGCTTTTTTAGTCATATTATTAAAAAATGTTATTTTATAATTTAAATTTTTTATCCTTGGGAAAATTAAATTTTGACCTAACTTCCCTAACCCTTTTTTCAATTTCTGTAAAAATTTTATTTATATCGTCCTCTAGATAATTATAAGCGCTACGATTAGAGCAATTCCCTAGTACCTTAAGACGTTTAAGCACTTCATTAGTCCGATATTCGGCCAATCTTTTAAACCGCTCCCGCTTATTGATTTTATTCATTTCATTATTCGTAATAATAATGTATTTAGTACGCTTATTATACTATTATAACAGTATATCATATTTATATGATATGTCAAATCCTGTTATAGATGAGTATTTTTCGGACATTTACCTATATTTTAAAGCAAATTTACACTCACAAAAAAATATTGACGCTGGAAAAATAAATCGGGATCACAAAAATCGCCTACTCGGCGATTATTATACTTAACTTAACCTAATCCGTCCCACCATCTTAGTCGCTCTTTTTAGCAACCGCAATTTAGCCGTGACAGCATGAGCTGGTAAGCCGTTTTTAATTAAAAAATGTGCCAACTAATAACTCCACCTCTCTGGCCATAGAATTGTCATCATGATTGTCAATATGAGTAGCGACGCACAAAAACGCGACTGTCGCGCCCTGAACGGCAAACCACACCCTTGGAAATTGATTAGGACGTAAATTTTTTACTGCCAACTCTATTTTCCAGATACTAAAGTTAGTAAAGGATTTTATCCTATGCAATTTTGCTGGAGCAATGACCTGTTTAGGGCTTACAGGATCAAAATGAACTTCACAGATTCGTTTAAATGACTCTAGACCTGAATCAAAAAAAGGAAACCGCCGTTTTAGGCTGGCGGATTCTTTTTCAAAACAAGGATGAAAAACAAAATTAAGCATCTTCATCTATGTTAGTGCCACGATAATAAGTTAATTCGTAAGCAATTTCCTGATTAGGCGCTGTTCCAATATATGGCGCTTCCGCGTGAGTTAAATCCTCTAATTGCTTGCCTGATAAATTACCGTACTTCAAAACAACTCTGTCTAATATTTGCTGTTCTTCTTTAGAAAAATTTCTTTCCATTTTCTTTTTAGCTCTGTAAATTTCTGTCGGGTTATAATCTGCCCGTACTTTTTCTAGTTTTATAGTAATCTTCTCTTCTTTAACCATATCGGTAAGCACCCTTTCCATAGTTACAGGAAACGGACCCATGGGCAAGGCCTTATAGACATCGCCAGTCAATGATTTTTGAAACTTTTCAAAAAAATCAAAATCAACGAAATACAATAATTTCGCCAGTTTTTTCTTACCTTTTATCTCGCCGCCAAGCTTTTCCGCAAGATATAAGATAACTTCTCTGTATTTTTTTTCGCTGATTTTAGCCATATTTTTTGTTTCCTATGCTATAAATATATTATACCATAAAAAATAATCTACGGTAAACTTAATTTTAGAAGCGTTTTATATGCAATTTAATTGCCCTAATGCCTTAAGCCGTCTCGGTCACACTAAGGCCTCAGCTGAATCAGTCCTCGATACTTTTAAGCACTTGGCAGTGTGGGTCGGTCTGACACCACCGCATTACAAGCATTATAAGGGGTTTTAAGGATTTTTACCAGAGAGCGTTTTTAGGTATCTCGGTCGGGGCTAATAATAGCAAAATGAGACAAATGAGACAGTACTTGATCTGTCCCCCAAAAAGTAGACACAATTGATCTCTTTTCTGTAAATTGGATATAATTAAGAAAAGAACAACTAAAATCGTCTAAATATGGGCAGAAGATCTTTTACAATAGAGCAAATAAAGAGGCTCGCGAAGAATAAAAACGTCAGCCGGTGCGGCGCGACATCAGTGAGGTATAAGGGGAGTTTCAAAGAATCAGCCCTGAGGCAATACAATGATGAAGGCTTGGGCGCCGTCGAGATATTCGAAACAGCGGGTTTTGACTTAACTGCTATAGGCAAGAGGGCTCCCAACCGCCTGATGAACCAATGGAACACGGCTTTCAGACCGCGGAGAACTCATGAGCCGCCTCTCAATGATCAAGTTAAAACTGAACTGACGGCCAAGCGAACCAGTAACGGCAGGGAAATCAAAACCCTCAAAGCCAAGGTCGCATATCTTGAAGCCGAAAACGATTTTTTAGCACAACTCCGGGCAAAGAAAAGAAAACAGTCCTTAAGCCATTTCAGAAATTTCAAATAATCAGAAGTATTGGCAGGAATCCAAAAAAGATGTGCGAGATTGCCCGGGTCTCCAGAGCCGGATACTACAAATGGCTTAAAAGCCAGCAAAAAAATCCTAAGGATTACTATGATTATCTTTTAATTAAAGAAGTTTTCGATAAGGGCAAACGTAAATACGGCTGGCGAAATATCCAGATGAAGCTTAAGGAAACAGGGATTAAGATGAACCATAAAAAAATAGCCAGAATCAAGAATAAATACGGCCTAATTACGAAAATTAGGAGAAGAAACCCCTACAAGGATATTGTAAACCACTGTGCGCTGAAGCGCACAGCTTTAAGGAAAGAACATTGGAAATGTTCAAGGCCGCTCGATTCTAAAGACGTCCTCACCATCAGTGCCTTCTTCCAAGTGATGCTCGATGTACTGCTTGATCATTTCAGC
>JAPLWM010000018.1 GCA_026396575.1 Candidatus Komeilibacteria bacterium
AGTTGTATTTATCCCTGAATCCAGTACAATTGAAAAAGACGATTAATGAAAAAATTGCCAAATTAAAGGCCACGCTTAAGTAAGGAATTATATGTCCCAACGACTAGGGCTACGGTAAGGTTTTTAAATGTCTAAATGCGGCCTGTCCGTGCTGAATCGGCGGGCTTGCCAAAAATAGCGTTTTATGATAGTATTTTACTATTATTAACCATTAATTATCACACACATCCTTTATTTCTCCTGCCTAGTAGGGGTAATTCATGAATTACCCCTACATAGATAGAAAAAGGATGGTGGTAAAAGGAGAAAACTATGCCTAATATCCCAGAATTGGTGGAAATGGTAAAATCCGGGGTCCATTTCGGCCATCAATCTTCCAAACGCTATCCCAAAGCGGAAGATTACGTGCATTCCACCCGCAACAAGATTGATATCATTAATCTTGAAAAAACCGTCCAAGGCCTGGAAAAAGCTTTGGCTTTTATCAAGCAAACTGTAGCCGCTGGCGGCGCAGTTATTTTTATTTCCTCAAAACGCCAGGCCAAGGCGATTATTGAAAAATACGCCATTGCCTGCGGCATGCCTTATATTACTTCGCGCTGGCTGGGCGGAACCTTTACTAATTTTTACAGCATCAACCAGCTGGTTAAAACGCTCAAGGATCTGGAAGCCAAATTCGCTTCCGGCGAAATGAACAAATACACCAAAAAAGAACAGCTGGAATTTCAGCGGGAAATGGAACGCTTAAACGAACTGGTGGGCGGCTTAAAGCCCTTGAGCAAATTGCCCGAAGCGGTTTTTATCGTGGATATTAAAAAGGAAAAAACCGCCGTGGCCGAGGCCTTGAAGAAAAAAATTCCGATCGTGGCCTTGGTGGATACCAATGTTAATCCTTCGGTCATCCAATATCCCATTCCGGCCAACGACGATGCCACCAAATCCATTGAAATGATGACCAGGTTAGTGGCCGAAGCGGTGGAAGAAGGCAAAGCCGAAGTGGGTAAGAGATAAATTTTGAATGTTGCTTGTCATTTCGAGCGAGCGAAGCGAGTCGAGAAATCCCTTAAAATTCAACGAGAGAGATTTCTCCATTCCGCCCGCCAATTTGGCGGGCTTCAGTCGAAATGACAAAGTATTTAAATTATAATTCAAAATTCAACAATATGTCTTCAGCGGAAGTTATCAAAAAATTAAGGGAACAAACCGGCGCCGGCATGGCCGACATTAAAAGCGCCCTGGACGAAGCCAAGGGTGATGCCGTTAAAGCCATAGAAATTTTGCGCAAATCCGGCGCCAAAATCGCCGGCAAAAAAGCAGAACGCACCACCAAGGAAGGCCTGGTTGATTGCTATATTCATTCCAACGGCAAAATGGGCGTTTTGGTTTCGGTGGCTTGTGAAACCGACTTTGTGGCCATGAATGCCGATTTTAAGGAATTCGTGCATGAATTGGCTTTGCAGGTAGCGGCCACCAATCCTACCTATTTAACGCCCGAGCAAGTGCCGGCTGAAATTATTGCTAAGGAAAAAGAAATCTACGCTGAACAGCTTAAGGCTGAAGGCAAACCCGAAGCCATGCTGGAAAAAATCATGGCCGGCAAATTGGAAAAGTTTTATGCCGAAGTTTGCTTATTGAAACAACCTTATATTAAAGACGATAAAATTACCATTGAAGGTTTGCTGCACAATTTAATCGGCAAGATCGGCGAAAATATCCAAATCAAGCAATTCATCAGATTCTCATTATAAACATAAGCGCAAAAGCGTTTATGAAGTACCAAAAAATTCTTATCAAGTTTTCCGGCGAGGCCTTTGGACAAAAACATCAGGCCGTTAATTTGGCATTGGTGCAAAAGATCGTGGACGAAATCAAGGACTTGCGGAAGATGGGTTTTAAGGTGGCCGTGGTTTGTGGCGGCGGCAATTTAACTAGGGGCAGGGAAGTGGCTAAAAATAAACAGCTGGCTACTCATATTTTGGGCATGCAGGGCACTTTAAGGAATGTTTTGCCTTTGGAGAAATTATTAAAAAAGGCCGGCGTGCCGGTTCAGGTTTATACCAGTTTCAGCGTAAAATCGTCTTATCCGATTTTTTCTTTAAACAAGGTTTTGGCCGATTTTGCCAAAAATAAGGTTTTAATTTTTGCCGGCGGCACGGGCCAGCCGTTTTTTACCACCGATACGGCCGCGGTTTTGCGCGCTTTGGAAATCGGCGCCCAGATTTATTTTAAGGCCACCAAGGTCAACGGCGTTTACAGCGCCGATCCCGTAACTAATCCGCGGGCCAAGCAGTATGCTAAAATTTCCTATCAGCAGGTAATTGCCAAAGATTTGGCGGTGATTGATAAAATGGCCGTTTGTTTGGCTTGGGATAACCAATTGCCGATTAGAGTAATTAAGTGGGAACCGGGCAATATTGTTAAAGCCGCTAGCGGTAAAAATTTAGGGACATTAATCGGTTAGAAAATCCATGCAGATTATCGAAGTTCAATTTACGCCCTGGGATAACAGTTATTTTTTCCAGCCCAAAAATCAGGAGGGCCGATCTTTATCGTTAAAAATAGGGGATGAAGTAATCGTGGAAACGGTCATCGGCGTGGATTTGGGCAAGGTGATCAATCTCGGGGAATTAAAGCGGCCCGCGGAAACCGGCGAAGAAATCAAGCCGATCGTGAGAATAGCTACCGACGTGGATAAATTGAAAAATTTGGAAATTAACAAGGATAAAAAAGAATTGCTTAAAGTTTGTTCCCAGGGCATAGCCAAATACCAATTGCCCATGAAGCTGGTGGACGCGCATCTTTCCTTTGACGAAAAGCGCCTAACTTACGCTTTTATCGCCGACGGCCGGGTGGATTTTAGGGAATTGGTCAAGGATTTAATCCGTTATTCGCACAAATCGGTGCGGCTGCAGCAGATCGGCGTCAGGGACGAAGCTAAAATTTGCGGCGATTTTTCCGCTTGCGGCCGCGGTTTGTGCTGCAAATCCTTTTTGCATGAATTGGGCAACGTCTCTACCGATTTTGCCAAGTGCCAGCAAATCGCCAGCCGGGGTTCGGACAGGTTGAGCGGCGTTTGCGGCCGCTTAAAATGCTGTTTAAGGTTTGAACAGCCCATGTACGAGGAATTGGCCAAGGGTTTTCCGGAAATCGGCTCTCGTTTTAAATCCAAAGCCGGTGAAGGCACGGTTATGGCTTGGTATCCTTTAAAAGGCGCCATTGGCCTTAATATCGGCACTGCCGAGGAACGTAATGTAATTGAAGTAAAGCTTAAAGAAGTATAGTCCGCCTGCGCTTACAGCTTCGGCGGATTATTAAATTGTGCTATAATTAAATCAAGAATAGTAATAAAAAATTTTAAATTAAGAATTGAACTTTTATGAGCAAGAAAATCAAAGTAGCCATTAACGGCTTTGGCCGGATCGGCCGGGCCGCTTTTAAAATCGCCTTGGCCAACAAGGATTTGGAAGTGGTGGCCGTTAACGATCTTTCGGACAACAATACTTTAGCTCATTTGTTAAAGTACGATTCGGTTTATGGCCGATTTAATCATGAAGTAACAGCCGACAACGAATATTTAACCGTTGACGGTAAGAAATTCAAATTTTTGGCAATTAAAGAACCCTTGGAACTGCCCTGGAAAGAATTGGCAGTGGACGTGGTTTTGGAATGCACCGGCATTTTTAGAACCACCGATAAAGCCGGCGCGCATCTTAAAGCCGGCGCTAAAAAAGTAATTCTCTCTGCTCCGGGCAAAGATTCGGACATTAAAACTTTCGTCATCGGCGTTAACGAGGATAAATACAACGGCGAGCAGATCATCAATAACGCTTCCTGCACCACCAATTGCGTGGCGCCGGTAATGGAAATAGTTAAGGCGCATTGGGGGATTAAAAAGGCCCTGTTATCCACCGTCCATTCCTACACCGCCGACCAGAATTTAATCGACGGTTCGCATAAGGATTTAAGAAGAGCGCGGAGCGCGGCCATCAATATTGTGCCTACTTCAACCGGCGCGGCTAAAGCCACCGGCGAAGTTATTCCTTCGCTTAAAGGCAAATTCGATGGCTTGGCTTTAAGAGTGCCCACGCCCGTGGTTTCGCTTTCCGATTTTTCCATTCTTACGGAAAAGCCGGTTACCAAAGAAGAACTGAATGCGGTTTTTACAGAAGCGGCCGCCAGCCCCAAGTTTAAAAATATTTTGGCCGTCACCAATGAGCCGATTGTTTCTTCCGATCTCATCGGCGATCCGCATTCTTCCATTGTGGATTTATCCTTAACGGCTGTGGTGGACGGCGATTTGGTTAAAATAATTTCCTGGTACGATAACGAATGGGGCTATGCCAACCGCTTGGTGGAAATGATAAAAATTGTTGGGTAATTATAAAAAAGGCTTTGCCTTATCGCTGTCATTGCGAGCCCCGAAGGGGCGCGGCAATCCCGTTGTATATGGTTATTATATCGGGATTGCTTCGTCGCGCGGCTCCTCGCAATGACAACGGTCGGCGAGGCCTTTTTATTTTTGCTAAAATATAGTATATTCTATTTTGTAGCGCCGTCGCCTAATTTGACGCCGTCGCATAAATTGTGGATAAGTATAAAAATGATAAAAACAAAGAGTAAAAAGATCTATTTATTGCTGGCCGGCGGCACCATTCTTTCCGAAGACGATGCTTTTTGCGTGGAAAAAGAAGCGGATATGGAAAAATGGCTCAATCGCATGCCGGAGCTTAAAATTATGGCTGATTTGATACCGGTATTTATCTGCGGAGAAACGTCCGGTTTAAGGGGCCCGGCTTTGTGGCAAAAATTATCAGCGGAAATTTTCAGCCGTTTGGACAGCGCCGAGGGCTTTATTGTTACCAGCGGTTTAAGCAATATTTTATATAACGCCATCAGCGTTTCTTTCGGGATTTTGAATTTGAACAAGCCCGTGGTTTTTACAGGTTCCCAGCTGCCGGTGGTTAAAAAAGAGCTGGTCGGCCCTAAAAAAGCCACGCCCGCCGGTTTGGGCATCAAGGCCAATTTGATCAATGCCATGCAAATGGCCAGCATGGATTTTGGCGGTTCGGTTTTGATTTTCGGCAACCGCTGTTTAAGGGCGGTTAGGTCGGTGCATTCGGCCGTTTACAGCTTGAATGTTTTTAACAGCTTGGACGATTCCTATTTGGCTAAAATAGATTTTGGCGTTACTTTCGGCGAAAATCTTAGTTTGCCCGTTCAACCGCCGGTTTTAAAAAATCAGTTTGCCGACAAAGTGGTGGAATTAAAGTATTATCCGGGCCTGGATTTTGAATGCTTGAGCAGCTTGGCCAAAACGGCCACGGGCCTAATGCTCAATGTTTCCAATTTGGAATTTTTCAGCAAGGAATTTGCGGCCAAGCTTAAAACTTTGCCGGTGCCGGTTTTGGCTTTTGACCATTTGTTCGTTCCCGGCTATAACGTTAAAAATATCATTGAATGTTCCGGCCAAACCAAAGCCACCGCTTTGGTCAAATTCAGCTGGGCCTTGGGCCAAACCGCCGATCAAGCGGAAATCCGCCGTTTGATGAACAGCGAATTTTGCCACGAATTTTTAAACCGCAGTTAATTGTAACTTATGAAAGTTTATTTTTTCTCCAAACAGGATGCAGCAGCCGGGTCTCCCGGCTCGGCAGAACAAAAAGAAGCGAGTGAAGCGATTATCAAATTTTTAAAAGATAACGGCTTAACCGTGGTTTCCAATTTATTGTCCCGAGCCGGCTTGGAACAGCTCTCTTTTGAACACATGGACGGTTTGATCGTTGAAGGCAAAAATTCAGTGGCCGAAGCCGGCTATTTAATTGCCCTGGCCTTGGCCCAAGCCAAGCCGATTTTGTATTTATTGCCCAAAGGCGCGCCACTACCTGACCAGTTAAGGTCCTTGCAGGAAAATAAAAAATTAAGAAAATTGTTTTTGCTGCATTTTTACACCCCGCGGGTTTTGCCGAATTTTTTGGGGGATTTTATAGATATTATTGAAACCGGCGAATTAAGAAGGGAAGTGCCGACCATTAAATTCACCTTGCGCTTTACGGCCCGGGCCAACCGCTATTTAACCTATCAAAGCCGCAAAAAGCGGATCAGCAAGGCCGATTATTTAAGGCAATTGATCGATCAAAACATCAAAAGCGACGAAGAATACCAGAATAATTTAAGAAAGCCCCTTGAGCACGAAACCGAACCGGAAAATCAGCCGTAATCATTGACTTTTCCGTCTGTTTTTATTAAGCTTAGCTGCTATGAATAACATGCCTGAAAGCGAGATCCGCGAGCGCGCCAAACCTTATTTTTACGAAGCGCCAGGCGATACTTTGGCTATTTTAATCCACGGTTTTTCCGGCACGCCCGACGATTTAAAGGAATTGGCCAAGTTTTTAGTGGCCGAGGGCATTTCGGTTAAAGCTCCGCTTTTGGCCGGCCACGGCCGCCATTGGGTGGATTTGGAAAAAACTTCCCATTACGATTGGTGGAAAAGCGTGGAAGACGAAGTGCTGGCGGCTCAAGGCCAATATAAATATATTTTTTTGATCGGCTATTCGTTCGGCGGCAATTTGGCTTTGGATTTGGCCATCAGGCAGCCGCAAATAATCAGCGGCGTGGTTTCCTTGGGCATCAGCGTTTTTTTAAAAAATGATTTCTGGGTGCGCTTGGGCTTGCCGTTTGCCCATTTTTTGTTCAAGAGCTACCGCAAGCGCTATATTAAAAAAGACCAGTTGCCGGAATACGAAGCCAGCGGCGCTTATGCCGTTTTGCCCACCAAAAGCGTTTATGATTTGTATTATTTCATCAATCAGTTTACCAAAAAAGAACTGGCCAAGGTTACCGTGCCCACGCTCTTTATCCACTCCCAGGACGATGCCATTGCCAATCCTTTAAGCTCGCAGTACGCCCATGACCGGGTCGGTTCCAAAAAGAAAGAATTGATCTATTTGAACGATTTAAACCATAATCCTTTAAGATCAAGAAGCAGAGAAATTATTTTCGGCAAAATCCAGCAGTTTATCAATGCCATCAGGCAGAACTAAATTTTTTATGTCGCCAGCACAAACAATTTTTGAGAAATTTGAAGAAGTGGCCCAGCGCTATCCAAAAAACGAAGCTTTGGGTTATAAAGTCGAAGGCCACTATAAAACCCTGTCTTATAAAAGATTATCGGACAAGGTTAACCGCTGCGTTACCGGTTTAAGGAAACTGGGGATTAAAGAGGGGACCAAGGTGGCGATTTTTTCCTATAACCGTCCGGAATGGGTCAAGCTGGATTTGGCTTTGAATAAAATCGGGGCCACTGTCGTGCCCATCCACACCACTTTGTCGCCGCGCTTAATTAAGCACATTATTGGAAATTCCGGCGCCGAATATCTGGCCATCGGCGATCTGTTTTCCAAATATCAGGAAATCAAGGACCAGATTTCCTTAAAAAAAGTCATTACTTTCAATAAAATAGAATGGCGGGAGGACTTGGTTTATTTCAATGATTTATTGGCCGAAGAGCCGGATAATTTGTTGCCGGCGCACGGGGAAATTTGCGCCATTATTTACACTTCCGGCACCACCGGCAACCCCAAGGGCGTAATGCTGACCAATAATAATTTCCTGGAAAATATCAAAGCCGCCGCCCAATACGTGCCATACACTTCAAAAGACGTTTGGCTTTCGTTTTTATTAATGTCCCATGTTTTGGAAAGAACCGGCGGATACTTGGGCCCCTTGTATTACGGCGGGGCCATTTATTTCGCCCAAAGCCCCAAAACCCTGGCCGAAGACATTAAAAAAGCCAAGCCGACCATTTTAATCAGCGTGCCCCGCGTTTTTGAAAAGGTTTACGATAAAATAATGGATAAAGTTAGGGCCAGTTCGGCTTTCAAGCAAAAGCTGTTTTTTGGCTCATTAAGAATTTCCCGCGCCTATTTAAACGCCAAAAAAACTAATTCGCCGTTAAAGTTCTTTTTAAAGCTGACCCATTTTTTTACCGATTATCTGGTGTTGAAAAAAATCAGGCAGAGTTTGGGCGGGCGCTTAAAGTTTTCCATTTCCGGCGGCGCGGCTTTAAACCCCTCCGTCGCCAAGTTTTTTGAAGCAGCGAGCATTAAGGTTTTGGAGGGCTACGGCTTAACCGAAACCTCGCCGATTATCGCCGTTAACCCCTTGGTGGGCTATAAATTCGGCACGGTGGGCAAGGTTCTGCCCGGCGTGGCGATAAAAATTGCCGCTGATAAGGAAATTTTGGTTAAAGGCCCGGGCGTAATGAAGGGCTACTATAATAACGAAGCGGCTACCCAAGAGGCCTTTACCGAGGACGGCTGGTTTAAAACAGGGGATTTGGGCTTTTTGGATAAGGACGGCTATTTAACCATTATCGGCCGGAAAAAGGAAATGATCGTTACCAGTACCGGCAAAAACGTTAATCCGGAAAATATCGAGGCCGCCCTGGTGGAAAGCATTTACATTAGCCAGGCCATGGTTTTTGGCGACAAGCAAAAGCATATCAGCGCGCTTGTAGTGCCGGATTTTGAGGAATTGCAGATTTTTGCCAAAGCCAATAATTTAAACATGGAAACCCACCAGCTGTTAAAATACCAGCCGGTTTTGGATTTAATCAAGCAGGATATGGCCGCCCAGCTGAAAGAGTTTCCGGATAACGAACAAATCGGCCGTTTTATCCTGCTGGATAAGGAGTTTTCCGAGGAAAGGGAAGAACTGACGCCGACCTTAAAATTAAAGCGGGAGAAAATTTTATCGCATTACCAGGATTTAATAGGGTAAGATTTTAATTTTGACAGAATTCGCATTTAGACATTTAAAAACCTTACCGTAGCCCTAGCCGTTGGGACATATAATTCCTTACTTAAGCGTGGCCTTTAATTTGGCAATTTTTTCATTAATCGTCTTTTTCAATTGTACTGGATTCAGGGATAAATACAACT
>JAPLWM010000006.1 GCA_026396575.1 Candidatus Komeilibacteria bacterium
ACTTACTGCATTTTGTGGCAGTCAGGCGATGCTTAAGCAAGGAAAGGTTGCAGTCAACGTACACAAGGATTTACGAGCCTATCGCCAAAACTCCTTACCAGAGGATTTTGGAACATCCCGAGGTGGCTCAATTGGCCAAGAACAAACTTAAGCTGGAACATGAAAAATTAAATCCTTTGTTTTTAAAGCGAACAATTGATCGCTGTTTAAAAACATTGTATGATATCCAAAGACGGTTCGGTAACCAACGCTAATTTCGGTAATGGTTTCTAATGAGCTATACCGGCTTAAAGTATTTTCTTTATTAAATCGTAACTGCCTTTAAGCCACAGTTTAAAAATAAGCCTGGGCGTATCGGCATCCAAGGAATCGCGGTGCAAAAACAAAGAATCGGTTTTAATATTGTTAAAACCGGGCAAAATGGTAAAAGCGTATTTATAGCCGCCCTGTTTAACCGCTTCAGCCACCACCCGGTTAAAGCTTTTTTTATCGCCGAATGGATAGGCAAAAAAATCCAACTTAACCGAGTTTTGAATTTCCAACTTTAATTCTTCGGTGGAAAGCTCTGGCAAGCGCTTTAAATGATAAGTTGAATGCCCGCCCAAAACATGGCCTTCATCGGTTAAATTGGAAGAATATTTTACAAACTTTTCTTCAATAAAAAAGATAGCGCATAACCGGTGTTTTTTTAAAATCGGCAAAACGTTATCAAGCCAACTGGTAAAACCGTCATCAAAGGTAATTAAAATATTCAGCTTATCTTTGGCCAAATTATGGCCGGTAAACTGCTCCGGCGAAATAATGTTATAATGCTTCTTTAAATAAACTATTTTTTTCTCAAACTCCCCTACCTGATGATTTTTTACTTCATGCAAACACCAAACCCGCACCCTTGGCTTAGTTAAAAACAGCCGGCGCCAAAACGGAACGCTGGTGAGGTAAAATAAAATGATAATTAAATTTCTAATTAAAATTTTCATTATCTTGGCTTTATTCAATTCTTTTAACCTTATAAATTGCCACATTGTTGGCGGTAAAAACCGGCTGATCCTGATACAATCCAAGTTGTTTAATTAGCCCCGGTCCGCTTGAACCATCAATTATTATATAATCAACGGGATATTTTGCCAAAAGCTCTAAAAAAGACATTTGGCCAACGGAATCGTATTTTTTTATTAAATCACTGTTTGAGTATTTTAGCCAGCCGAAATAGCTGTTAAATTCAGTTTGGTGTTTTGTTAAATAAGCTGAAACGTTGGCGGGGTTAACTCCCAGTGCTTTCAGTGAAAGCATTAAATTATCCGCATTATAATCCGGGTAAGGATTAAGGTAGCTTGAGGCAAAACGGAAATAATAAGTGTTAAGGGAGGTATAAGTTAAAACTAAAGCGTCAAGATCGGCTGCCTGTTCGGTTAGGTTAAAGGGAGTATAAACCACTTGTTCCGGCCGGGTCCGGTTATTTAACCAATTTAAAGCCGGCCGATAACGCTGCAGCGAGAGATATTTTGGCCAATAAAAATAATAAGCGTTCAACTAGATTAAAATTCCGCAGCCAAAGGCCAAAACGATTAAGGAGCCAAAAAAAATATTCTTAAAAACACCGCTCGCCTTTAAACGTTCCAGAGCGAACACTAAAAATAAAACCGCCGTAATGAAAAATAAGGGCTTGGTGATATACCAATGGAAATGCCCAGGCTGCAGCCAATAACCGGTAATCAGCTGCTGGTTTAAAACAACCAGTAAACTGATTACGGCCAGGCCTAAAAAAACAACGGCTTTTTTTATTTTTTCCTCCCGGCCGTAAAAATACATAATCGCTAATAGCCCCAAGGAAACCAAGATTAAGCCGGAAATTACCTGCTGATGGGTTGAAATTAAATTATAACTTAAAACTACGCCCGGATAAGAGAAATGCTTAATCGCCGCGAAATAATTGATAAAATAAAAAAAGCTCAAGGCCAAACCGCCTAACAGAATCATCAATAATTGCTTAAAACGCGGCCAATTCTTTTTAACCGCCGCCCAAATTAAAAATACGCCTAGCAGGGCCGCCAAAAAAAGCCAGAGGTAAGGGTAAATGTAAACAGAAATTCCAAAAAAGATTAAGCTTAGCCAACCGAATATTTTTTTCCCATTCAAGAAAAAAGAATAGAAAACCGATAGAAAGCCGAATAAAAATAACGAGCTGATTTCCGGATGCACCGGACGGCTGTAATATAAAAAATTATTATCCGCAAGGCCGCCGGCAAAAAAATAAAAAATGCTTCTGGAAGAATTAAGCAGGCTGGAAAGGAAAAAAATCAAAGCCGGCGCGCTTAAAGCTAAACTTTTTCGGCCAAAAAGCTTTAATAGAAAAAAATAAAGCAAAAGAAAAAGCGCGGCCGGGCACAAAAAGCGAAAAACATTAATAATGGAAGAAACCGTTAAATGCGAAAATCTGCCGACAGAACCAATGATCAGTTCCGGCAAAAAAGGAGCGATAAAAGGCAGATTCTTGCCCGACTGCAAAAAAGAATTGCCGATCAAATAATGGCCGTCGTAAACATCCCTGATTCTGGAAGCGTAAAAATCCTCGGCATCGGTGGCCGCGATATTAATGCCCCGATAACTGTCGCCCGCTTTAAAAACAAACATTATTTGCGGCAAAACAGATACCAAGCCGATCAGCACGGCTAAAATAACCGCCGGCCAATGTTTCTTAAAAAATGATTTTAAGGTTGAAAACATTTATAATTTAATCACTGCCCCGTCCATCTGTTCCGGCTTGGCAATGCCAAACTCGTTTAAAATGGTTGGGGCCAGGTTTAAAATGCCGGTATCCAATTTACCGGGTTTTAGGCCCTGTTTGTAGGCCAAAAATAGGCCTTTACGCTCATTTTCGCCCTTCCAGTGCGCTGGCGCCTCAAAAACGGATTTAGAACCCAAAGAACCGCTAAAATGGGTATTTTGCGCCTGGTCCACAATTAAATCCGGGGCTTGATTAAAAAACTCGCCCGAATAAACTTCTGCCTTTTGATAAACCTTTTTTACGATTTTTAAGCCGTTATGTTCCAGCGCTTCCAACTCCTTGATCAATTTTTCTTTAAACGCCTCATCCTTATTTAATAAATACAGCGGGCCTTGGCCGGAAGCGATCACCTGTGAATTATCCCAATCAATGGTTTCGGCTTTGCCGGCAAAATTAATATGGCCAACATCGTCCGGCAGCATTTGCTGCAAATTTTTGGGCACCGCTTTTTTTACAAAATCCTTTAAGCCCAAAGAAGTTAACAGCTTGGTTACCCGGCCTTTGGATATGCCGAATTTTCCCAAAACCGAGGGCTTGGCCGAAGTTTTTAATTTTAAATAACCCCTTTGCTCCAGCCAGGTGGAAATATTGAATTTGATTTTTATTTCATTGGTGCCATGGTCCGACATAAAGTAAAAAGCCGAAGTCGGATATTTTTCCAATAAGCGCCCTATCCCCTGGTCTATAATTTGCCAGGCCTTAAAAACCACTTCATCGCCCCAATGGTAATGCTGCAGCACATTGATTAAATAAACGGCCACCATGAAAAAATCAAAATTACCCTGTTCCAATAAAAATTCGGCGGCTTGAAATCTAACTTTAATCAGGCGATAAATTTCTTCAATCACTTCGGTTTTGCCCTGACCCATAAAACTGATATTATGAGGCAGAACGTGATAATTAAATTTTGATTTTAATAAATTTTCCAAGGCCGCCGGATAAGTAAAGCCTTCTTCCATGGCATCGGGCCCGCCCGAAACCATGATGCCGTTTATTTTATGTGGCGGATAAATCGTGGGCATATTGATTACGCCAACGCGAAAACCAGCTTCGCTTAAATAATCAAAAATTTCCTTGCCCGTAAAACTGCGGGCATTGGGCACGTAAATTTTCCTGTTTTTTACATCCACGTTTTCCCACCAAAAAACCCCCAGCTTGGCCGGATTTAAGCCGGTGGAAAAACATTTCCAGTTGGGCGAAGTTACCGGCGGCAGCTGCGACTCCAATATTCCCCAAACGCCCATTTGTTGAAATTTTTTAAATGCCGGCAGCTTGCCTTCGTCTATCCATTTTTGGATATAATTCCAACTGCCGCCATCTAAACCGATAACGATTACTTTTGGCATAGTTCTTCAAATAATTTAATAATTTGCCTATTTAAATGATTAACGTCATGGCGCTCAACTACCAGCTTTCTTAAAACGGAACCGATTGAATTTTTCTGTTCATAATTTAAAGCGATTAATTTTTTGATTTTCTCCGTTAATTCAATTGCTGAACCGGCCGTAAAGGTTAATGAATTTTTCTGCTCTTGATTAAGCTCGCTTGGCTCTAAAATCTCTTTAAAAGCCCGATTGGAATCCAGCGCCGGCTTGGCGCAAGCGGCCGCTTCCAAGACGTTTTTATCCAAACTGTTGCTGCCCCCGGGATTAACGATAAAATCAAATTGGCCGATTAAGGCGGGCATGGCGTAATTGGGGATCATTTTTTTAAACTCAAAACTTTCAGCCAAATTACGGCTGTTAATTAAGGTTTTTAAACGCTCGTAATATTGCCGATCACCGGCCAGCATCGGTTCGCCTAAAATTACCGCCTTAATGCCGGTTATGCCCTGCTTAACCAAGTTGCCCACGGCTTCAATCAATAATTCGTAATGTTTTACCGGGGCAATTCTGCCCACGGCTAATATTTTAACCCCTGCTTGAGCCGGTTCATTAGCCGTTGGTTTAAATAAAGAGGTATCAATGCCATGCCCGATAACCCGCTTTTTTCCTGTTGAAAAATTAAACGAACTGTTGGCGGCCGTAACTATGGCTTGGGGAATAAAATTCGCTATTTTAGACAGGCGGCTTAAATGCCCGTGCGATTTCCACCAAATTATGGGCTTACCTAAAATTTTTAACCAAGGCCAGAATGGCAGCAATAAAAACAAATAAATTTCATTCATGTGCACGAAAATACCGCTGATTTTTTTCTTAAAAATGATGGCGCCGGTTAAACGGTAAAAATTCAACCAGAGTTTAAATTTACCGGCGCCGCGCTCTTTGCCCAAAGAAAACACTTGGCAATTGGCCGGCAAATCAACGCGGCCCTTTTCCAGGCAAATAACATAAAGCTGATCCACTTGGCCGGCCAAATTATTGAGCCAGCTGTAAACCGTTCCCAATAAATTATCGTCAGCGGAAACTTTTTGGGTAAAATACAAAATTTTTAATTTTTTGCCGCCCATTAAAATTTTTTATTATTGGCCAAAGCCATTTGCCAATTATCAATCACGGCTTGCAGATACTCGTTTAAAGCAGGCAGCTGTTTTATGGCCGCCAAACCGTTGGCGATTAATTTTTTTCTCAAATCTTCATCGGTTAATACTTTAATAATCAATGGCGGCATGGCTTTAATTAAATCGCCTTCCACTATCAAGCCGTTAAAGCCGTTAATTACCAAATCGCAGGCCGGGCCGACGTTAGTCATTACCACCGGCAAGCCGCAGCTCATAGCTTCCACCACCGTACGGTTATAACCCTCGGTTAAGGAAGGCAGAACAAAAACATCGGCTGTTTTGTAAAAACCGGCAAGCTCCCGCTGCCAGGGATAAAAAATCACCCGATTCGTTAAATTCAATTTTTTAACGGAATTTTTTAAATTATTTTCTTCCGGCCCCTGGCCCACGATAACCGATAAAGTTTCGGGCAGCTGTTGTTGGATTATTTTAAACGCTTCAAGCAAAGCCGGCAGATTTTTTTCCGGAGCCAATCTGCCAACGAACAGAATTATTTTTTTCCCCGGATAAAGTTTATGCAAATCTATTTCAGAGGTCTGCCGGGTTAATTTTTGATAATCCTCAAATAACGGCAAAACCGAAATTTTCCCGTCTGTTACTCCCAAATTAACCAAACTGTCTTTGATCTTGCCGGATACGGCCCGTAAAGAATCGGCTTTTTTAACTATCAGCCGGCCCAAAAAATACAACAACTGATGAGCCAAGCTTTGCCGCCGCCAATATCGGGAACCGAACCAATCGCCGTGCAGCTGGATATTTAAAGCGATTCGGCATTTTTTCTTTAACAAATATCCAACCAAGGCCGTGGCCCAAGGATCTTGAGTGGTAATTAAATCCACCGGTTTTTGTTTAATGATCCGCTTGGCCAAAATAAAACTTTTCCAAAAATAACCGGCTTTAAAAGGCAGGCGCAGCGGATAAACCTTAATTTTCGGGTTTAAAAAAAAATTTTCCCTAGGCCCGGCCGCCGGCACGATCACGTCCAAACTTTCCAATTTTTCGGCATATTGCCTTAAACGTTCCGCTACCCTGCTGGCCGGATCTAAAACGGCCTGGTCCAAACTAAGCATTAAAACGCGCATAGTTATTTTAAAACGGATAAATAATCCTCAATCATTTTTTCAAAAGTAAATTGCTTTAAAACGTCTTTGGAGTTGGCTATAAACTTAGCGGCCAAATCCGGATTTTGCCATAAACTTTTAATGGCAATAAAAATCTGTTTTTGGTTATTATATTCCACCAATAAGCCGTTAAAATTATGGTCAATCACTTCAGGATTGCCGCCGATCTTGGAAGCAATACTCGGCAAATTAAAACTTAAGGCCTCCAGTAATGAGTGGGATAAGCCCTCGTAGCCGGAATTTAAAATAAAATAATCCGCCGCCTGGTAATAAGACGTCATTTCCGCCTGGGTTTTTTGCCCGGCGAAGATAACCTTATCTGCCAATTCTAAGCTTTGAGCTTTAAGTTTCAAATTATTTTCTTCCGGCCCGCTGCCCACAATCACCAGTTTAAAATTGGGATTCAACTTAAGCCACTCGGGCATTAAATTAATTAAAGTGTCAAAGCCTTTCCAGGAAGCCAACCTGCCCACGGTTAAAATAATATCGCCCTCAAGGCTTAAGTTCGCCTTAGCTTGGTTTTTAGCAACCGGCGCGCGGTGGGCGGCTTCAAAAGAATTGTAAATCACCTTTATTTTACCGGCCGGCACGCCCCAGCCGCAAATCATCTTTTTTAAATATTGGCTGGGAGTAATTACCAGATCGGCCCGTTTTAAAGTCCAGCTTCTTAATTTTTTATGGCAGGTAATTAAAAAGCCATGGGCATGGGTTTGAAATTCGTCAACCATTTCCTTTACCCGGCCCTGGTTTCTGGATCTTTCCCAAGCCACGTCGCCAACCACTTTAACAATCACTTTTTTCCCGGTTAGCTTTTTTACCAAAATCGCCGGTAATCCGGCCGCCACCGGCCCTTGGGCAAAAATTAAATCGGCGCTCCCCGCCAGCGCCAATAATTTTTTAAAGTAATGCCAATATCTTTGCAGCAGATTGCCCTGCTTTAAAATTCTAACCACGCCATCGCTTTCATTCGGCAAACTGCCGGCATAAGTGATGATCGATAAAGCTATTCCCCGCTCCCTTAAAATAGGAGCAATCCTGGCAACAAAAGTGGCCGGACCGCCGCTATCCGGCGGGTAAATTTCCGCGGCAATCGCCATTTTCATAAATTCCGGCAATAAATTATTTATTATCGTTAAATTTTAAATTAAGCTCTTTGGCCGCCTTAAGCAAGGCAGGATCAACTTTTAATTTTTCGGCGAAATCAATTAGGCTGTAAATATCCTTTCTTAAACACTTGCCGCCAAATCCCCGATAACCCTTATGGAAAATTTCCAAATGCTGGTTAACCACCCTTTTATCGGCCGCAAAGGCCTCTTTAACCGTTTCATAATTAAGCCCGGCGGCAACGCAGATATCATAAATCTGATTGGCAAAAGTCACTTTAACCGCGTAAAAGCAGTTAACCATGTATTTAACCATTTCCGCTTCGCCCGAAGGCAGAACTTTTTTATAGGGCGCGCCGGGCAACAAATTTAAAACCTCCTCGGCTACTGCCCGGCTTTGAGGCGTATAGCCCACCAACTGCTTGTCCGGATGCAAAAAATCCTGCTCCGAGGTGGCTTCGGTTAAAAATTCCGGATTGAATAAAATTTTCAAAGCGGGATATTTTTTTTGATACTCGGCAGTTGTACCCGGTAAAACCGTAGAGCGGATCACCACAATTTTATCCTGCAAGTCAGCAAGGTTGCTAAAAACATCATCCAGTTCCGTTGGATCAAAACCTTTGCCCGTGGTATAAGGCGTGGGCACGCAGATAAAAATAACGTCTTGCGCCTTAACTTCCGCCAAAGGATCCGCGCTGTGATACTTGTCGTAAATTTTGGCTTCCGGAAAATGCTTTTTCATGGCTCCGCCTAAAACGCCGCCGCCAAACATGCCGATGGTTTTTTTTGTAGTCATTTGCTTGCTTGCTAAAAAGTTAAAAAAAATATACCCTGATATTATAGTAAAAACCCCTTTTAAAGTCAATCTTAAAAAAATGGCTAACCTTAGAAAAAAAATCCTATTTTTAGTAACCCAATCCGAATGGGGCGGCGCCCAGGAATATATATTCAATTTAGCCACAAATCTTGATAAAAATCAATATGAAGTGTTAGTTTTGGCGGGCCGAGGCAACGGAGAGCTGTTTAATAAGCTTAGCCAAGCTCAAATCTCCTGGCAAAAGCTTAAATATACCCGTCGAGCCATTAATCCCACCTTGGATAAGCTGGCCGTTTGGGAGTTATATAAAATATTTAAAAAAGAACAACCCGATGTTATTCATTTAAACAGCTCTAAAATCGGTTTTTTGGGCAGTATTGCCGCCCGCCTCTGCCAAGGCTTCGGTCGCCGACGCGCCATAGCCGCTTTGGCGACGGCGCGCGGGCAAGGCAAATTTAAAATTATTTATACCGCTCATGGCTGGGTTTTTACCGAACCGCTCCCCTATTTAACTAAAAAACTGTATTTTTGGATTGAAAAAACCTCGGCCAAATGGAAAGACGCGATTATTACCGTTTGTGAAGCCAACCGGCAAATCGCTTTGCAACACAACTTTAAAAGCAATATTATTACGATTCATAATGCGGTAAATCCTAAACAACTATCTTTTCTGTCAAAAGAAAATGCCAGAAATTTCCTAAAATTATTGCCAACTGATCCGGTTATAGGAACAATTGCTAATTTCTATAAAACCAAAGGCCTAAATTTTCTCATTGAAGCTGCGGGTAATTTAGTTAAAGATTATCCCAATTTAAAAACCGTTATTATCGGCGATGGGCCGGAAAGAAAAAACCTGGAGGCCTTGATTTTAAAATTAAATTTAACCGACAAGGTTATCTTAACCGGCAGCTTGCCCAAGGCCCATCAATATCTCAAGGCCTTTGATTTATTTGTTTTATCCTCGGTAAAAGAAGGCCTGCCCTACGCCGTTTTACAGGCCATGGCGGCGGAAATTCCTATCGTGGCCACGCGCGTCGGCGGCCTGCCGGAAATTTTGCCGAATGAATGTTTGGTGAAAACCAATGGGGCGATTCATGAATCGCCCCTACAATTACGCGATAAAATATCGGAATACCTGGCAGGCCGCCTGCCATTACCCCAATATAAACCGATTTCCTTTGAAGAATTCCTAAATAAAACCATTGCCTTATACTAGATTGACTGGAATGTAAAAATATTATATAATTCCAATATATGAAAAAAATAACCAATAAAACTTATCATTTTGCCGTTATTATTGAAAAAGATGAGAACGGCTATTTTATAGGCAAGGTGCCTTCCCTTAAAAGTTGCTATACTCAAGCCCCTACGCTAACCCAATTATACCAACGCCTTGATGAAGTAGTGGCTTTATCCATGGAAACCGAAAAGCAAATTTTTAAAAATAATTTCGCGCAAAACGAATTTATCGGGGTTCAACAGTTGGAATTTATCGCTTAAAATATGCCCCGTTTAGTGCCAATTTCTCCTAAAAGATTTATTAAACTGCTCCTAACGCTTGGCTTTAAAAATATCAGAACCAAAGGCAGCCATCATTTCTTTTTTAATCTTAAAACCGGAGAAACAACAACCATACCGATTCATGGTAATGAAAATTTAAGCATTGGCTTGATTAAAGAAATTATGAAAGATATTAATTTATCACTTAGCGACTACGAGAATTTAAGAAAAAAATCATAAATTCACATTAATAAAAACCCGCGTTTATCACGCGGGTTTTTGTATTTGCTTTGCTAATGTTTGTTTTACTTTAACGCGTAACCCAAAGCTCTAACCACCGACCAATCCAAAGGCGTGGTGGGGGTCTTTTTCATTTTAGCTTTAAATTCCTTAATGCCGGCGGTTTCTTTAACCAAATCCCTGGTAAAGCGAACTCGGTACATCATGGTATTCCAAGCTAAATCTTCCTTGGCGTTTTTAAAGTCCGGACGATGGCCCACGACTTTCTCAAAAGCGTTTAAAACCTTGGGCAATTGCCCCTGCTCGCTGGTTAAATTGCGATCCAACGGCTTTTGGCCGGTAGCCATTCTTTCTATATCCGACCAGGTAATATTGGCCTTTTTAACGGTATTCAGGTAATCCCTAACCAAAGCCTCTCTTTCACCCGAACCCAAAGCTATGGTGCTGGCCGAAACGCCATAAGTAACAAAGTTGGTAAGGGCTGTTTTTTGATCAGCCGTGCCGGTTAAACTGAATTCCTTTAAATCAGTAGTAACTTTAACTAAATTAGCGGTTTCCGCGGCTTCGTTTCTGGTAAGATTAAGCGAAGTTAAAAGCGAGGTTATATTTTCCGGGCTGGTAAACGAAGCTGGTGTAGCAGGCGTGGCCGGAGTAGCCGGGCTAACGGTTGGCGTAGCTGGTGTAGCAGGCGTGGCCGGAGTAGCCGCACCGCCACCTCCACCACCACCGCCGCCGCCTGGAGCCGCAGCCGGAGCTGCTGGAGAATTACCGCCCAAGCCGGTACAGCTGCCGCTCGGGGTAACCGTTACGGTATAAGTAGTAGGAGCCGAAGCCGAAACAACAATTAAAAGATCGGAACTGGCATTGGTGCAATCCTTGGAAATGGTCATATAATCCGCATCGGTGCCCGATAAGGTGAAAGCTGTCCTATCGGCCGAAGTTAAAGAAATAATGGAATTGGCGCTGGCCGTAAAAACAATATTATCGGCATTAACCGTGTAAGAATCAAAAGTTGAGGAAGTATCAACTGTATAAGCGGAACCGTCATCCAATTGAATTGTTGAGGTCTGCGGAAAAGTTACATCGTTGGCGGCGCTTGCCAAGACAGGCAAAACCAGCAAAGCAACTAAAATGAAGATGAGATTTTTTTTCATTAGAGTCATAATTTCTTTGTTAATTATTTAAATAATTCTAGCCTACTCCCGAATTTTCAGGAGTAGAAAGAATTATTTAGTGGAAAATGCTCATTAAGATGCTGATATCGGTATTGGCCTTCCTGAAAAATGTAAGCAATGCTCGCTGCCCGGCTTTAATAACAGCGGTAGTGGATGCCGAATAAACAGTTTCCCCGGCGCCGGCCGCTAAAGTTAAAGCATAGGCGGTAGTGGTAGCGTTCATAACCATTATTTGCCTGGTCTGCCCGGCGGTAGGAATAAAAGCGGTTAAAGTGGATGAGGCGGGGAAAGTAAGGGTGGCAGCGGTTATTGCTACAGTTTTAGGAGCAATGGAAAGTTCATTTTCAGTGTCAAAATACGTATACGGTAAAACACTGGCAGCTATAGTGGTGGTAACTGTTACGCCGCCGCCTTCAGTAAAGGTGGAAACGGTAGTGGCGCCGGTTACCGCTAAAGTGCTTTGTAAGATAACGCCGCTGGTAACGTTTAAACTGCTGGTAAAAGTAACTGCCCCGTCAACCCGTAAAGTGCCGTCAAATTCGCCTTTGCCTTCAACAAACAAGCTATCGCTAGCCAAGGCGGAAAAATCATTGGGCGTTGAACCGGTGCCGATTCTGGCTCCGGAAGTTACGGTTAAAGCGCCGCCAAGGGTAGTAGCCGGAGTAATAACTACCGATGTGGCATTGGTAGCGCCAATTGCTAAAGCCCCAGCCGCGGAAAGATCCAAACCGCCATTGCCATACAAAGCGCCGGTAGCCGTTATTGTGCTGGCTGTAGTAATAGCCGTGCCGATGGTAGTGGCCGCATGCACCGCGTCGCCGGCCATTAACATAATAGCGAATAAAGCGATGATGAGAAGATAAAAGTTTCTTTTCATAATTTAATTATTTTATATTAATTTAAGTATTATTTTTAACTTAGAGGATAATTTTATCGACCTTTTATTAAAATTTATATATAAATTTATCTGTTGTTTTTTTAACATAAAAATAATTATGCGTAACTTTTCCACATAACCCTTTTTACAGCTGTAATTATACCACTTTTTTTAAGTTTAGAATATATAAAAAGTTATCCACAGGCAGGATTGTAGAGACGCATAATTATGCGTCTCTACAATCCTGCAAAACAAAAACCCCCTCCGCTGATCAGGCGGAGGGGGTAAAAAATCGTTTTTTCTATCGTGAGATGGCTTAATTTAAGGACCTTTGAGTATTTAAGGTCTTAATCTTATAGCCATTAAACCAGTCGTTGGACGGAGTAACGGTAACGCCATCATACTTATACGTTGTGGTAACGGAAGCATTAGTATCCTGGTGAGCGTTGTTGCCAGAAATACCGGTGCTATCCGACCAAATCATCCAAGCAGCTACTTCACCGCCGCTGCCATCATCGCTTAAGCAATATTTAGGCAAGGACGGAGCTGCCGGGTTGGCGCAGCTTGCTTCAAGGTAGGTATTGGCAGAGCTGGAAGCAGTATCGCCATCAAACATATACATGCCCATTGAGTCGTTGGAAGAAGCGCCAAGATCAACATTACTGGCACTGGCTCTTAAGATGTAATACTTGCTTTGGCCTGAACTAATCAAGCGATCATCGTTAAAGACCACGATTACATCGCGGGTTGAAGAAGCCGAAGCTCCTAAAACGCCGTTGCCGTTGCCGGCAACATTAATATTCTGAACAACTTTACCGGAAGCATTGCTTAATAAACCGCCGGTAACGCCGGTGGCCACAGTTCCTGTGGCGCCCCAACCGTTATAAACCGCGTACGAGTTAGTGCCGGTATCGGCTTGGGTTAAAGCAGCCACCGTAGCATAGCTGGAACCTTCTAAAACCTCAAAATTAGTCAAGGTTAAAGTGGCGTTGCCAGCGCTGATTACGCTATCGGTCATGCTTAACTTAAAAGATAATTTCTTTAAGTTAACATCAGTGCCTTCAGCCGCGGCCACCTGGAAGCGATACAATTCAACCGGACCATTTTGCAAGGTAGTATTAGTGGTGGTATCAACGGTAAAGGTCGGCACAGTGCCGTGAACAATCATGATGCTGCCGGTTACATCGACTGCGCTAGTGCCCGGATAGGTAAGCGAGGTTCTGGAAGAACCGGCACCCTTGGCTTCAAAGTAAGTAGCGGCAACAAATTTAGCTTTAATGGTATCACCGGTATAAGCCGCATAGGTTTGATTGATGGCAGTGAGGTTAAAGTACACATTAACCAATCTGGAAGCTCCGGACGGAACATACAGCGGATTAGCGGTGATGTTAAAGTCGCCGATGCCGTTAATTAACTGCTGGGTGGCAGTTACGGTTTGGCCGGCCTGATTTTGGTAGCTGATAGTTGCGCTGGAAACCGCTCTGGAGTAACCCTGGGCTTCGCTAATTCTTAACTTATTAACATTAAAGGCCTCATTAGTGGACTGGAACTTTAAGTTAAGAACTGGAACATTGGAAGTTCCGGCAACCACATTGGCCGCAGCCGGATTGCTTTCCGCAGTAACATTCAATGATCCCTGGTTGGAGATATTAATGTAAGCGGAACTGGTAACAGCAGTGGCTGAACCATTGCCATCGGCAACGGTATAAGTGCCAGCAGCCATGGTAACAGAGTTACTACTGGCATCAACTGCGGTAATAGCGGTTTTATCAGCAAAGTTCATCTTAACATATTTAGCCATACCCAAAGTGCCTTCTCCGCCGGTATCGCCGTTCTCAAAAGCCGAGCTGGTTACATCGGCCACCACCGCCAAAATATGGGTAGTACCGGCTGGAATAGTCCAGTTCATATTAGAGAAAGTAACCGCGCCTAGGGTATTCATGGATTCAACTGAAGTGTTTAAGTTGGTAGCCATGGTAGGATCAGCGGTTTTGTCGTAAATCCTAAAATTGGTAACCAAGTTATTGGCATAAACAGTTCCTACAGCAGACATACCCGCTTCTCTTGCAAGTGCGTCGCTACCAACAGTTAAAGTGCCGGAAGCCGAAGTACCAATGCCATTAGCGTCAACATAACCGTATAAGGTCATGCCGGAAATGGTAACACTGGAACCGGATAAGGCCTGCAAAGCAAATTCAACCATATCAACCTTCTGGGTGCCTTCAATAACCGTAGTGCCCACCTGATTTGATGCTAAAGAAACATACAAACCGGCCGCAGCCACTGTTTGGTTATTGCCTTGAGAAAAGGTAGAAGGCACAATATCGGTTGCGTATTGGTTGTTGTCGGTATTCTTAATAGCAGTTGAGCTGAAGGTGTAAAAAGTGGTTTTACTTGAGCCCAAAATGGCATAATAAGTGCCGGCAGTTAAGCTGGCATTTAAATCCGCCTTAACGGCAAAATTCCTGGTTTTGCCTGCAGTTAAAGTAAAATAATCGGTATAGGTAGTATAAATACCGGCGTTAGTTCCAATACTGGTAAAAGTAGAGCTGTTAACAGCGCTGGTGCTTTCACCGTTATCGGTATCAACTACTTTAACGTTGGCAATATAATCAGCGGCCATGTCGGTATCCAACTTATTCAAGTCGGTGCCGGAGTTGTGCAATTCAATTCTCATGGTCCTAATTTCCGCGTTAACAGCGGAAGTAACGCTGAAGTTCAATAAGCTTACTCCGGTGGAACCAACGGCTAAGTTACCGGTAATAGGGCCGTTCATAGCCACGGTAATCTGGCCACCCTGCACGGTAACAGTGGAGTATTTGGTGCCGGTGGCAGAACCGTCATAAGTGCCGGCAGTTGCGCCAATATCCACGGTCGCGCCAAAACCATAAGAGGCGCCGATAGCGTAGACATCGGTGGTTTGGTCAACGTAAGTAATAATGGTGTCGGAATTTCTCGCGCTGCCGCCAAGATCAGCGGTAACATAGAATACCCTATTGGTGTTCTTAGTTAAAGTATAAGGAGTGGCTAAATTAAAAACCACATAGCCCTTATCATTTACGCTGGCAACGGAAGCAAGCAAGGTGGTGTTCTGATACAGCTTTAAGTTGGCCAAATAAGCATTATTCAAGGTGCCGCCTTCATATAAAGAAATGCGGCTGATGGTTAAATCTTCGCCAGTGCCGGCAGTTAATTTAAACTGGGCAATTCTGGAGTTAAGCTGGCCAACCGAAGGATTGGACAAAGTGCCGTCTTTTTCAACCTTGATAGTGCCGGCGCTTTGGGAACCCAAAGTAACAGTGCTGCTGGAAAGCGGGAAAGAACCGTTAACAGTGCCGGTGGCGGTAATATCAGTTGCTAAAATTTGGAAGTAGCTGTAATCACCAGCAGCACAAGCAGTAGTTGTAGTGCAAGTAGCAATATCCGCGCTTAAGGTTAAAGTTTTAGTGGTTCCGGCTGGAACAACTAAGCCAATGTTAACAAACTGGGCAACATTGGTGGTGCTGTTTAAGGTTTTGCCGTTGGTTAACCGAGTCGCTCCATCATAAAGATAGAGGTAATTGAAATCGGAACTGGCACCAACGCCAAACCGCTTAACCGATAAAGTGTTAACGGTAATTGGGCCGTCAGACGAAGCAGTTAAGGTAAACTTCATTAAAGGCACGCTGGTTGCCGATAACGGGGCAACATTGGCGCCGGGATTATCAGCGGCCAAAGCCACTGTTAAACCGCTGCCGCTAACTGGGGCTACTGGAACGGCTACGCCCGCAATCGGGTTGGCAACCGCTGTTTCCACGGCAACAATGGAAGTGCCTGCAACATAGCTGTCTAAACTGGCAGCGGTAAACACGTCTTTCATGTTAAACCTGTTGGCAGTAAAGCCGGCATCGGTAATAGCGCGCTTGGTAGCGCCGTCAATGTAGTAAACTTGAGCGGCAGCCGCGGTTTTAACCAAAGTGCCGCTTGGATAAGTGGCGCCGGTAAAATCCGGACCAACAGTGTAGTTGGAAGCCGCAGTGGTAACTACGGGAACGATTTTCTTTTCCCAGTCGGAACCGAAAGCGCTGGCCGCTACAGCCGCGGAAGTAATATGCTGAATAGAACCATTAGTGCTAACTGCATAAACCTGCGGTGAATTGGCTACGCTCCAGGTGCCGTCCGCTAAAACTTCCACAAACTGGACCAATCTGGAAGGCCTAACCACAATGGAAGAGCCTGGCAGCCCGAAAGCCGCCATTTCGTCGGTGGAAATTGTTTTAATGCTGGAAAAATTTGGATACCAAGTGTAGAAATCCCTGGCATGGCCAAACGGATGCTTTTTTAAGTCCGAACCGATGTAGTAAACAGCCGAGCTGGAGGTGCTTTTAACAAGATCGCCTGCAACAGCGGCGGCTTTAACGTTTACCCCAACGGTTAAAACGCCGAAAGCAACCATCATTACTATCATATAGATAGCAAATGATTTCTTTAGTAAATTACTCATACTTTTTATTAATCTCCTTGTTAACTCGCTCTTAGATTTCTCCGTTTTTAAAGCTGCCTTTTTCATTACTGCCGATTAACCGATTCGCCTTCGCCCCGCCTTCGCCCAACTTTGTTGGGCTACGGCGCGGCTTCGGCGCACCTCAACCTTTGGTTAATAGCGTTAATGGACAATCAATTAAAAATTGTGGAAAAATGAGCTAAGCAGGCGAGTGTTAATCAATCACTTATATTTTCCTCCGAAGCTCTAAATTATTTAGAGCGAAGGAGGATTGACTTATGTCCGGATCGTACCGTTAGTTTTAGCTAACTGTAAGACGTCGGACACAAGCCAAACTTAAATATCAGTGATTGGTTTCTTATCTATTAATTATTAAATATATAAATATATTATCTGCGCTCGCTCGGGATAGCAAACAAGTTTGCTCTCCTCTCGCTCGCTTGATAATAACTAAAAATAAGCTTCTCTAAGCTGTTCTCAAAGAAAACTTATTTATCTGCCGTAGTCCGCCAATTCGGCGGACGAAGGCAGAACACATTATAAAACAACAAACTCTTTTCGTCAAAGCAACAATTGTGGATTAAGGGGTGGTTGAAGTTGCGTTATCTACTTTTTTATCAATAACTTTTAGCGTACTGGTACTGGCGTTTTCTTTAAAGTTTCCCGCGGTAAGCTGTTCAATTTTAGCCACGGTTTCGCTTGATTGGCTGCTAACTTCGGCGCTGGCCTTAACTTTATCCAAGGCCTCGGCTAATTGGCCTTTATCCAACAATAATTTAGCCTGTTCCAATAAATCCTTGGCCTGGTTATTGGTTTTTTTGACCGCTTCAATTTCCGGACGCTTAATTTCTATTTTAGTGGTGGAATTTAGATCCGGCTTGGGCTGCGGGTTAAGCTGGCCGATTTTTTGGTCAAGCTTATTAAGGTTATCTTCCTGAATAGCAATGGAATCGGCTAAAATGCCTTTAACTTCGTCTTTGGAAACCGACCGGTCTGTTGGCGTTGCCGTTTGATCCACTAAAACCTGCAAGGAAGCGGTTTGGGCCTGATCAATGGCTGTTCTGGCTTCGGCCACGTTTTTATTAACCAAAGCGTCTTCTGCCATTTTATTTAAGGTTTTAATGGTTTCCTGGGCATTTTTGGTAACATCCTTGGCCAATGCGGCCACGGCTGCCGAATTGCCGTTGCCCTTAGCAACATCTAAGGAATCCTTGGCCGCGCCGATATTCTGCTTGGCCGATTTTACCAAAGTGCTGATAAATTGCTGTTTATCCTGCTGGCTAATGCTGGGATCGGCAGAAACCTGTTTGGCCTCTTCCAAGCGCTTTTGCGCATATTGCATGTAAATATTGGCCTCGGTTTTACTTGTTATAGCCATCATTAATGGGATCTTTTCAAACATTAATTTTACATCGTATAACAGCCGATTTGGCTTATTTTCGGCTTCGGCCG
The DNA here is from genome assembly GCA_026396575.1 of Candidatus Komeilibacteria bacterium. Taxonomy (GTDB): domain Bacteria; phylum Patescibacteriota; class Patescibacteriia; order UBA1558; family UBA10009; genus JAPLWM01. The sequence goes on from JAPLWM010000006.1 coordinate 18,057, forward strand.
CTATATTGGTAGCTCCCACCAAACAGATAATAACCAAAGCAACCATCATTTTAACGGGTGAAGGCATAAGCCGCCTGAACCAAATAAACGAAAAAATTTGAGCTCTATCTTTTATAGAACGCTGATAATCCAAAGTATCCTGCTTTACGCGGTTAAACAAAAAATTCCGGGTGTTTTCTTTCCACTCGGTTGAAGGACCGACTTTGTCCAGTTTTTTTAGTTGTTTTAACAATCTTTCCGGCATCTTATTTAACTTTATTCTGAAGCTCTTTTAAAGCCCTGTGGATAATTACCCGGATATTGGCCGAGGACTTATCCACTATTTTAGAGATTTCTTTAATGCTTAATTCTTCAATAAAGCGCAGAACTATAATTTCCCTGACATCGCTTTTTAAAATGAATAATAATTTTTCCAACTGTTCCCGGTTCAGATTTTCATCCGGATCAAACTTTACTTCGTCTTCCGTTTCTTCCTGATAAATTAAGGGCAATTCTTCGCGTTCGCGGCTACGGTAGTAATCCACAATCAGGTTGCGGGCAATCCGGTAAAGCCAGGCCTGAAAGCTTTTTATTTTTTGGCCCCCGGCAATCTGTTCCCAAACCTTTAAAAAGCACTGGCTGGCCAAATCTTCGGCCAGCTCTTTACTGGAAACTTTGAAATAAATGAAACGGTAAATTTTCTTGGAATATTTATCAAAAAGCAAGGTGAAAGATTCGGCATCGCCCTGTTTGGCTTTTAGGAAGAGTAACTTATCCTGCGATTCGGAAGTTTCTTTCATATATTAAGACGTAAAAACCGCTAAAATGTTACAAAATTAAAGAAAAATAGCTAATATTTACTATTTTTGAGCTAATATTAGCCAAATTTAATTTACTATTTAACGCTCTAACCTGATAATTTCAGGGTTAAATATACCCTATTTTATTGAAATTGTCTAGTGTGTTTGATAATTAAACATTCTACAGCTAAAATGACATTTTAACGCATATTAAAATCCGTAATTAACTCTCTGGATAATGCTCGTTTAATTAACCGCTACTTATCCCCTGCTGTCTTTATAAAATTTTATAACCTTGTAAAATTGCCGGCTGATTGGTTATTTATAGTTATTTACATAGATTAAGGTATAGAATATTCTAGAAGTTAATATAATATATTGATTTTATTGAGGTATAAAGTTTAGAATATTGTATAATTTATTGATTTTTTATATAATTACGGTATGGATAACACAAATACAACAATTCCTATAAGAATCTCGGTTAGTGAGGCCAGTAGAATTTTCGGGGTTTCCACTAAAACAATCAGAGAAGCCATTAAAAATAACGAGGTGCGCTATATTGTTGTTAACGGCAGATATAAGATAAACTTTGAAAGCTTATTATTATGGTCACAAAAATCCACTCGGCGCAAGAATTTGTTATCCACAGCCGGCATTGGCCAATACGTAGACCACTGGAAAATTACCAATAAAAAATACAGCCCCAATGCGGAGCTGATTGAAAAGCTGAAAAACCAGATTAAATAATACTACGTTTAAAGAGCGAGGGCAGGTTTGAAAAAATACTCGACTGCGGGCTACCCACACTGAAGACCGCCAAGAGGCGGGCGAAGGCGTGGGTGCGAAGGAGAGTATTTTTTCAAACCTGCCCTCTTCTTAACTGTATAACTAAACCGTAGCGAATTTTCTAATAACCGCCCTAACAATGCCCTGGATTAAAGGATCCTTGCAGTAGATGGGCTTCATGGTGTTATTGGCCGGCTGCAAGCGAATAGTATCCTTTTCCCGATAAAACTTTTTTAAAGTGGCGTAAGCGTTATCCAATAAAGCCACCACCACATCGCCGTTTTTAGGGCTATGATTACGCTCGATAATTACATAATCCCCGTCCCAAATGCCTTCGTCTATCATGGACCTGCCTTTAACCTTTAAAATATAGGAATTATCGGCATGGGGCACAAAATCCGAAGGGATAGCCATGGTTTCCTGCTGCTGGATGGCTTCTATGGGCTCACCAGCGGCAATTAAGCCAACTAAGGGCAAATCTATGGCTATAGCGCCTCGGTAGCTGGAAAGGAATACCGGCTCCAGCGCGCGCTTTTGATTATCCTGGCTTTTTAAATAGCCCTTTTCTTCCAGGCATTTTACATGCTGGTGGATGGTAGCCGGCGAAGAAACCCCCAGATGATCGGCAATTTCCATATAACTGGGTGAATAACCGTTTTTTTGCAAATAAACCTTAATAAAATCCAGAATTTCCTTTTGGCGCTTGGTTAATTTGTCCATAAACTTAAGTTTTTAATTATACTTATCCACAGATACTCCTTTTTATAAATTCATTATACCGAAAATTAACCGAAAGTGCCAGAGATGCTTTTCCACAACCACTTATTAAAAAATATATAAATTATGCTACTATTAGGTAATGCCAAATAAATTCCAAAAACTTTTTCAAACTAGAAAAACTGATTATAATACTTGGGTACCTTTGTATTGTTCAGCATTAAGACAATACATATTTTTTAATGCCATGGGTTTTAATCACCTTCGTTTTAAAATAGATAACACCCCTCGTAATCCCAAAGAAACAATGTACAAGTTAGGTCTTTTACCCTTAGTAAGGCCAGCAATACACGTAGCAAAGAGAGCTATGGAATATGAGAGGCGTTTAGCTCCGGTGGGCGGATCAAGAAAAATAGTATTAAAAGAAATGGAATACTGGTCTATTGCTGAAAAAGTTGGAAAACAAAATGTTAAAATAAAAGTAATTTTACGAAGGATTGGCAATGGTAATATACACTTTTGGAGTGTGATGAAATTACTATAAACAAAAAAGCCCCTAAAATAGGGGTTTTTAAGACCTGTCTCGGCTTTGGAAATCCTTATCCGAAATAGGCTTTCGCCCACAGGCTTATAGAATATATCATACTTGAAATATAAAGTCAATAAATATTTTAATAATTTTTTGGCTAATATTAGCTAAAAATAAATTACAATTTCCCTAATGTTATCTTAACATCCTGCTCATTGCCTTTCCTGGATATGGTTAAGGTAATTTCCTGGCCGGCCGGATATTCCTGAATCAGCTTGGTTAAAGAATCGCTTTCATTAAGCTCTTCGTTATTGATTTTTACGATAATATCACCGGCTTGCAAACCGGCTTTGGCCGCCGGACTATTGGGAACAATAGCCGTGATGCTTCTTTTGGCATCGCCTAATAACACCGCGCCTTTAAGGCGATTTTCGGAAACATCCGCGGACAAGCCTAAAACTTCGGATAAATCCAAATAGTTAACGCCCAAAGACGGGCGGGCCACCACGGACGAACTGGTTAAAAAGCTGCTCACGCCCGATTTAAGATAATAGGCCGGAATAGCCAAATCAATGATTGATCTGCCGGAATTAAACAGCAAGCCGGCTACCTGGCCCTTATCGTTAAACAGTGGCGCGCCATTGTAAAGGGCTTCAAAATCATTGCTCATTTTTAAATAATGGTCTTCTTTATCCGAAGCCAGCAAAAAATCGGCGCCTTTGCCCTGATCGTGGTAAAAAAATTTGGCCACCGCCGTTTTGATGATTTCCGAATTGCCGTTGCCTTTTAAGGTATAGCGCAAACTTAACAGAGTATCGGTGGTTTTTAGCGTGCTTAAGTCGGAAAAGCTGACCGGGGAAAGATTTTTGGCCTCGATTTTTACCAAAACGCTGTTGGAAAAATTATCCACCACCGCTTTTTGCGGGTCAAAAATCCTTTTATCAGCCGTAACTATGATGTAATTTTGGTCTTTAACCACTGACCGAGGCGCCAAAATCCAGCCATCGCTGGTAACAATTACGCCTGAACCCAAAAAATCCTTTTCCAAATAAAGCGAATCAAAAATGCCCGGCACGGCGGCCTTTTTGCTGTAAAAACCCACTACCTGGCTTTTTAATTCGTGCAAGACCTTGGCGTAGGCGTCGTTATTGGTGTTATCTTTAAGCAAGGAATTCAAATCCAAAATTTCGGTCTTTTTAACCGTGGTATCGCTATTTAAGTTAAGATTCAAATTGCCAGGCTGATTGACGTTCTGGTTGACTTGGCCGCTAAACCAGCCGGCATGAATTAAGCCGCCTAAAATTCCCCCTAAAACCGAAGTAAAAAGCAGCAATAAAAGCAATTTAAAGCTTACAACGGCCCGGCCATGGTACGGCTGCTGGATTTGCTGGTCATAAATTTCGGTAATCGCGGCTTTTTGACTGCTTAAATCCTTTATTTTCGGCATTGCTATTTTGTTAATAATTGTTGTTTAACATTATACCTTATTCACGGCAGTTTTAAAACCAGCGGGCGGTTAATAAAATTATTCCGCCAATTATTAAAACAGCGGTCAAATAAACCTTGAAAATAGAAGCCGGCTGCAGCTTTTTATAATAAAGATTGGCGGCCACGGTTAACATTAAATAAACGGAAGCAAATAATAGGCCTTTGATGTAATAAACAAAGGAATTGCCCAAAATCGCCCAGAAAATTTCGGTTAAAATCAAGCTGCTGATGGCGGCATCAACAACCGCCAGCTTAATTTGGCCAAAAGCCACCAGGCGATTGAACAGATCCGCGATAAAAACCAAGAAAAATAAAATAAGAATCAGCAGCCAAACCGGCCAATCCAAAAAATCCCTGATGCCGGCCAAGCTGGATGCGATAAAAAAAATTCCCAAAACTTCCAAATAATTAAAAGAAAAAAATTGCGGTTGGGCGGCCAGCCAGGAATGCTTGTAAAAATGGTTGAACAATTGATTGTAGTAAAACAGCAAAACCGCCAAAGTTAAGCCGACCAGGGCGATTTTAAACAAAACCGTTTCCAAAAAAAGGAAAAATAAAATAGCGCCGGCTAAATATAAAAATCCCTTGAACAGGTAAAAAAACATTTCCCTGGCGCCAATAGCCTGGCGGCTGAGTTTTAACAACAGCCATAAGGTAAAAAGCAGCAAAGCAAAACTTAAACCAATAGGATAAAAAACATTGGCCGGCGACCAGCCCAGCAAAGCCATAACCAAACTGATGAAAAATGGTGCGACAATAGAAAGAATTCTGGCTAAAAGCATAAAAATTTTAAGCCGAAAAACGGTTAAAAATTATGGATTAAAAAAATGGTTAGTTTGCCCGCCAGCCAAACATAGGTTTGCTGTAATTTTGCCAACTGTTCCCGGGCGCTTTTACTTGCCTCGGCCTGGCCCGACAAACCGCCAAAAGCCGATGCCAGCTTAAAATGCAGATCACGGTATTCGGCCGGCACCGTTAAATTGAGCAACTTGGCCTCTACCTCCGAAACAGGCGTTTTTTGATTTTCGGCTTGCGACAAAATTGCCAATAAATCCTGCTGATATTTTTCCTTTAAAGCCGTTTTGGACGCAGCCGCAGCAAGGCCCTGGCCTTGATACTGGGCCGCGTAGTTATTGGCCTGCTGCTCTAAAAAAGCGCTGCTGCCTAAAATTATGGAAATAGCGAACAAACTGATGGCCAAAAATAAAATTCTGCCGATACGCATAAGATTAATTTTTAATTTTCTTTCGGTTGGTACATTAAGCCGATCATTATGCCAACGGCCAAATAATTAAATAAGCCGGTAACCAGCCAAAGCACCACTAATTCTTCGGGCACGGCCATGGTTAAAATGGTCATTAACAAGCCCGGCACCATGCCAACGAGCCAAATCCAAAAACCGAATTGCAAGCCGCGGCCAACGCCTTGATCGGGCAAACCCCGGTAAAAAATGGCGAAAACCAAAGCCAAAAGCAAACCGACGATTAAATTAAAAACCAGATTATAAACCCACCAATTGCCGGCCATGGTTTTCCACAAAGCCGGATCCGAAGCCGCGTACAAACCGCTGCTTAACCAGCCCTCCAGGGAATTTAAAATAAACAGGATAATGCCGCTTAAAATGCCGATTTGAAAAATTTTCCCCTGATTGTTTTTTACCATAGAATTTTTATTAGGTTAATAATAAAATTGAGCCGAAAGTTAAGAGCAAAACCGCCAGTAAAGTAACTAAACTGACTAAGATGCCAATAATCGCTTCCTTGTATTTTTGCTGAATTGCCAAATAAACCGGATAGCCTAAAATCAAAAAACCCGATAAAGCCACGCTAAAAACCAGAACTAAAAGAAAAACCACCATCGATAAGGAGTTTTGGTCTGAACCGAACAGGTGGCCAAAAGTGGGCAGTAACCAGGACATAAAAATACAATAAAGGCCTTCCAAAACGGCGCCTAAAACCGCAATTTTATAAAAGTTTTGTTCTTTTTTAAACATAAGATGCATATTATTGGATAAAAGCGCCGGCTTTAATTTCCTGCCAATCCGATAATTGGTCGCTCCAGTTGTAAACCTTAAAAGTCTGGGTGATTTCATCCGGCGAATAAACATAATCCACGCTGACCGAGCTGCCGATGCGGTTGGAATACTGGGTTTTTTTATCAAGGACTTTGGGCCGGGTAATCCAAGCCACTTTCATTTTGCCGGCCGGACCCATAAACTCGATTGCTTCGATATCCTCACGCCGCTCTTCGTCGGTTAAAGTTTCCTGATTTAAAATTTTAAAGCCGCTTAAAATTTTCTGTTTGATTTCTTCCCATTTTTCCAAAGTCATATATTTTTACAAATATTTTCTGCCTTTTAATTCTGCCGGCAAATAATCCTGCTCCACCGGTTCCGAATAATTGGGATTATATTTATAATTTTTACCGTAGCCCAAATTCTTCATTAATTTGGTTTCGGCATTCCTTAAATGCAAGGGTACGCCGTAAGCCGGCAGATTTTTTATGTCGGCCTGGACTTTCTGGTAAGCCGCATACAATTGATTACTTTTTTTGGATTTGGCCAAAAAAACCACGGCTTGGGCCAAAATCACGTTGCATTCCGGCATGCCCATAAAATGGCAGGCCTGATAAGCGGCCACGGCTTGAAGCAGAGCGGCACTGCCGGCCAAGCCGATATCTTCGGCAGCGAACCTTACCAAGCGCCTGGCAATGTACAGCGGATCTTCGCCGGCTTCCAGCATCCGGCCCAGCCAATACAGGGCGGCATCGGCATCGCTGCCGCGCAAGCTTTTATGCAGGGCGGAAATGATATTGTAATGTTCTTCACCGGCTTTATCGTACAGCAAATGGGATTTCTGCAAGGACTGTTTAACAATGCCTTGGTTGATAATTATTATACCATTTTTATCAGGTTTTGTCGCACCGATGGCCAGCTCCAAACTGTTTAAGGCGGTGCGGGCATCGCCTGATGACATACCGGCCAGATAATCGATAACTTCCCGGCTGATTTTGATTTTCAAGCGCCCATAACCCTTGTCGGATTTTAAGGCAGTGCGCAAAATTTTAGCGATATCTTCGGCCGTTAAGGCCTTAAAAACAAAAACCTTGGCTCGGGAGAGCAAAGGTGAAATTATTTCAAAAGAAGGATTTTCGGTAGTGGCGCCGATTAATACAATGGTGCCGTCTTCCACCACCGGCAAAAAAGCGTCCTGCTGGGCTTTATTGAAGCGATGGATCTCGTCAATGAATAAAATGGTTTTTTTGCCGTAAAACTCCTGCTGTTTTTTGGCCCCGGCGATTACCTCGCGCACTTCTTTCAAGGAACTGGTGACGGCGCTTAAATTGATAAAATTCGCTTTGGTTAAATTGGCGATTAATCTGGCTAAAGTGGTTTTGCCGCAGCCCGGCGGACCCCAAAAAATCATAGAAGGGATATTATCGCTTTCAATGGCGGTTCTAAGCAGCGTGCCGGGCCCGATTACCTCTGCCTGGCCCAAAAAACCGCTAAAATCCTCGGGCCGCAAACGGTCGGCCAAAGGCACGCCCTTTTTTTGATTTTGCTGAAAGAGATCGGCCATATTTAATCGGTTAATTCATCACTATTGCCATATTTATAGGATAAAAACGGTTTCTCTATTTCACCGACATTCTGGCGATAAAATTCAAAAATTAAAAATTTTAAAACCAGCTTAAGCCGATTTTCTTTTTGGAAGCGCCGCCAGGAAACCAAAGCTCTTGTTTGGCCGATAATTCTAAATTTGCCATAATGAGAAAACCTATTCACATAATCAAAATCTTCAAGCATTATAATGTCCTCGTTAAATAATACCCGCTGATGAAGCTTGTTTTTAACCAATAAACACCCGCCCAGCGCCCGCGGATTAAAATACTGCACCAGCTGAAACCACCGCCGATGAAAATTATTAATCCAGATATCTATTTTATCGGAAGCGTTGATATAAAAATCAAAACCGGCAATGGCCAAATGCTGCCGCTTAAACTCTTCAACCGCCAGCGCCAAAAAATCTGGCGGCAGAAATATATCGGCATCCAAAAATAAAATTAATTCCCCTTGGGCCTCGCGGGCGCCGAAATTTCTGGACCGAGAAATGCCGCGTTTGGCCTTTTGCACGATTTTTAAAGGCAATAACGCTTCAAATTTTTTAGCCAAGGGAACGGTTTGATCCTGGCTATGATCATCCACTAAAATAACATCGCTCGGCCGATAAGTTTGGTTTTGAATAGCCTTTAAAGATTGAGTGATGTGGTTTTCTTCGTTATAAGCGATAATAACCACGGAAACCGTAGGTTGCCCGAAGGTTTCTTCAATTGGATAAGCGGCTTGATAAATGCGTTTTTTAAACAAAATAAACCAATTCAACTTAATAACTACAAACACGGTAGCCGCGCCCAAAAGCCATAAATTTTCTTTAAGCAGAGGATAAACCGCCAGCGCCAAACCGCCGGCAATAATTGCCAAAAATTCGATATAAATCTTAAAATTACAAACTTCCTTGAAGTAGGTGTCTTGGGAATAAAACTTATAGGCAATAAAAAAAATCAAGGCTAAAACAAAAAGACAGATTAAAATTAAGTACCAGGAAAAAACCTGACCAACGGACTGCGTTAATTCGATCAAATAAACGTAAATTAACGCCGCGAGAGAAAATAAAACCGGATTAGTTAAGCCGTCTTTTTTAAATAAAAAATAACCGTCATACAAAACATGGGAATATAAAAGAAAAGTGCTGACAGCGAACAATAGACTAACGGCCTCCAATTTTACCTGCGGAACAAGCAAGGCGGTTAAAAATAGCCAAAGCAGAAAAAAACAGATTCGTTTTAAAGTCATGTTTTTAAATAATTAATTGATTTTTTTCCACTCCTTGGAATACGATTTCTTTCTAAAAATATAACTTACAAAATTAACTAGGGCCAGACCGATTATTTTAGGCCAACCTTCGGTATGATATCTAATAGCCGAACCGTAAGCAATAAAATCTTTCAAGCAGATAGTCCGGCCGAGCTTGCTTAAACGCTTGAATAAATCCGCATCTTCCGAAGTGATTAAAGTTTCGTTATAACCGCCGATTTGTTTAAAGGCCTCGCCTCTAACCACTTGCACCCAGCCGAAAGCCATGCCTAATTTTATTTTATTCAAATTGGTAATGGTTTTATTGATCACCCATAAATTAAAGCGGTCAACGTCGTTTTCCTGGCTGGGATAAAATCTGATCTCCAAAGTAAGGCCGACGTTTTTAGGACTCTGCTCCATGGTTTCCAAAACTTTTTTTACAAATTCATCCAATTTGCCGATTTTTACGCCGCAGTCCAAAAAGAATAAATATTTGCCGCTGGCCAAAGACGCTCCTTTATTGCGATTTTCGGCAATGCTTTTGTTTTTTTCACCCGAGGCGCGGACATAAACTTTATCAGCCAGCTGGCGGGCAATCGCCATGGTGTTATCGGTAGAACCGCCGTCGGCCACGATAATTTCCTTATCCAGCCAAGTTAAACCATTAAGCGGATTGATGGTTTCTAATAAATGCTTTTCTTCGTTAAAAACCGGAATGATGAAAGAAATTAAGGGCTGTGGCTTATCCATATAATAAACTTTATATAAGCTCCTCGGCTCGGAAATTTAAAAGCTTTGCTTTCAAATTTCTCTCACTCTACGTCGCTTATAAACTTTTTATTTGCCGAATCTTCTTTGCCGGCCGGCATAATCTGCCAACGCTTTGTCCAAATCTTTTTCGCTAAAATCCGGCCAAAGGGTTTCGGTAAAATAAAATTCGCTGTAAGCGGCGTGCCACAATAAAAATCCGCTGATCCGCTGTTCGCCGGAAGTTCTGATAATCAGATCAGCCGGCGGCATTTTGGGATCGTATAAATAATCCTGAAAACTTTCTTCGGTTACTTTGGAAACTTTCTGATTGATAATTTTATTTATGCCGTCAATAATTTCAGCTTGGCCGCCGTAATTTAAAGCAATGTTTAAAATCGCCCTAGTATTTTTTTTAGTAAGCTCCATAGCCGCCGAGCAAGCTGTTTGCAAATTTTTCGGCAATTGGCTCAAACGCCCGATAATTTGCACCTTAATGCCTTTTTGGTGCATTAATTTTATATCCTTGGTTAAACCGATTTTTAACAAGTTCATCAAGTAAGAAACTTCATGCTTGGAACGGTCCCAATTTTCAGTAGAAAAGGCGAAAACCGTTAAAACCGCAATACCGCGCTCCAAGCACCAATCGCCGAGCTTAAGTATATTTTCATAGCCCTTTTTATGGCCAAAAAGGGCCGATAAACCGTGTTTTTTGGCCCAACGGCGGTTTCCGTCCATTATAATGCCCAAATGCCTTAAAATCGGCTTTTTCATAGATATTTTTATAGCGATTATTATAGCACTTTTAAATAGTGAAAACAAGAAAAACTGGCTCTACGCCAAATAGTGTGGTGGAAAAGTCAAAAGCAGTGGTAATATTAGCTTGAAAACAGAGTTTCTCAACTCAAGGCTAAAATTAATCACTGCTTCTATGAAAAAATGTATCAGTAAAATGTTAAATCTGCAAGG
>JAPLWM010000004.1 GCA_026396575.1 Candidatus Komeilibacteria bacterium
ACATAGGCATCACTTTTATGATTACAGGGTAATTTTACCCTAAAGTGATGCAACCTGCCTTGAATTCGGGCTCAATGCGTAAAGGTTGACAATTTTCTTTAAATGCTATATAATTTTGTAATTCTTAACCAAAAGTTACGAAGACCGTAATTCTTTTCTTGTATGGAAATCAGAAATATCGCCATTATTGCCCATGTAGACCACGGCAAAACCACCTTAACCGACGCTTTAATGAAGCAAACCGGCATGACCGACGGCACGGTTACCATGGACAGCAATACTTTGGAAAAAGAACGGGGCATTACCATTTACTCTAAAAATACCTCGGTTTTTTATCGTGAAACAAAAATTAATATCGTGGATACGCCCGGCCATGCCGATTTCAGTTCCGAAGTGGAGCGCATTTTAAGGTCCATTGATTGTGTGCTGTTATTGGTGGATGCCCAGGAAGGCCCCATGCCCCAAACCAAGTTTGTTTTAAAGAAGTCCTTGCAGCTGGGTTTAAATCCCATTGTAGTGATTAATAAAATAGATAAGCCGGCAGCCAGGCCTTTGGAAGTGCAGGAAATGGTTTACGAGCTGTTTTTGGATTTGGGCGCCACCGACGAACAGCTTAATTTTCCGGTTATTTTTGCCGCCGCCAAACTGGGCGTGGCCAAAATGAAATTGACCGACGAAGATAAGGATTTAACTCCGCTCTTGGATTTAATTTTGGCCAAAGTACCTCACGTTGATCCGGAAGCCGTAGCCCAGCCCTTTGCCGCCCAGCTCTTTAACCTGGCTTATGATAATTTTTTGGGCCGCTGCGCCATTTGCCGGGTTTATTCGGGCACGGTTAAAAATGGCCAGACAGTTTTTGTGATTAACGGCTCTATTCGCTCCGCAAAAATCACCAAGCTTTTTACTTTTCAGGGCTTAACCAGAAAAGAAGTTGAAGAATCCCAAGCCGGCGACATCGTAATGATTGCCGGAATTCCGGATATTGAAATCGGCGAAACCATTGCCCAAAACAACGATCAACCGCCCTTGCCGGCCATTAAAATAGACGAGCCGACCATTTCCTTGAATTTTTTAGTTAACAATTCTCCTTTTGCCGGCAAAGAAGGCAAGTTTGTTACCAACCGCCAGCTTAAAGAGCGCTTAAAAAAAGAATTGGAAGTTAATGTGGGCTTAAAAATCGATTTTTCCGACAATGCTTTTTACAATGTTTGCGGCAGGGGTGAACTGCATATTGCCATTTTATTGGAAAACTTGCGGCGCGAGGGCTATGAATTGCAGGTTTCCCAGCCCCAGGTAATTATCAAGGAAGAAAACGGCCAAAAATTGGAGCCGTTTGAAGAAATTACCATTGATGTGCCGGCCGTTAGCCAGGGTTCGGTTATTGAGAAAGTTTCTAAAAGAAAGGGTCTATTGCTTGATTTAAAAACTCACAATGGCCAAAGCCGCTTGGTGTTTGAAATGCCTACTCGCGGTTTGCTGGGCTATAGGAACGAATTCGTAGTTGATACCAGAGGCGAAGGAATTTTATGCACTCATGTTTTGGGCTTTAAGCCCTATGCCGGCGAAATAGAAAAAACCGAGCTGGGTTCCATGATTTCCATGGCTATGGGCAAGGCCCTGGCTTTTTCCTTGGCCAATTTGCAGAATCGCGGCACTTTGTATATCGGGCCTAATATTGAGGTTTACGAAGGCATGGTTATAGGCAATGCCGCCAAAGGCAACGATATGGCCGTTAATCCCATTAAAGGCAAAGAGCTTACCAATATGCGGGCTTCCGGTTCGGATGATGCCATTAAGCTTACCACGCCCTTGGCGCTTTCTTTGGAAACGGGCTTAGCCATTATGAACGCAGACGAGTATTTGGAAGTAACTCCCAAAAGCATAAGATTGCGCAAGCAGTATTTAACCGAAAACGAGCGGGTTAAGCATAAGCGCAAAATTTAATTTAGAATAAAAAATCAACCCCCGATAAGGGGTTGATTTTCTTTTGCAAAAGATTTATTAAAATCTTCGTCTATTGCCACCGCCGGAGCTGGGGCGACTTTGCCTTCGCTGTTGGTGGCAATCACGGCAGTAAAGCGGTCTGTCGCCATCCGGTTCAAAAGGCAGTTCGGTGATCTCCGCTCCGCACTGGGAGCAGGACCAATGTCCCTGAACCATCTGGCGCTGACCAAAGTTGCTACCTCGATCCATATTGATTGGCCTTTGCGCGATTTTGTCGGCCTCGCTCTTCTAAAATAAACTTTACTACGATAAACTTTTTCCAAAATGCTCGTATAAATTTTATTTTGAAAATATCAGTCAACAAAACGTTTAATAATTAACTGGTTGGTATGGTAGCATGGCTTGGTTTTTTTGTCAAGCCAGGGCGAGTTTAAATCTAAAAAAAGTTATCAACATATTGATTCTTTTGGGATTTGCGATAAAATTATTATGCTTTGACAAAAAATTAAAATTATTGCCTAGCTGCAATCAAAAAATATTTTATGGAGAATAAGGAATCAAACGGTTTAATCAACGGCGAAGTTTTAATCGGTAAAACCATTTTATTGGTCAATACCGGATCGTTAAAAAAACGTTTTATCATTCAGCGGATAAAAAAATTGGGTTTAACGGTGGTGGCTTTGAATAAAGAAAAAAATTGGGCCGAGCCCTACGTGGATCATTGGATTTTGGCCGATACGGCCAATCATACCGAAGCCATTCAGGCCATCCGCTCTTTTTTGGCGGACAATCCGGCCGTAAAAATAGAAGGCGTGATCACTTTCTGGGAAGACGACGTGCTCTTAACTTCAAAAATCGCCGATAAATTCAATTTCACGGGCATTCCTTACGTGATTGCCAAAAAAGTCAGGAATAAATACCTCTTCCGCCGCTTCTGTTTTGAGCACGGTATTAAATCGCCCCAGCATTTAATTATCAAATCGGCCGCGGATTTGGAAACCGTGGGCGCCAGTTTTTCTTTCCCCGTGGTGATTAAGCCGGTTTACGGCGCTTCCAGCGCTTACGTTATCAAAGCCAACGACAAGGAAGAATTACTGGAAACCTACAATTACATCAAGAAGAATATTTCCGTGGAAACCGAATCGGCTTTAAACGACGGTTTGGATATTTTGGTGGAAGAATATATAGATGGCGATGAAGTGGATGTGGATATTTTATTGCAAAACGGCAAGGTTAAGTTTTATTCCATTTCCGACAATTACAAAACCAAGGAGCCTTTTTTTTTGGAAACCGGCTTTTCCATACCTTCCAATCTGCCAGAGGCCTGTCAGCAGGATTTAATCGATCTGGCTGAAGAAACTTTGGAAAAAATCGGCGTTTATAACGGTTGCGTTCATTTTGAAGCCAAGTCCACCAAAACCGGAGCGGTGCCGATTGAAATCAATCTGCGCATGGGCGGCGATGAGGTTTATTCTTTCGTTAAAGGCGTTTGGAATGTGGATTTAATCGAACAGGCCCTAAAGATCGCTTTGGGCCTTTTTATTAAAATCAAGAAGCCGGCCACGCCCCGCAAGTATTTTACCGGCCAGGATTTTTTGTCTGAACATTCCGGCATTTTAGTCAAAGTGAATATTAAAGAGGAAGTGCGCAAAAAAAGCTATTTGGAAGAATTGCATTTTTTTAAGCAGATCGGCGATCCGGTGTTTGTGCCGCCCGACGGCTACGAATATTTGGGCTGGCTGACCGTTTCCGGCGACAATTTGCTGGATGCCACCGATAATTTGAATGAGGCCCTAAAATCCATTGAATACGAAGTGGCCCGTTTTCATTCAGCCTCCTCTATCGGCAAAACCACCCGCAAGAGCCGTTTTTCCTTTTCCGCGCTTAATAAGGATATTTTGGTGCGGGGCAATAAAATTGAAAAAGTTTTAAACATTGCCCGGCAGAATTTGCGCAATCTGCATATCGGCATCGCTTGCAATTTATACAATGAAAACAATTCCGAATCGGCCGTGGAAGCCGATCTTAGCGCCATCGGCTTGAATATTGAAAAAACCTTAAAAGAGCGGGGCTACAAAGTTACCTTCTTTGATTTTAACGACATGGCCAAGGCCTTTAACGAGCTAAAAGACAGCGACGTGGATTTGGTTTTTAACGTTTGCGAGCGGATTAACAATTCCAGCTTGCTGGAACCGCACGCCGCCGCCATTTTGGACGCCTTAAGGATTCCTTACACCGGCTCCAACCCGTTTACCTTAGGTTTGTGCATTGATAAAATTCGGGTAAAAAAATTGCTGTCCTACCATAAAATTCCCACGCCGGATTGGGATTATGTTTATACCATGGAAGACGAAATCCGCGAGGATTTGCATTACCCCTTAATCGTTAAGCCGGCCAATACCGATAATTCCATCGGCATTACCAACGAATCGGTAGTAACCAATAAAGAAGAGCTGACTAAGCAGCTTAAGCATGTTATAGAAGAGCTGGGGCATCCGGCCTTGATTGAAGAATATATAGAAGGCGACGAGTATGATGTTTCCATTATCGGCAGCGACGAGCATGATTTAAGGGTTTTGCCGCTCTCCCGTTCCATTTTTGACGATTTGCCCCAGGGCTTGTGGCACATTTATCCGTTTGAAGCCAAATTCGTTAAAAATTCCGTTTATAAGCAGAAAATCGTGGTCCAGCGGCCGCCTAAGAATATTTTAAACAAGCTGGAATCGTTATTGTCGGAAATTGCCTTGGATACTTATAACATTCTGGATTGCCACGATTACGGCCGGGTGGAAATTAGGGTGGATAAAAACAACAATCCTTACGTTTTGGAGCTTAATCCCAATCCTTCCATTGATCTCGGGGATTGTTTGCCTGAAGTGGCCCAGTTAATGGGCATGTCTTACGGCGATTTTTTGGAAGAAATCATCCGCATGGCCATTGAGCGCTACAAAAACAATCCGCCTTATTACCATTTGCAGGGCAATATCATTTAAACCATGGAAAAATCTTTAGCAATAAAGTTCAAGCTTGAAGCAAACGGCTTTCAGGTAAAAGTTTTTTCCGGGAAAAAATATTTTATCAAATATCCTCCGGATATTTTTTCGCATTTTCCCGAGAAGGGTAAAAAATTTTTATTGGCCAATTTTATTTACGCCCGTACTCGCAGTTTGGCCTTGCAAGCCGATTATTTTCTTAATTATCAGACCGCCAAGCCTTATTTGAAAAATTTTATTGATTGGGGCATAACCGGGGATTTGGGCCGAATCGCCGATTTAAACGATTTGCCCACCGAAGCGCTGTTAAAAAAATTCCGCTCTTCGCAGAATAATCTTGCTTTTGCCGCCGGACAATCGGTTTCCCGGCTGCCGATTTTTAACCGGTCTTTAGCCAATCAAGCCATAGTCGCCATGTCTTTTGGCAAAGACAGTTTGCTTTCTTACGGCTTGGCCAAGGAAATCGGCCTAAAATTAACTTTAGCGGCCGACTTGGATAAGCAAAATTATACCGCCACTGCTTGGCAGCACCGCACGGCCATTTTTAATTCTTTTCAGCTCCAGGAACAGCAAAAGCTGCATGGTTTTTACGATAACGTGGATACTTTACTGGTTAACCATCGGATTGCCAAACCGTTGGATGACCTGGAGGGCTTAAACGGCATGCTGGCTTTTTATTTGGAATTTATGCCAATGGCTTATCATTTCCGGACTCAATATTTAATTTTCGGCAATGAACAGAATTTAAACGACTGCTATATTAATAAGAGCGGCTATAAATCCTACCCTTCCTTTGACCAATCCTCGGCTTATGTAAAAAAATTCAATCAGCATTTAGGCAAATTAACCGGTAATAAATTGCAGATCGTCAGTTTGGTTGAGCCGCTCTATAATTTGGCGGAAATGAAGATTTTATTCGGCCGTTACCCCCATTTGGCCAAATATATCATGTCCTGTTATCCTAGGCAGATTTATCCGGGGCGCTGGTGCCATCATTGCGCTATGTGCGCCAAGGCCTTTTTATATGCCGCCGCTTCAGGCGGCGATCCCAAAACAATGAAAATGGCCCGGCCGATGTTTTCGGCCAAAGACCGGGAATTTTATCCGTTATTCGCCAAAACCATCACCCGGCCTTACGAAAAGCCCGTGGCCGTTAGGGAAGAGCAGTTATTGGCCTTTTTATTGGCTTATCAAAACGGCTGGCGCGGTTATTTAATGGATTTGTTTGCCAAGAAATACCTGGCCGCGGCCAAAAGAAAGGAAAAGTTTTTACGGCAAAAATTCTTCGGTTTGCATCCTGCGCCCAACTTGCCTGTTAATATTAAAAACAAAGTTTTAACCATTTACCATCAGGAATTGGACAATTTAGCATGAATAAAATGAAACAAGAAATTTTAAAGCGTCTGCAAAACACCTATTGTCGGATCAGCCGGTCTAAAATAGAAGGCGTGGGCGTGGTGGCCATTCGGGAAATTCCTCAAAACACCAATATTTTTTTTGGCGTGCCGATTCAAGCCGACAGGCGATTTAAGTTAAGTGAATTAAAAAAATTGCCCAAGGGCGCTTTAAAAATGATTGACGATTTTTTATGCGTGGAAAAAGACGGCACCGTGATAATTCCCGAATACGGCTTAAACGGTTTGGATATTTCCTATTTTTTAAACTGTTCTAAAAAACCGAACGTTAAAACCATTGATGGCGGCGCCAATTTTGTTACTTTAAAAAAAATCAAACCGGGCGAAGAGCTGACCGCGGCTTACAATACTTACGAAAATATCGCTTCCAGCCAGTGGCAGAAAATTATATGAAAACTTATTTGGTTAAAAAGGGGGATTTTCGGAAATATCAAAAAACCATTCTTAAAATTTTAAAAGCCAAGGTTGAAGTAACGCCGGCTAACTTTAAACTATTGGTTAACCGCTTTTTTAAAAAAAGAGCGGCAATTTTAAAAATGGCCAAAGCGCAGCCCACGCCTTTTTATTTAATCGATCAAGCGGAATTAAGCAGCGCTTTAAATAATTTTAAATCGGCTTTTACAAAATATCTGCCAGGTTCAAAATATTTTTACGCCGTTAAGGTAAACCACCATCCTTATATTTTAAAACAAGCGGTTAAAGATGGTTATGGTTTGGATGTTTCTTCCAGCCGTGAATTAAAATTGGCATTAGCCGCCGGTGCCAAGGGAATAATTTTTTCCGGTCCTGGTAAAACTTCTGCCGATTTAGACTTGGCTCTTAAAAATCGCAATAAAATTATTGTTAATCTGGACAGTTTTTCCGAACTCAAGCGCCTGGGCGATTTGGCCAAGAAAAAAAATCAAATCATTGCCGCTGGAGTCAGAATTTACACCAAGTATCATGGCGAATGGAATAAATTCGGCATTGCCCTAGTTGATTTGAAAAAATTTTTCAATGAAGCTAAAAAATATCCGCAAGTTAAATTACAGGGTATTCAGTTTCATTTAAGCTTAAATGCCGGCCCGGCGCCCTACGTTCAAGTTATTGGCGAATTAAGCCGATATTTAAGGGCTAGTTTTAGCCCGCGTGAGTTGGCCAGCCTTAAATTTATTGATTTTGGCGGGGGATTTATGGTGCCGGGTGCCGAAGGCCATTATCCTCATGAAAGCGCGGCCGGAACCTTAATTAAAACAACCGCGGAATATTTGGGCGAAGCGCCAAAATTTATTGATAACTATTATTTGCGTCCGGCCGCGCCCGTTGCCGAATATGCCAAAGTTATCGGCTCGGCTTGTAAAAAATATCTGGATCCGTTGCTTAACGTTGTTTATTTTGCCGAGCCGGGCAGGATTATTGCCAACAACGCCATGCATATTGTTTTAAGGGTTGTTGACGTTAAGAGCCAAAACAAGGTTATCGTGGACGGCGGCATTAATTTGGTTGGCTGGGAACATTTTGACACCGATTATATTCCTCTTTTAAATTTAACCCACCCGTCGCTTAAAGAAAAAGATTGCTTGGTTTACGGTTCGCTCTGCTTGCCCGAAGATCTTTGGGGCAGATGGTGTTATGTTAAAAAAATGTCCGAGGGGGATTTTTTACTGGTGCCGTATCAAGGCGCCATGACCTATGCCTTGGCGCAGGAGTTTATTAAAGGCATTGCGCCGGTTTACATTTTAGAGTAAATAAGGTAAATTGGAGTTTATGAAAGAAAGATTCGGCGAATCATTACCTCAAGATTCAGTTTCCCTGGAAAACCAGGAAAGTTTATCGCCCCTGGAGCGGGAACTGTTAGCATTAAAAGGCGCATCTTTTGAAGAATTACCGGCAGAAAACCCAGAGGGCCTGCGAACTTGTTTGCTTAAAGTAAATAACAGAGAAGAGTGGGAGTCGCCAGAGGAAAGACAAAGACTTATTAGTATTTTCGGCAAGCTGGCTTTTGATGCTGGTGAATCACCGTCAAATTTTCGTCAATATAATCCTAATGAGGATGCATCATTGGCGCAGGCTGATGAAAGCGTTGAAACTAACCTTCAGCCGGCCGATAAGATTTTTTTTATCGCTGACCGGGAAAAACCACTTGGTTTCTTATCAACGGAAGGTTGGGGTCTTAAAGACGGTACGCAGGCCAGGTATGTTCATTTATTATCAGTGGATCATTCGCAACAAAATAAAGGCCATAGCCGGGAATTGTATCGTTTGGCTTTTGAACAGGCCGATGTTTCTGCTTTTGTGGGTATTTCTTTCAGGCCGCAGGCAGTTAAAAACAGATTAAAAATCGGAGAAGAATTTGATTACTCGGGATTTTTTGCCGGTTATAAGAACGGCGAGTGGGGCAATCGCGGCACGGCCGAAGAACAGGCTAGAGTTAAAGAATTAAGCGCTTTAATGGTTGAAAAATCAAAAGAATGGGATATTTTAGCTGAAAGGAAAACGCCGGAGGGTTACGTTATTTGGCAAGGCGAAAAAACATTGCCGCCTTTAAGAGAAGGGGAGGTTAACTTTAATTCCAATGATCCTTTAGATAAAACATTTCGCGAAGGAGTGTTAAAATTGCAATCCGAGTGCGAGCCGGACGTAGCTCATGGTATTTTAATTAACTTAAAAAAAGAGAATAATTAATTATAATATGGTAGAAGGAGAAAATTTTATGCCTACAGAAAATCAACAAGTTAATCGTCCCGATCAATCTATTCCCAAATCGGAAGAAGATTTAAAAACAAACAAACCGGAACAAGAAATCTCCTTAGAATCGGCCGAAAACGTAGCGGAACTGTTAAATTTATGGCTAAAGGAAAGTCAAGAAACCGAAGATCAAGGCGAAAAAAGCGAATTGGCCTATTGCCTGATAAAAATGAAAATGGCCTTGGGTTTGGCGAAATTAAATCCCGAAGAAGTGAAAATTAAAGATTATGATGCCGGCACCGGTACCTTGGGCTATTATTTGCCTTCCAGCGGCGAAGTCGGCATAACTCCCGAAGGCCTTAATCTGCCGCCAGAACATTTTGCCGATGTTTTGGTTCACGAAGCGGAACATAAGGGAACCGTAACGGCCGGCCGGAGAATTTTTGATGAAGGTTTTACGGAACTGCTGACAAAAAAATTAGTGCCCAATGCTCTGACCGGATATTACACGGCGGAAAAAACCAAAGCGCTAAAAGTTTTTAATGAAACGGAAATGGCTGAAGCGCTTAAAAAATACGATTTTGACAAGCCGATGGTTTTGGTTGCTTATTACCTGGGTACGGAATGGAAAGATCGCTGGGACAAAGATTTAAAAGGGGATTACTTAAAACAAAAAACCGAGGCATCCTTTAACGAAGACGAATATTTGGCAGGCGTCCTTACCGATAATAAGGATATTGAAAAAACTTTCAAGCAAGGCGTGCCTGATATTTATCATAAAGTTAAAGAACAGGGCTTTGATGATTTTGATAAATTGGGGTTGGAAATCTTAAAGCATCTGCTTAAACAAGAAAGGAGTTAAGATGAATAAATTTGAAGCAATTCAGCCGGAACAGCTTAAGGAACGCCCGCAGGTTTTTACCCCGGAATCCTATAAGCCGGTTTTAGGTTTGGCCGGCCGTTTGTTGCGTTTGGAAGCTCCTCTTAACCAGGAAGAAATAGCCGGGTTGCAATCGGTGGGCGAATTAAGTTCATTGGTAGACGAGCGGACCGGAAAATTAGTTGAAGCCGAGTTAACTGAAATTTTAGCTAAAGGCAATTATTCCGAAGAGCAAAAACAGTTTTTAATTGAAGCGGCGGCTAATCGAAATTTTGACGATTTGCCTGAAAATGATCAGCAGGCCTTAAGCGCGGCTTTGGGGTTAACTTTGGTGGCCGAACGGGCTAGGTCCAATACCACTGCCAAAATTTTAAAAGAATTGCCAGCCGAAACCCTGGAACGTTTTAATATGACCGCAGAACAGCGTGATTTACTGGCTATGCTGTTAAAGTTGATTACCAAAGTTAATACCGAATATTTAAGGCATAATGCCCGCTTAACCCAGGAAATTCCTTACAGTGAAATGCCTCTGGCCGATCAAATGCGCGAACGCCGGTTTTTAGCCAATGGTTTTGATGATATCACTGCTGCCATGGAAAAAATGAGCCAAGGCGCTCATGAGCCGGTTTTTGGTTCATTGGAAAAAGACCGAGCCTTTTTAAAGTATTTAACCGATTTAAAAAATGCCTATACTCCTTTTACCGAAGGAACCAATCAGCCAATTAACGCTTCCGCCCAGCAGGAGCTTTTAGCCAGGGCTCAAGAATCATTTTTAGCCTTGCATAACGGTTTTCCTGAATTTCCTTTAATTGTTTTTCCGGCCTTTTCCCATTATGAAGCAGACGAGGTTGCTACGGATGATTGGTCAAAATATGGTTTTGATCCGGAAATTCGCCTGCATTGGCAGCGTCAAGAACAACAGGCTAAACATAAAGATTACGAACGACTTAAAGGTCAATTCGCTTCAACCATTGATAACAGATTTTCGGATATAGCGGATACGGACTTTGTTAAACGCTATCAGGTTATTTTCGGCGATACTGCCTTGGCCAGTGGCGTTAATTTAAAAGGCGCCCCTTTAGCTCAAGCGGAAGGCAATGTGATTTTAATTATAGAAACGTCGCCGGATAAAGAGGAAGAAAAAAAATTGGATGAAGCGGTAAAATCATTATTGTCCAAATCGGAAGACCGGGCTATAATTGATTCTCCACAATTTCGCGCTTTAGCGGATAAAATCAATGCCTTACATGAATTCGGCCACGGGCTTTATGATGAAAAAAGTCCGGCCGCGGAAAAGTTGGGCGGTTTGGACGATAAATTGGCGGAATATAAATCGGAACTGGCCATGTGGTCAACGGCCACCAGCATTTTAAGTAAAGAAGTTAAAGCATCATTCGGCGAACAGGCCGATCAGGCTTTGCTCTTGGCAATGTTAAAAGAGGCCTTTAGATTTTGCCGCAAGGAAAAAACCGAGCCGGAATATTATTTGGCCGATAAAAATATCGTGGAAATTTTAATTAAAGCCGGCGTTATTAGCGAAACGGTCGGGAAAATCGAGCTGAAGAGCGATAAATTGAATAAAGATTTGGAAGGGGTTTTTAGTGAAGAGTTAAGAAAGATCTTGCAAATTTATCACGAAGCCGACCAAGGAGACATTAAGGCAGCCAAAAGTGAGGCTCGTTTAATTGCCGGCAATAAACCTTCCGAAACCTTTAAAAAAATTAAAAAGTTTATCAAATAATTAGAAAAACTCAGCATGTTTCAAATTTGGCTTTATTCTTTAAGCAGCGTTATCATTGTCAGTTTAATTTCTTTAATCGGCGTTTTTACTTTAACCATTAAAGACGATATTTTAAAGAAACTGCTGATTTTTTTCGTCAGCTCTTCGGCCGGCGTTTTGCTGGGCGACGCTTTTTTCCATATTTTTCCGGAAATTATCAATCAATCCGGCTATACTATTAAATTGGGATTTTTACTGATTTTAGGCATTTTTATTTTTTTCATGTTGGAAAAATACATTCATTGGCACCATTGCCATGAAACCAATAATCCTGAACACTTGCATCATTTGGGCATGATGAATTTATTCGGCGACGGTTTGCATAATTTTTTGGACGGTTTAATTATCGCGGCTAGCTATTTGGTTTCCATTCCTTTGGGGCTGGCCTCCACTTTAGCCATTGTTGCCCATGAAATTCCCCAGGAAATAAGCGATTTTGGCGTACTATTGCACAGCGGTTTTACCAAAAAAAAGGCCTTGCTTTATAATTTACTGTCCGCTTTAGTGGCGGTTGTTGGCACGGTTTTGGGCTTGTTTTTAAGAAATGGTAATTTCCGCCAAATTTTACTGCCCATTGCCGCCGCCGGCTTTATTTATATTGCCACGGCTGATTTAATTCCCGAACTTCATAAAGAAACCAAAATATCGCGGTCGCTCTTACAACTGTTCAGTTTTATTTTTGGCATTTTTATTATGTATTTATTTACTTTTTATGAAAATTAAAATCAATAAAGACAAATGTATCGGTTGCGGCACCTGCGCGGCCTTGGCGCCGAATACTTTCGCCCTTAGCGAAGACTACAAAGCCAATGTCATAAACCAAACAGGCGATAATGAAGAAACCATTTGGCTGGCGGCCAAATCCTGCCCGACCGGAGCCATTGAACTGGAAGACGATAACGGCCAAAAGCTTTGGCCGAAATAATAATATGCCTAAACGTTTAATATATTTGGATTACGCCGCCACCACGCCACTGGATCCGCGGGTAGTTAGGGCCATGTCCCCATATTGGACCGAAAAATTCGGCAATCCTTCTTCGTTATACGAAAAAGGCCGGGAAGCCAAGGCGGCTCTGGACCAAGTCCGAGCCGAAGTTGCCCAAATTTTCGGCTGCCTGCCGGCGGAAATTATTTTTGAGGGTTCGGGCACGGAATCGGATAATCATGCCATTATCGGCGTGGCTTTGGCCAACCGCTCTCGCGGCAACCATATCATTACTTCAGCCATCGAGCATCACGCGGTTTTGCACGCCTGCGAGTTTTTGGAAACCCAGGGATTTGAAGTAACTTATCTGCCCGTTGATAAGTATGGCCTGGTTAAACTGGATATTTTAAAAGAATCAGTCAGGCCGGAAACCATTTTGGTTTCCATTATGTTTGCCAATAATGAAATCGGCACTGTTCAGCCAATTCAAGAAATTAATGAAATAATAAAGCAAAAAAATAAAACCGCTTTATTCCATACCGATGCCTGCCAAGCGGCTGGCGCTTTTAAACTGAAAGTTAATGAGCTGGGCGTTGATTTGTTAACCATCAATGGCAGTAAGATTTACGGCCCTAAAGGTACAGGTATTTTATACGTTAAAAAAGGCACGGCCGTAAATCCGATTATCCATGGCGGCGGCCAGGAAGCGGGTAAAAGAGCCGGCACCGAAAACGTAGCTGGCATTATCGGTTTGGTTTACGCTCTAAAGTTGGCCCAGGAAAACCTGGCTAAAGAAAACAAGCGTTTGATTGCTTTAAGGGATAAATTAATCAAGGGTTTGTTAAAAATTCCTAAAACTTTTTTAAACGGCCATCCATTAAACCGTTTGCCCAACAATGTTAATGTGACTATTTTAGATATTGAAGGCGAGTCCGTGATTTTGCATTTGGACCGCTTGGGCATTGCCTGTTCCACCGGTTCGGCTTGCACCTCCCGAACGCTGGATCCTTCGCATGTGATTATCGCGCTGGGGCATCCCTACGAAGTAGCCCATGGCTCGTTAAGATTCAGCTTGGGGCATGGTACCACCGCTCTAGAGATAGATTATGTTTTAAAAGTATTGCCGGGGATTGTAAAAAAATTGCGCCAGATGTCGCCGGTTAATTTGGATAAAAATAAAATTATTAATCAGTAATTAGTTTAATATATGTTACAAGACAATTCGGCCGCCGACGGTCAGGATAATTCCTGTGTTCCCTGGATGTATTCCGAGATCGTTAAGGAACATTTTTTTAATCCCCAGAATTTTACCTTTGAACCGCCCAAAGTTTACAGCGGTTTGGGGTTAGTGGGCAGCCCGGCGTGTGGAGATATGATGAAAGTTTGGATTACAGTGGACGAAAAAACCAATAAGATCAAAGATTTTAAATGGCAGACCTTTGGCTGCGCTTCGGCCATTGCCTCCACCTCCATGCTTTCGGTTATGGCTACGGAAAACGGCGGCTTAACCTTGGACAAGGCGGAAAAATTAACGCCCCAGGATATTTTAGAGCGCTTGGGCGGTTTGCCCGACCGCAAAGTCCATTGCAGCGTTTTGGGCGATCAGGCCCTGCGCGCGGCTATTGAGGATTATCGCGGTAAAAGCAAATAGGTTGACTTATTGCGGCAAAATTAGTACCTTAAAAGCATGGACTACCAGGGACTGCAAATCAGCCATTTCGCCCAATCCGGTTTTCGGTTAAAAACCGGCGGCCAGGTTATTTATTTGGATCCTTACAATCTTAAAGAGGATCAAGTCGAGCTGGCAAATTATGTTTTCATCAGCCATGGACACTTTGATCATTGTTCCAAGAACGATTTGGCTAAAATCATTACCAAAGAAACCGTTGTGGTAGCCAGCCGGGAATGCCAGAAACAACTGGCCGGCTTAAGGGTTAAGGAGATAATTTATATTGGTCCCGGAGAAACGGTTGATTTGAAGGAATTGCAGGCAGTGGCCGTTCAGGCTTATAATCTTGATAAATTTAGAGACGACGGCCAACTCTACCACACCTTAAGTGGCGATGAAGTGGGTTTTGTCCTGGAAATAAACCAGGTCAGGCTGTATCATGCCGGCGATACCGATAAAATTCCGGAAATGGCTGAACTTAAAGATATCGATCTGGCTTTATTGCCGGTTAGCGGCACCTACACCATGACTTACAAGGAAGCGGCCGAAGCGGCGGCTATAATCAAGCCGAAAATCGCCATCCCCATGCATTACGGCAGTGTCGTCGGCTCCATTGCCGACGCGGAAAAGTTTAAAGCGGCAGCGGAAAAATTGGGCATTAAAACGGAAATCATATAGATTTTAATAAGTATGAGAAAAGCAGTTATTATCATTATTTTAGGGCTTTTTATCACTCCTTTTAATGTTTTTGCCTATGGCACAGATTATCAATATATAGGGCAGGAATTTAATAATAATACGGGGACTTATAATTTTAATAACCGAGAATACGACCCCTCAACCGGCAGATTTTTACAGCAGGACCCTTTCTTAAAGGATGGTTCTCTTAGTCCTTATTTCATGAATAATGCCACTACGGAAGATTTAAATAAATTGCTGTCTAATCCTCAAAAATTAAATCCCTACAGCTACGCCAATAATAATCCTTTAATTTACGTTGACCCAAATGGCTTAGACAGTTATGTTTTTTATGATCCCGATGATTTTTCTAATCAAGCCAATGAGGAGGCTGACCGTTTGCAGAAAAAATATAATGAACCAGCATATCTTAAACCAATAACCACGTCTAATCAATTTTTTAATGAATGGGGCAATATGAATGATACTACCGCTGATATTGATGAAACGTCTTTATTATTTCATGGCGATGCTCATAATATAACCATAAATTATGATAATCAGAAAAAGATTGGAGAATATTTAACTATTAATCCTAATAGTAAAACTACAAAAGGTTCTGCGGCTAAATATTTAGGAGATTTAGCTAAAAAAGCCATAGGGGTAATTAATTTGTTTATCTGTAATAGCGGGGATATTTACTCCCCAACAAACCTTGCCTCTTTTTTGTCTCAAAATCAAAATACTACCGTTTATGGATGGGATGGTTATTTAAGCTATAGTAATGATACTCCCAGGCCATCAAGAACATCTAATGTATTTTTTACTTTTATGCATGGATTTAGACCGCCGTTTGGGCTAGTTAAATATTTGCCAAATGGTTTTAAAATTCCTCAATTATTTGGCTCGTTAACTCACTATAATGATTAATTTTACAAAAAATAAATTTATTAAGTGGTTCTTGTATTTTTGTCTAAGTTGCGCTTTTTTAGCCATAAATTTAATTTTAATATTTGTCACTCTTTATTCATTGCAAAAAAGTTCACAATATATTGAGTCGAGTTTGGCATTTATTTTAATTATTTTAATTATTGGTTTATTAATCTGGCTTTTGGGGGAATTAAAACTGAAAAAAAACAAGCTAGGCAGGGTTAAGAAAATAATTTTATATATCTTAATAACATTTTCTTTATATTGGATTTTAGCATTGTTTTTTTCTTACACTTGTGTTATGTGTAATGATGGGCAATTCCCTTGGATTATTAAATGGGCAGAGCAACTTTATTATTTCGGGTGGTTTAAGCTTTAATTCTTTTAAAAGAAGTTATAAATATAGTTTTTTTTATAAAACCTTAACCCCTCTATTGAAAAGTATGGTAGGGCTTACAAGTTTTTAAAAAATAGGGTAAAATTAAGATATGGATAAAAAATCAAAAATCTTCTTTTTTATACTATTGCTTTTGGTAATAGTTTCCGTTGCTTTTACCTATTATCGGACAATGGTAGCGAGGGATTATAAAGTTGTTAATACGGAAGTAGAAAGTTCCGGAACGGAATAAATCATTATTTTTATTGAATGCCCAACTATTATCATATAATTGGTTTAGTAGCCGGTCTTCTTTCTTTTTCCGCTTACGTTCTTTATATTATTACTACCTTAAAAGGGAAAACTAAACCAAATAAAGCCACTTGGTGGATTTTAACTTTAATCGGTTTAATGATTGCTTCCAGCTATTACGCCGAGGGTGCCAGAGATACAATGTGGATTGCCTTGAGTTATATAGCCGGACCACTTATTATCGCCTTTCTTTCCTTAAAATATGGCGAGGGTTCTTGGGAAACGCTGGATAAAATCTGTTTAGCCGTGGCTCTTGCCAGCGCCGTTGTATGGTATTTATCCAGCTCCGCCTTATTAGTTTTGATGATAAATATTTTCATGGATGCCGTGGGTCTTATTCCTACGATTAAAAAATCCTATTTAAGGCCGGAGAATGAGGATCGCTTTGCTTGGACAATAGAATCAGTTGCCGGATTGCTAACCTTATTGGCTATTGAAAAATGGAGTTTTTCCATAGCTGTTTATCCCTTGTATCTTGTTTTTATAAATAATTTAGTTCTTTTCTTGCTCTACAGGCCTTTAATAAGGAAGTTAAAATATCATCCGCGTTTTATATAAAATTTTCTTTTTTACGTTCAAACCACGTATCGTCGTATTTGATATAATCGCATAAAAGTTCTTCTCCTATTTGGATGTCCCTAGCTGCCGTATCTTGACGGGGGGTAGATACAATATTGTAGTTTTTTGAAGAATGATTAATAAACCTTTGATCGTCAAAACAAAGAATATATTTATTCAGTTCTTTGTCAAAGTAAGCGTAATTTAAAAATTGTGTTCTAGCCGGTTTCGACATTTGCCCCATTTCTTCTTCTGAAAAACCCGTATCAAATAAAGGATGATATTCCCAAGTTATAGTTCCTTTGGGTATAAATTGATCCGCAAATAAGCCGATGCCGTGTATGGAGCTTATGCCAAGTTTTGTTTTTACTTTAATCATAGTAATTTTGATTAAAATTAGGATTTATTGTATACTTAACTTTAATAATAGATACTTTTAAAAATTTGTCAATTCAAATCTATGAATTTAAGCGCAGCTTTGTGTAATTTTGAAGGGGCGAAATATTTATTATTTTCAGATAATATTACCCCCCTAGTTTATTATTCTCACTTGCCAATCACTATCATCTCATTGATTTTAGGTTTTTTTATTTTATTCAAAGGCAGGAAAAATTTGCCCAATCAAATTTTATTTTTTATTACATTCTTTTTTTCCGCTTGGGTTTTCCTGGATTCTATTTTTTGGGCCAGTAATCGCAGCGATGTAATAATGTTTGTATGGTCTTTGCAGATTTTATTTGAACCGTTAGTTCATGCTGGATGTTTATATTTAATTTATGTTTTGGCTAATAAAAAAGACGCGCCCTTTATGACGAAGTTAATAGCGGGCGCTTTGTATCTGCCTCTTATTATCTTTGTGCCTACCGCTTACAGTTTATCGGGTTTTGATTTATCAAGCTGTCTTAGC
Organism: Candidatus Komeilibacteria bacterium; assembly: GCA_026396575.1. Taxonomy (GTDB): domain Bacteria; phylum Patescibacteriota; class Patescibacteriia; order UBA1558; family UBA10009; genus JAPLWM01. The sequence goes on from JAPLWM010000004.1 coordinate 18,035, forward strand.
GTGGAAGGTCCCATAGCTCTTTATTATACTTACTTAATTGAAATTATTTTTTCATTGTGGTTGGTAATATATTCTTTTAGGAAATATAGAATTTTCAAAGTGAAAGACGCTCGTAAGGAAATATTGAATTTAACTTTAGGCGCAGTGTTGCTTTTATTTTCATTCTCTCTTGGTAATATTATTAGCAGTTTCAGCGAAGATTGGCGTTATGCGCAAATAGGACTTTTTACCATGCCTATATTTATCGGTTTTCTTGTTTATAGTATTGTTAAGTTTAAAACTTTCAATATTAAGTTGGTAGCGGCGCAAGCTTTGGTTATAGCTATTATTATTTTAATCGGCTCGCAGTTCTTTTTTATTCAAAATTCAATTAATAGAACCTTAACGGCTATTTCTTTGGGACTGATTATTATTTTCGGTTGGTGGTTGGTTAGATCAGTTAAGGTTGAAATTAAACGCAAAGAAGAATTAGCCATAGCCAATGCCGAACTGCAAAAATTAGATCAAGCCAAAAACGATTTTATTAACATAGCTTCTCATCAGCTAAAAACGCCGATCTCCGTGATTAAGGGTGTTATTTCTCTAGTGCAAGACGGCACTATGGACAGTTTTAATGAAGCAAAGAAAAAAGAATTTTTTGAAGGAGCTCGAATTAAATGCCAAAAATTGGAAATTATCGTTAAAGACATTTTAAACGCCACCTCTTTAATTAACAGCAAATATAGTGTTATGGACAAAGACGTTGAAGCTATTGCTTTACGCGAGCTCTTCGCCAAGATAATTAAGGATTTCGAGTCGGAAATTAAAGAGCGGGAAATAGAGGTGCGCTTACTTCCGTCCAAGGAAATATTGCCGATTATTTACGGCCAGAGAAAATATTTAGAAGAAGCTTTTTCCAATTTATTGACTAACGCCATTAAATACACGCCTTCGCCTAAAAAAACTTCTGATATTCGTGATACGAGGATTGGCAAAGCTTTTATAAATATCAATCTTAAAAGGGGCGGAGATAAAAATGTTATTATATCCGTCGCGGATAACGGCATTGGTATTTCCAAGGAAGATTTGCCTAAATTATTTAAGAAGTTTTCCCGAGGACAAAATGCCGTGAATATGTACACTGACGGCACGGGCTTAGGATTATTTGTTATTAAAGAAATAGTGGAAGGCCATGGCGGCAAAGTTTGGGTGGAAAGTGAGCTTAATAAGGGGTCAACTTTTTTCGTTGATTTGCCCATTAGAGAACAGGGTGGGGTAAATATAAAAGAATATATTATTAAAAAGTCGGCTGACACAAATAATAATAGCCAATAATTTTATGATTAAAGTTCTATTTATTGAAGACGATCCCCAGCAGATTTTTCTTTATCAGGAAGTTTTTAATCTTAAGGGTCTTTTAACTATCATTGCTACCACTGGCGACGAGGCATTTAAGATGTTATTTTCTGAGAAACCTGATATTATTCTAGCCGATATTATTTTACAAAATGAGAATGGCTTGGATATTGTGGGGAAAATAAAGCATGATTCTAGATATTCAGCCATTCCCGTGGTTGTTTTTACCAATAGTGATAAGCAAGAGTATAAGGACAGAGCACTGTCTCTAGGCACGATTGATTTTATCGTTAAAGCTGATACAATTCCCCAAGAAGTAGCGGAGAAAATTAAAAATATCTTTAAAGCTTATCAATCTTCAAAAAAAAATTAAACGAAAAAATTTAATACTGAAATTTGTTAATATGAAAACCATTAATTTTGGCGAACATCTGACCATAGACGGCTATAATGGTCAGGTCAAATCACTTAACAGTAAAAAGTTTGTTTTAGGTTGCCTTAAAGAATTGCCTAAAATATTAAGTATGAAGGCTTTAGCTAAACCTGAAGTGTATTTTGCTCCCAATAATCATCTTAAAGATCCTGGGGGCTGGAGCGGTTTTGTGGTAGTGGCTGAATCCCATATCAGTATTCATACTTTTCCGGGCAGACGATTTTTAAGCGCTGATGTTTATACCTGCAAAAACGGCATGGATACGGAATTTATCAAGAATTATTTTAAGGAAAAATTTAACTTGCAAGAACTGGAGACGCATTTCATTAAAAGAGGAACTAAATATCCGGCGAATAATATAGCGTAAATTATATAAAATATGGCTAAACACAGAGACAAAAACAAAGTAACCATTATCGGCGCCGGGTATGTCGGTGCCACCACCGCTTTCAGCTTAATGCACCAAAACGTGGTTGAAGAAATCGCCTTGGTTGACGTTAATCAAAAATTAGTGGAAGCGCAGGTTATGGATTTGCAGCACTCTTTGCCGGTTTTGGGTTATAGTGAAGTGCATGTTGGAACCTATGAAGATATCAAAGATTCCACAGTGGCGGTAATTGCTTGTGGCTTTGCCCAGAAGCCAGGGGAAAGCCGCTTGGATTTAGTGGAAAAAAACGCCAAGATTGTTAAGCAGATTGTGCCGGAAATTTTTAAGCAAAATTCCGATGTTATTTTATTGGTTATTACCAATCCGGTGGATATTTTAACCCAGCTGGCCATTTCACTTTTTCCCGATAAAAAAAATCAGATCATCGGTTCAGGCACGATGTTGGATTCCATGCGTTTAAAATTTTTAGTGGGTGAGTATTTAAAAATCGATCCCCAAAGCGTGCATGCTTATATTGTGGGCGAGCATGGCGACAGTGAGTTGCCCCTCTGGAGTGCGGCTACCTTAGGCGGTGAGAAAATTACCGCCTTGAAAGGATATAATAAAAAAAAGTTCAATGAACTGTTTATTCAGGCTAGGCAGGCAGCCGATACCATAGTGGCCGGCAAGCAAGCCACTTATTACGGCATCGGCGTCGGCGCCGCTTTCTTAATCAATGCCATTGTCTTGAATAAGCAGACGGTGGTGCCGGTTTCCCATTTAATGGACGGCGATTACGGTTTGCATGATGTTTGTTTAAGCATGCCGGCGGTAATCGGCGAGGCCGGTATTTTGGAACGGCTTAATTTGAAGATTTCCGGAGAAGAAAAACGACTGTTGCATAAGTCCGCTGACGGTTTAAAGAAGGTTTTTAAATCCATTGCCTAAACAGACAGGCAATGGAATAATAAGTAGGCGAGTTATCCACAATAAAATCTGTGCCTACACTATATCTTGTGCTATACTAATTAAGGTAACTACTACATCTGGTAGTTATCCTCAAAACGGTAAAAGGGTCAAAAACAAAAATAACTAGGGTTAGTTATTTTTTTACTCCCTAAAAAATCGCTAAAATTAGCCAATTTTAAAAATAATTTTATACCAATAATATGACCAGCTCGCTTTACCCATATGCCGACGCCGCTACCAAAGAAGATTTAGCCCAAAATCAAAGCAATGACGACGCTAAATCTTCTTTTTTATTTAAAAAGAAAGAAAAGAAAGGCCTGGAATTTAAAAGATTCTATACTAAGCCCGATGTTCATCCTTACGATGAGATCAAATGGGATACCCGCGACGCCATTATTACCAGCGGCAAGGGCGAAGTGGTTTTTTCCCAAAAAGACGTGGAAGTTCCCTCCTGCTGGTCGCAAACCGCCACTAATATCGCTGTTTCCCATTATTTTAGGGGCAGAATCGGCACTTCCGACAGAGAAACCAGCGCCCGGCAGATGATTGACCGCGTGGCTAAAACCATTACCCGCTGGGCCGCGGATCAGGATTACTTTAAAACCGAGGCAGACGCCCAAATTTACGAACAGGAATTAATCTATATTTTAATCAATCAGCATGCCGCTTTTAACAGCCCGGTTTGGTATAACGTGGGCACCGAAGATCATCCCCAGTGCAGCGCCTGCTTTATCAATTCCGTGCAGGACGATATGCGCTCCATTCTAAACCTGGCCGTAACCGAGGGCATGCTCTTTAAATTCGGCTCCGGCACCGGCACCAATCTGTCCATTTTAAGGTCTTCCAAAGAATATCTAGCCGGCTCCAACGGCAAGGCCTCGGGCCCGGTTTCCTTTATGAAGGGCTTTGACGCTTTTGCCGGCGTTATTAAATCGGGCGGCAAAACCAGGCGGGCGGCCAAAATGGTAATTTTAAACATTGATCATCCGGATGTGGTGGAATTTATCAACTGCAAGTCCAATGAAGAAAAAAAGGCCTGGGCCTTGATTGAAATGGGTTATGACGGCTCTTTAAATGGCGAGGCCTACCAATCCATCTTTTTCCAAAATGCCAATAACAGCGTGCGGGTAACGGATGAGTTTATGAAAGCCGTGGAAACAAACGGCCAATGGCAAACCAAATATGTTAGAACCAAAGAGGTGTCTGAAACTTTTCAGGCCAAGGATTTAATGAAGCAAATTGCCGAAGCGGCCTGGGTTTGCGGCGATCCAGGTTTGCAGTTTGACACCGTTATTAATAAATGGCATACCTGCCCCAATACCGATCGCATCCACGCTTCCAATCCGTGCAGCGAATACATGTTTTTAAACGATAGTGCTTGCAATTTATCTTCAATTAATTTAATAAAATATCGCGCCTCCAGCGGGCAGTTTGACGTGGATGGATTTAAGCACACTGTTGCCGTAATGATTACCGCCCAGGAAGTTATCGTGGGCAATTCCAGCTATCCTACGCCGGCCATTGAAAAAAACAGCCATGATTTTAGGCCGCTCGGGCTTGGTTATGCCAACTTGGGCGCCTTACTAATGAGCAACGGCCTGCCGTATAATGGCGATTCGGGCCGTGATTTTGCCGCCGCGGTTACCGCTTTAATGACCGGCTGGAGTTATTTTCAATCGGCTAAAATTGCCGAAGTTAAAGAGCCGTTTAAGGGCTATGCCTTAAACGCAGCTCCTATGCTTAACGTAATCAATATGCATCGCGAGGCCTCTTATAAAATCGCCAACGCCGATGTGCCCATTAATTTATTAATGTCTGCCCGCGAGGCCTGGGAATACGCCTTAAAACTTGGCGAAACTGCCGGCTTTAGAAATTCCCAGGTAACGGTTTTGGCGCCAACCGGCACCATCGGCTTTTTAATGGATTGCGACACCACCGGCGTGGAACCGGATATCGCCCTGGTAAAATATAAATGGCTGGTGGGCGGCGGCATGATGAAGATCGTCAATTCCACCGTGCCCTTGGCTTTAAAAAGCTTGAATTACCAACCCGAAGAAGTGGACAGCATTTTGGAATACATCGATAAAAACGATACCATTGAAGGCGCGCCTAAATTAAAAGAAGAGCATTTGCCTATTTTTGACTGCGCTTTTAAAGCCAAAAAAGGCAAGCGCTACATCCACTATATGGGCCATGTAAAAATGATGTCCGCGGTTCAGCCGTTTTTATCCGGCGCCATTTCCAAAACCGTTAATATGCCCGAGGATGCCACGGCCGAAAATATCGCCGAAGTTTATTCGGAATCATGGCGGTTGGGCCTTAAAGCCGTGGCTATTTACCGGGAAAATTCCAAAAAAGCCCAACCTTTAACTTTATCTTCCAAAGAAGGCCGTGATAAGGAGGTTAAAATTAAAACCGAAGTTTTGCGGCCGATCCGCAAGCGCTTGCCCGATGAGCGCCAGGCTTTAACCCACAAATTCGCCATTGCCAATCATGAGGGCTACATTACCGTGGGCTTGTACGAAGACGGCTTGCCCGGCGAAATGTTTATTACCATGTCCAAGGAGGGCAGCGTTATTTCCGGTTTAATGGATTCTTTCGCTACCGCCGTTTCGGTGGGCTTGCAATACGGCGTGCCGCTGAAAGTTTTGGTCAACCGTTTCATTCATACCCGTTTTGAACCGTCGGGCTTTACCAATAATCCCAATATCCGGATTGCCAAATCCATTGTGGATTACATTTTCCGCTGGCTGGCCTTAAAGTATTTGTCGCCGGAAGATTTAATGTATGTGGGCTTAAACGATGTTGAAACCATTACCAACGGCAACGGCAAAAGCGAACTGGAAAAGTTGGCCAAAATCGTGGACGGAAAAGCGGCCGAGCACGCCTGGGCCACAGGCAAGCCGGAAGAAGGCGAGGAAGTGGTTTACCAGCAAACTTTAATTAATTTGGATGCTAAGGAAGAAAAAACCACCTTTGACATGCAATCGGACGCGCCGGTTTGCGGCACTTGCGGTGAAATGATGATCCGCTCCGGCGCTTGCTATAAGTGTTTGAATTGCGGTTCAAGTAGCGGGTGTAGCTAATTATATAATTTATAAATTAATAATAATTGAAAAGCGAATCTATGACTAATGAAACAACATCATTAGCCCTTAATAAGGATTTTGAGGGCCTTAAAAAAATTGATGAAAATGGCGTTGAATATTGGGAAGCGCGGGAATTATTACAGGTATTAGGTTATCAAAAATGGGAAAAAGCTGAAGAAGTGATAAGTAGAGCTGCTAGATCTTGTATAAACAGCGGCCAGGCTGTGGATAACCATTTTCACCGAACGGTGAAAATGGTCCAAATCGGCTCAAATACGGTAAGAGAAATAAGAGATTATAAGCTTGATAGATACGCTTGTTATTTAATAGCCCAAAATGGCGATCCTAATAAACCGGAAATCGCTTTGGCTCAAACATATTTTGCGTTGCAAACCAGGAAGCAGGAAATTTTTCAGCAACTGCCTGATAATGAAAAAAGATTATTCATCCGCGGCGAAGTATCGGATCATAATAAAAAACTTTTTAAAACAGCCAAGCAATCGGGCGTTACTAAATTCGGCTTATTCAATGATGCCGGGTATAAAGGGCTTTACGGCATGCCGTTCGCTGATATTGAACAAAACAAAGGCATTAAAAAAGGCGAGTTATTGGATAGAGCGGGCTCTACCGAACTGGCGGCTAATCTTTTCCGCATTACCCAAACCGATGAAAAATTAAAAAAAGATAAAATTCAAGGAGATTACGCGGCTTCCCAAACCCATTTTATGGTGGGAGGCAAAGTAAGGCAGACAATCAAAGAAATTGGCGGTACCACGCCGGAAAATTTGCCGGCAGAAAAGCATATTAAAGAGATTAAGAAAGAAATTAAGAAATTGGCAAAATCAGAAAAGAAAAAATACGATAGTAGAGGTTGATTTTAAATCAGCCTGTAATTTGACAATAATTTTAATCAGGCAACGGGGTTAAAATCCTCGGCAGTCGCGCTACTGTAAATCCACCGAAGCCCGCCGAATCGGCGGGCGAAGGCGGAAAGCCAGAAAACTGATTAAAATTTAAATAATCTTAACCGATTTCTCTTCGCTAAAAAAGAGAAGCGGGCTTGCTAAAATAATTTATATTTTTCCAACACCCCCCTTCTCTTAAAAAGAGCAGGGGATTTTAATTTAAACTTATGGCCAAGAAAAACATTGTTTTAAAAATCATTCTGCTGGTTTGCTTAATTTTGCCTTCCGGTTTAATTAAGGCGGAAGTTAACCAGGCCACGGTTAATTATTTAACCGCGGCCACGCCAAACGCTTGGATTACCCAGGCGCTTAAAGCTAGCGGAGCCGATCATTTTAATTTGGATTATTTAAACGGTTTTGAGGTGCAAAGCGCCAATGACGCGGCTAAAACGATTTTAGCCCTGGTGGCGGCCGGGCAGAATCCTTACAGCTACCAAAGTCAGAATTACGTTGGTTTGCTCTTGAATTATTACCAAAATAACCAGTTCGGTTCCGTGGATTTGTTAAATGACGATTTTTGGGCGATTTTGGCTTTAAGATCCGCCGGCGAGCCGGCTGATTCGGCGTCAATTATCGGCGCCAAGAATTTTATCATTAACGCCCAGAATCATGACGGCGGCTGGGCTTGGGCGCCGGCTTCGGAGAGCGATACCAATGATACGGCCGCGGCCATTATGGCTTTAATTTCCGCCGGGCAAGCCGTGGATTCCCAGGTGATGCGGTCGGCCGTAAGTTATTTGCAAGCTGCTCAGAATAATGACGGCGGTTTTCCTTTTACCAACGGCGATTCGGATTCCGGTTCTGATGCTTGGGTGATCGCGGCTTTAAATAAACTTAACATCAGTCCGCAGAGTTGGCAGAAAAACAGCCATAACCCCATTGAACATTTGAATTCTTTAAAATTAAACGACGGTTCGTTTAAATGGGTGGCCTCGGATCAAGCTGGTAATTTAATGATGACGGCTTACGCGGCGATTGCTTTGGCCGGCAGTTCTTTTCCCGTAGCGGTTTACCAGCCCATCGCCGACCAGGGCATCCATCATTTAAGAATTGAAGGCCAGGACAGTAATATTTGCAATGCCCAGGTTGAAGGCCAAACAGTCGGGGAAGTTTTAGCCAATGGAGCGGCTATTTGCAATTACACTTATCATATTCAAACTACGGCTTGGGGCCCTTATTTGGATAAAATCAACAACGACCTGGCCGAAGGCCAGAACGGCTGGCTTTACCGCGTTAATTGGCTGGCTCCGGAAGTGGGCATGGCCGATTACCGCTTAAATACGGGCGACGAAGTTTTGTTTTATTACGGCGGCTGGCAGGATCAACCGTTAAGAATTTTTTTAAGCTCCGCTCAAGTTAATCCCGGCGATAATCTTACCGTGACTGCTGAATATTTTAATAATACCGCTTGGTTGCCGGCAACCAACGCCACAGTAAAAGTCGGCGATCAAGACCAGCAAGTTGATAATCGGGGCCAGGCGATTTTTTCGGCGCCTGAGCAAGGCAGTTATTTGATTTATGCCCAAGGCACCGGCTTGGTCCGTTCGGCTCAAGCGATTTTATTGGTTGGTGCTGGCGGCTCCGGCAGCGTGGTTTTGGAGGTTAATGTTAATGGCGGCAATAATCCGCATCAGCCAAACCAAAACCAGCCGGGATCAATCGCTTTTTCGGTTAATGCCAACAGTTTGAATTTTGGCTCGGCGCGCCCCGGCAGCCAGCTGGACCGCAGCTTGACCATTACCAACCAAAGCGGCGGGATAATGTATTTGGAAGGGGCGGTTGACGGCGACCAGCTGTTTAAAGATAATTTATTGCTTGACGGAAAAATCTGGGAGAATTACAACGCCACCCTGACCCAGGAGCAAAGCGCCGATGTCCGGGTCAGTTTGGTGGTGCCGCAAAATTACCAAGCCGGCCATTACACCGCCAATTTGGTTTTATGGGCTTCAGCCCGATAGGAGTATGGGAAAAATAATTAGAACTTTCATTTTAGCCGGCTTATTATTGGCCGTCGCGGTTCCGGCGGCTGCCGCCGGCATTTCCGTTAAGCCGGATCGCCTTAATTTTATTATGCCAGCCGGGCAAACGGCCACGCAAAATTTGGTGGTGGAAAACATTTCCGCCAGTCCGGTAATTTTTAATTTGTATTTTGACGAATTAACCGGCCAGCTTAAGGTTGAACCGGATAATTTTAGATTGGAAGTGGGCCAAAAGCGCCAAATTAAAGTTACTGCCAGCCCCGCTGCGGAGGGCTTATTGGCTACCAATTTGTCCATTGTCGCCCAGGATCTGGACCGTAGAGCTTTTAACGTGGCCGCCGGAGTTAAGGTGCCGATTGTTTTACAGGTCAAGCCGGCGCCGGCTTTTCTTCTGCCTGTTTGGGCTGAGCGAACAGCCCTTGTTTTACTGCTACTGGCCGGAGCTGTGATTATTGCTTTATTGGTTGTATTATTAAAAAGAAAAAGGACCGGCTGGGAAGTTTTAACGAGTAAATTTAAAAAGTAATGAATAATTTAGCGCAGTCCGCCAAAGCTCCGAGCGTAAGCGAGGAGCGTAGGTGGGGCAAAATTCAGCTTTACACCGGCCACGGCAAAGGCAAAACCACGGCCGCTTTGGGCTTGGTGATCAGGGCTTTGGGCCGGGGTAAAAAATGCGCCATTGTTTATTTTGACAAAGGCGGCGACCATTACGGCGAAAGAAAAATTTTAGCTAAGTTAAAAGAGACGGAGAGTTTGGATTATTTTGTTTTCGGCTTAAAGCGCTTTAATGAGCAAAATAAAACTTTCCGTTTTGGCGTAACCGCGGCGGATCAACAGGCGGCGGCTCGGGCTTTAATAAAAGTTCGGGAATTATTTAAAGATCCGGCCTTGGACTTATTGGTTTTGGACGAAATTAATTCCACTCTTGCCCTTGGTATGCTAAAATTAGGAATGGTTTTGGAACTGCTCGCCCAAAAGCCGGAGCAATTGGAACTGGTTTTAACCGGCCGCGACGCGCTTCCCGAATTGCTGGCCAAAGCTGATTTGGTAACCGAAATGAAACTGGTTAAGCATTATTTTTATCAGGGGCAAGAAGCCCGCGAGGGTATGGAATATTAAATTAGTAATTAAATAATTTATGAAAACTTTGAAATTTATAGTTATCGCGGCGATTTTTTTCTTGGCGGGGTTTTTCCTGGGCCAAAGCTATCAGCCGACGGCCGATTTAAATTCTACGGCCAATCAGCCGGCCCAGCCGACGGCCAAAACCGTTGTTTATATTTTACAGTATGCTTCGGGCCAAGCCGACGAATTCCAGGACGTTGAGTTAAAGCCCGGCCAAACGGTTTTGGATGTTTTAAAAGAAATTACCGTTAAAAATAAGATTGCCTTGGCCACCAAGGATTACCAGGATTTAGGAACTTTAGTGCAAACCATCGGCGATAAAACCAACGGCCAGGACAATAAGTATTGGCAGTATTTTGTTAATGGCGAATTGGCCAAGGTCGGCGCCGGCGGCTATCAGCTAACCGGCGGCGAAAGAGTGGAGTGGAAGTTTATCGAATTTCAAAAACAATAACTAAAAAATATGAAAAAACCTTATTTAATCCTAATCATTTTATTCGCTTTGGGCGTTTTTGTCCGCTTAGGCGCGCATCCGGCCAATTTTGCGCCGATTGGCGCTATCGCTTTATTCGCCGGCGTTTATCTGCCTAAAAAATGGGCGATAATTTTGCCGGTTATAACCATGCTCGTCGGCGACATTTTTTTGGGCTTTTACGACCTGCGTTTAACCGCGGTGGTTTACGGCTGTTTTATTTTAACCGGCCTGGTCGGCTTAATGATCAGCAAGCATAAAAACGCTTTTACGGTTTTAACGGCCGTTTTGGGCAGTTCCTTGTTTTTCTTTTTGGCGACCAATTTCGCGGTTTGGGCGTTTTCTCCCTGGTATCCCCATAATGCCGGCGGCCTAATGCTTTGCTACGGTTTGGCCGTGCCCTTTTTTAGAAACAGCTTATTCGGCGATTTGTTTTTCAGCGGGTTGCTGTTTGGAGCTTATGAATTAGCCGAGCTACGGTTTTTTAACGCTTTATGGTATAATAAGGGCGAAGAAATTAAACTCTAAACTTTAATTTTTATGGACATTAATTCCCTTTTTGAAATCGCCGTCAAAAAAAGCGCTTCGGATCTGCATCTGGTGGCGGAGCGGCGCCCGATTTTAAGGATCGACGGCGCTTTGGAAGAAATTCCCAAAGCCGAGGTCCTGCCGCGGGCGACTTTGGAAAAAATGGTTTATTCCATTTTAACGCCCAACCAGAAAGAAAAATTCATTGCCGAGCGCGAGCTGGATCTTTCTTACGAAATTCAGGACGGCTCCCGCTTCCGGGTTAATGTTTTTTGGGAAATGGATAACATCGGCTTGGTGGCCAGGATTATTTCTTCCAAAATTCCCAAGATGGAAGATATCGCCATGCCCCAGGTGGTTTACGAAATGACCCGGGCCAGGCAGGGCTTGATTTTGGTAACCGGGCCGACCGGCTGCGGCAAATCCACCTCACTGGCTGCCATGATCAATTTAATCAACAGCGAGCGCACGGCCAATATCGTTACTTTGGAAGATCCGGTGGAGTTTTTATTCAAGTCCGAAAAAAGCATCATCGTCCAGCGCCAGCTGGGCAGCGACATGCTCTCTTTTCAAGCCGCTTTAAAGCATGTTTTACGCCAGGATCCTGATGTAATTATGGTGGGCGAGATGCGCGATTTGGAAACCATTGCCGCCACCATTACTTTGGCCGAAACCGGCCACTTGGTGCTGGCCACCCTGCATACCCATAACGCCGGCCAAACCATAGACCGCATTGTTGACGTGTTTCCGCCTTTCCAGCAGAACCAGGTGCGGCTCCAGCTTTCTATGTCGTTAAACGGCATTGTTTCCCAGCAGCTTTTGCCCAAGTCCGACGGCGGCCGGATTGCGGCGCGGGAAATTTTAATCAATACCCCGGCCATCGCCAATATTATCAGGGAAAACAAAATTCCCCAGATTAAAACGGCCATTCAAACCAGCAAAAACGACGGCATGATTACCTTGGAGCAGGATTTAGACCGTTTGGTGGAGGATAAACTGGTTACCGAGGAAGTGGCGGAATATTATCTGCAGACCTTGCCGAAGGTTTAATAGAATTTTTAAAATAAAAAATGGCCCGCCGATTCGGCGGCTGTTTTTTTATTGGCTGGGCCATGGATCCGACCCTGAACCCGAGGCGTTAGCCGAGTGGTTTAGGGGACTGGTTCATGGTCCGCGCAGCCCGCCTACGCGCTTTGCGCTTCGGCGGACTTATTGTCCTTTTTAACTTTTTAAGAATTTACCCGCCGAAGCTCGCTTGCGAGCGGAGGTGGGTGGTCCGCGCTGTGGGACGAAGTGGGAAAGGTTTTATTAAATTAATAGGTTTTAAGGATAAATCTTAAATTATTGACTTTTATAAGGCTTTTGTTATAATGGCAATACCTAAAAAGGTATATAAAATTAGCTAATTATAGCTAAAATCAATAAACTATGAATAAATTATTTAGAATTCTTTGGCCGCAAAAAGATCCTCAAGTTATCAGGAAACAATACGGCATGCCGCAAGACCTTCGTTTAAAAATCCAGTTAACTCCCGAGGGCTTGGTTGCTACCTGTGAAGATCTTCCTGGCTTTATTACTAATGCCAAAAATCCCCAAGAATTATTGGAAATGGTTAATGATGGTATTTTAGAATATTTTGACGTGCCTAAATTGGAAGCTGATTATGTCTATGACCATCTTAATCTTGAAGGTTTTGGCCACGTGTATTTAAAAAGAGAGGAACAATATGCCTAGAGTATGGGTTACGCTTTTACTAGAAATGAATGCGTTAGGGCTTTATTAAGAATCGGTTTTATAGATATAAGAAATTATGTGGCCAGGAAGTAGCAGATAAATTTTTAGGTAATTTTAAATAAAGATTATTTGACAGGATTTTCTTTAAGGTTTAGAATTATTTCATAATCAGCGGGGTCATTATTGAAGATTATTTTTTCAACAGCCCTGTTTTTTATTTTCTTTATGGAAGATCTCTTAAAAAAGTATTTCGGCTTTGATCAGTTCAGGCCGTTTCAAAAAAAAATTATTGATAACGTTTTAGCGGGCAATGATTCCTTGGTGATTATGCCGACCGGCGGTGGAAAATCTTTATGCTTTCAATTGCCGGCTTTAAAGCTTCCCGGGTTAACTTTGGTTATTTCACCTTTAATCTCTTTAATGAAAGACCAAGTGGATGCCTTAAAAGCCAATGGCATCGGGGCGGAATTTATTAATTCTTCTTTGGAGCGCCAAGAAATTGATGATATTCAAGATCGTTCAAAAAAGGGGGGGATTAAAATTCTTTATATAGCGCCAGAGCGTTTGAGCCAGTTAAATTTTCAAAATTTTTTAAAATCATTGCCAGTTAGTTTAATCGCAGTAGACGAAGCGCATTGCGTTTCCGAATGGGGCCATGATTTCAGGCCGGATTATTTAAATCTTAAATTCTTCAAAAAAAATTGGCCGGCAGTGCCCATAATTGCCTTAACCGCTACAGCAACCGAACGCGTGCGTTTGGATATTGTTAGGCAGTTGGAACTAAAAAAACCGACCATCTATCTGGCTAGTTTTAACCGCGACAATTTAAGTTTTCATATTTTTAAGAAACAGGGCGCTTTCGGCAAGTTGGTTCAACTTTTAGACAGGCATAAAAATGAATCAATTATAATTTATTGTTTTTCCAGAAAAGAAACCGAAGCGATAGCGGAGGATTTAACGGCCAACGGTTTTAAGGCTCTGGCTTATCACGCTGGTTTGGAATCTAATATCAGAAAGAAAAACCAGGAGTTATTCATTAAAGATGAGGTTAGAATCATTGTGGCTACCATTGCTTTTGGTATGGGTATAGACAAGCCGGATGTCCGCCTGGTGGTTCACTGGGTTTTCCCTAAAACTTTAGAGGGTTATTATCAGGAAGTCGGCCGAGCCGGACGCGATGGTTTGCCGTCTGAATGCGTGACTTTTTATTCTTACGGAGATTTAAGAAAGCATCAATTTTTTATTGAACAAATTGAAGACTCCGCTGAGCGTGAGTTTGCCAGAGCCAAAGTTGATCGGGTAGTGGAATATTGCGAACAAGCGGTTTGCCGCCGTAAATATCTGCTTAACTATTTTGGCGAAGACTTTAAAGAAGTTAATTGCCGGGCTTGCGATGTTTGTTTGAAGCTAAAAGAGGACTCAAGGGATATTCAAAGGAAAAATATCGCCGCTGGCTTAGAATATGATCTAGTTTTATTTGAAAAATTACGGGCTCTAAGAAAAAACTTGGCCGATTTAAAACAGGTTCCGCCTTTTGTTATTTTTAGTGACGTCTCTTTAAGAGAAATGTCTTATTACTTGCCCGTTGATAAAGATAATTTTTCCAGAATTCAAGGAGTGGGCGTTAACAAGCTGGTAAGTTTCAGCGATGATTTTTTAGCGGTCATTATCCAGCATCTTCAAACCAATAATCTTGTAAGCAAAACAGCGCCTTACTCAAGATCGCTTCCAAGAAAATCATCAGGCCAGTCCTCAACAGTCCAAAAAACAAAAGAACTTATTCTTAAAAAGTTTTCTTTGGAAAAAATCGCTCAAGAGCAGGGGTTTGTACTCGGTACTATTATCGGCCATTTGGAAAGGCTATTGCAGGCAGGAGAGGATCTTAATCTTGATTATTTTAAGCCTAAACAGGATGATTTTGAAATAATTAAGGCGGCCTTTAGCGCCTGCGGTTCGGAAAAATTGTCGCCAGTTTTTGAATATTTACAGGGCAAGTATACGTATGACGACTTAAAAGTGGCTAGATTATTTTTAGGCAGATGATTTTAACCAATAAATATCGAGATATAAAGTTATTCACTACAATGAAAGGCAACCCGGAAGATGATTGAAAAACAAAAAAAAGAACTGCTCATAAGCGCTTGCTTGCTTGGTATTCCATGTAGGTGGAATGGCACGTCTAAGGAAAGTCAAAAAGCGTTAAAGTTATATTTTAAAGGCGGTGCGGTACCGGTATGTCCCGAAGTTATAGCGGGACTCGCTACCCCAAGACCGCCATGCGAGATAATAGGCGGCGATGGCAAGGATGTTTTAAACGGCACGGCTAAGGTCATGGATGAAACAGGGAAAGATTACAGCAAGTATTTTATAAAAGGAGTGCAAAAAACTTTGGCGTTAGCTAAAAAATTAGGAGTAAAAATAGTAGTTTTAAAATCAGGCAGCCCTTCTTGCGGCGCGAAAAAAATTTATTCTGGCAAGTTTGACGGAAGCAAGCGTAAAGGGTTTGGAGTAACCGCTGCTCTTTTAAAAAAACATGGCATAAAAATAATAGAAGTATAGTCAAATATTCAGTCTTCATAAAATGGGAAGGGTTTTATTTTAGAGATTATTGTCATAATCGTATCATTATGATACGATATAACTATTAAAATGATACGATTATGCTTAAATTAACCCAAAAAGATCAAAAAATCATCAATATTTTCCTAAAAAGAGGAACCGGACAATCGTCTAATGTGCGCTCTGAAATGTTAAAGTCCGGAGAAGACGTTTCTCTTGTGACCGTTAAAAGGGCATTATCCAGCATGGCTGTTAAAGGTATTTTAACTATCTTGGGCTCCGGCCGATCTACAAGTTATAACGTAACTTTAGCTGGCAGGATATTAGCGGATATTGATGCAAAAAAGTATTGTGCCATTGAACCCGATAAACGATACGGTTTAAATAATTATAATTTTGATTTGCTGCGGGGAATGCCGGATAATATTTTTACAGACGATGAATTACAAAGATTGCGCGAGGCAACAGCCGAATACAAAAGCAGGAACAGTGATTTGCCTCCGGCGATTCAAAAAAAAGAATTAGAGCGCCTCGTTATCGAGCTGTCTTGGAAATCTTCAAAAATTG
Source organism: Candidatus Komeilibacteria bacterium (assembly GCA_026396575.1). GTDB lineage: Bacteria > Patescibacteriota > Patescibacteriia > UBA1558 > UBA10009 > JAPLWM01. Next base: position 34,157 of record JAPLWM010000004.1, read on the forward strand.
AGGGTAACACTTATACGTTGTTAGACACGGAAAGATTGATTTTAGAAAACAAAGAAGCTTTCGGCCACAGTAAAAAAGAAGCGCAAATGATCTTGAATCACAAAGATGCCTTTAAATATATTCGCCAAAATCCCGCTCAATTTAAGACGGTTAATAGAAAAAATTTAGAGGAATTGCACGCCATCTTGGTTAAAGATTTAAGCGTGGGTTTGGGTTTGCGAGCGAAGCCGGTAGGCGTTACAGGTTCTAAGTATCTGCCGCTTGATAATATTCATCAGATTTCAGAAGCAGTTGATATTCTTTCAGGCGTTATATCACGAATGAAAAACCCTTATGCGAAAGCGCTCATCGCCCTGCTGGGGATTGGATACATCCAACCCTTTGAAGATGGGAATAAAAGAACTAGCCGGCTGATGGCGAACGCGTTGTTGATGGCGCACTCTTTAGCCCCGCTTTCTTACCGCAGCGTTGATGAAAATGATTATCGGGAAGGCATACTGGTATTTTACGAATTAAATTCAATAGTGCCTATGAAAATGATATTTATCGACCAATACGATTTCGCCGCAAAAAATTATTTGGTGAAATAAAAATTTAATATAAATCTATATTAGCTCCCAGGGCCCAGGGAATATGAAAGTTTCACTTTCTATTCCCTCGCTCTACGTCGCTAATAAACAAAAAATACCAACCTTAAGTCGATGTTTTTTTAACTGGTCCGCGCAGCCCGCCTACGCGCTTTGCGCTTCGGCGGACTTATTGTCCTTTTTAACTTTTTAAGAATTTACCCGCCGAAGCTCGCTTGCGAGCGGAGGTGGGTGGTCCGCGCAGCAGGATTCGAACCTGCGACCGTTTGCTTAAGAGGCAACTGCTCTACCAGCTGAGCTATGCGCGGAGGATTAATAAATAATTTACTTAAAAATATTTTGCGTACAATATGTTTTGATTTGCCTATGCCTGCCCGCCGTAGCTTTTAAGCGTAGGCGGGAGCTATGCGCGGAAAATATTTTGCTGAGCTGAGTCGCGCTAAGCGCGATGAGCTCGGTGGTGCCCCTGCTCGGTCTGGAGCTTGGGCATTAGCGCTATTATAAGGGCTTTTTGATGGTTTGTCCAGATGTGGTTTTAACCCCTCCCGGTAGGGGCTAATATTAGCAAAATGGGACAAATGGGACACTATAAAGAGTGTTTTGAAAAAATTATTAATAGTGTATTTTTTGGCTAATGTTAGTTAATAAACAATACAAAACGGCGCGATGGGCACTGTCTCATTTACTATTTAAGCGATTTTATTATCTAAAAAACACGGGGTATCTGCCAATTGCTAATCTTGGCAATATTTATTATAATAATGTTGATAATGCAACCGTTGGGAAAGGTGACGCCTAAATTTAACTAAATTAAGATATACCGTTGAAAAAAATAAGTTTGAAAAATATGAAAAAATTTCTTCTTCCAATATTGTTCTCTGCTTTATTTGCTCTTTCCGGCTGTTCTATTCCCGGCATTTCACAAAAAGCAACCACTGAAAATCAAACGGCTCAAGAAAAAATTATCTGCGACCTTAATAATAATGAACAGGATTGCGACAATGACGGCCTAAGCAATCTTCAAGAAAAAAACCTAGGCACCAATCCGCAAAAAGCCGATAGTGATGGGGATGGTTATTCGGACGGCGATGAAGTAAAAAATGGTTACAACCCCCTGGTAGCGGGCGGCAAACTGGAAACGCCAATGCCTGTTTACAATGCGCAAGCAATTACTGTTTCCAGTCCTGATAAAAAAATAAATTTTATTTATCAAACCAAAATCGACAAAAAAATCCACGTTATTTTAAATGGAAATGACCTGGGTACAATTTCAACCTCTACCAACAGCGGGGGGCCAGATATTCTACAAGGAAATGATACTGTTTTTTTGCGCGATTTCCCAACCGGTAAAATCAATGAACGGGGCAGGGAGATAATAGAAAAACATATAATTTTTAACGGCAAAGATATGGGTATAGGATATGGTCCTTCCATAAAAATTGCCAAGGGAAATATAATTTTTGTTACCAATCCCATCGATAGGGGTCATGTAATTTTTAATGGTCGGGATTTAGGGGAAACTCACTTAAATGACGGGGTAACAAGCGGATCATTAACGGAAAATGAGGTTTATTTAGATGAAAACGGTAATTTTGCCTATTTAAAAAACATTAATGGAAAAGAGCATGTAATTTATAATGACAAAGATATGGGCGAAGGGGATTCCGGAAGCATCCAAATTTCTAACAATAATATTGCTTTTACTAGAGTCACAAATCCTAAAGGACTTGATGAATCAAGACGCCATATCATTTACAACGGTAAGGATCTCGGCCCTGGCGATAATCCGGCAATGGAAGGTAAAAATTTTGCTTACTGGACTTTTGATCGCGTGCTCAACTCTTATGGTCTTTATGATAACAAGGGTAAAATTATTTACAACGGCAAGGATCTTGGCCCTGGGTACGGTGAAACAATCCAACTATTTAAGGATAATATAGTTTTTATAAAGGGAGACTTTTCAGGGAAAAATAAAAAAATTGTATTAAATGGCAAGGTTATCGGTGATTTCGATGATTACGGTGAATGGCCCGAAACTTTTGAAAATCATGTCGTCTATGAACGTAAAATCGATAATAAAAGTCATGTTTTTATGGATGGCCAAGATCTTGGCTTGGGCAAAGTTTATACCTTTGCATATTCCGAAGGAAATTACGCCTTCGAACGGCAAGTGGGTAGTGTCACGAGAATTATTTACAACGGCAAAGATTTAGGGGAAGGAGAACAGGTTCAATTATCAGGGAAAGATATTATTTTTTTACGGAAATCTGATATGCATATAATATACAACGACAAGGATTTGGGGGAAGGTAAAAGTCCTCATATAGCTGGAGATAATTTTGCTTATATAAAAGATACTGATTATTATAGTACCAGCTATACTGATCATTTAATTTTTAACGGAAAAGATATTGGACCGGGATTTGGTCCGCAATTCTCCTACTCTAATTAAACAAAATAAATCGCTTGAAAAACCGAACTGATTTTCAAAAAACAATTCTTTAAAAGATAATCAAAAAAGCCCCGATTTAACTCGGGGCTTTTAATAATTTAAAGTTATTTATTGAGCAGGGGTAGTATTAGTATCTATAACTTTATTTAAGTTATCATTGCTAATGCCCACGCCTTGTTGCTTCATAATTTGGTAAGCCGCATTGCCATCGGGCATATAAGTTACACTCAAGTTAGTCGGGTTAATATAGTAGGCCTCGCCTCTGGCTTTAACCCTTAACACTATCTGGCCGGCAAAACGTTTTCTTAATGCCTGTCCCTGGGGATTAGAGCTTACTAAGTTGATAAAATCAGCTTCATTAATTCCGGCTCCTGTTTCTTTCATAGTTTGATAGGCGCTATTGCCGTCTTTTAGGTAATAAACCTTATTGGTTTTTGGAGAAGTATAATAGGCCTCGCCATTTTGCTCAACTTGCAAGACAATTTTACCCTTGATGCTGTTTAAAACGGGCTTAGCTTGCGTGGTGGTTTTTGGCTGATAAATTTTAGGCGTATTATTTACTGGTCCGCCGCCACTATTAGGCTTGTCCTTCAAGCCATTACCATTATTTTCATTATTTTCTCCCTGAACGCATTGATAAGACATTACATTATTAGTATACAAGCTTTTATCCCAATAAGTTTGCGTATTGCCTGCGTCAAACCATTCTATTTTTTCTTTTTGATATTCCTTAACCGAAGTTGCCTTAGGATACCACTTTTTACAGTAAGTAAGCATATCCAAATCGGCTCCGGAAACTCCATCAGGATCGGTTTGCCAAGCACCGGTAGTTAAATCAACATGCTGGTTAACCTTGCCCCACCAATAGGCAACCCTGGGTAAATACTGGCTAATTTCGGGAGTAGTTATTTGCCCGGTTTCGCCTAAGCAATAACCTTTACCATAACCATTAGGACAAGTAAAGTTAATCAACCTAAGATACTTATCAATAAAGGATATATCATACTCACTGGTATCTTTCAAAAAACCAGACTTTACAAAAAACCTATCAATAGACGACCAAGAATCAAATGGCACTTTATAATCTTTATTATCAAGAGTTAAAACAATAAAATCACTACCTGCTTCTTTAAATTTAAAAACTTTACCTGACACCTTCATGTCGCGACTCGTACCGTCGGCTTTTCTACTATAGCCCATTGTCTCAAATTGAGGCTCGCTTGAAAGAAAACCGTTTTGGTATTTAACAAGATCGTCCGATGTCCAAGGATTAACATCTAAATAACTCTCCTGACAATAAGCATCATCCCAGCATTGATCAGTATGTTCATTATCAGAACCCTTAAAAACAGTTCCGACGGCATAAAAATCCTTTACGTTTTCATAAAATGAAGTCTCGGGCTCTTTAGGAATTACTGGTTCAGTTTTAGGATCTTTAGAATTAGCCGCGGCAACATAAACAGAAATGGTTTTAGTGTTATTAGTCTCGTCCGATTCTTTAATTTTATTAGCTGGATCCAAAGTTAAAGTATAGGTGTAATAACCAGCCCCATGATACTGCGAAATCTTTTCATTAACACTATAGCCGCCCCAGCTCAACCATTGGCTGCCTAAAAAATAACTATAGGGAGCGATGGAAGTGCTGCTGCCGCCGGAGCCGCTTGTTGATTTGGTCTCAAACTCGCCCGTGGCCTTGTCGCCGTTATTTTTTATGGAAACAGAAAAATTCAAAACATCGCCGATTTTAGGATTAACCGTATCCAGCCTAATACCCTCAACAGCAAGGTCTGGCAAAGCCGATGGATCGGTTGAACTGTCTGGAGTAAAGATATTATAATCTATCTTAAAAGAAATTGAATTGTTTGTTTCATCTGTTTCTTTAATCTCATTTTTAGTATCAACAGCAATGGTGAGGGTATCGCCTGCCTGAACCTTGTCTTTGGGGATAGGATTAAATAAAAGCTTGCTCTCGCCCGCCTTCAAATTAAGCGTTAGGGCAAAGGCATTTTCATATTTAACTTTTCCATCAGCTCCCGTAATGGTAATTTTTATCCCTTTACCGTAATAATCATTTAAATCGGCATCATATTTGGAGATATTTTTCAGCCTGTAACTTAGCTGATAATTTTTAGTATTGTCCCAGCCTGCCGGGGAATAAATCCTAACCGACTGGTCAACTGTAAAATCAGGAAGATGGTCGCTGGCATTTATTTTACTAACAGTAAAAGAGGCGATGTTATTATTCTCATTGGATTCTTTAAGATAATTTTTTGGATCAACGGTAATAACAAGAGTGTCATAGATAGTATAAGGCTCGACGGTTATACTTTGTTCCTGTGATTGCTGTCCGACATTTAAATTAAAATCCGCGTCGAAATTTTTATCATATCTAATAACGCCCGCTGGATCTTTAATCTTAACATTAATTTTTTCTGACCAAGGATAAGATTTAACATCAGCCTTGCCTGAATTTAAAATTGTAAAAGATATTGTCTGACCGCAGTTAAGGGCGCCTATTTTACGATCGCAATAAGACGAGCTATTCATGGTTAAATCCGGCAAATCGCTTGAAGTTGTCTTTTTACAAATACCCACGTAATCAACTTTAACATTATTCAATGTAGCATTGCAGGAATCAAAATAATCCTTGCCGTCAGCGCCGCACACCGGATTCGTGTCGGCACAACTAAAGCCGTTGCCTGAAACATTTCCCACAACCATTGCCTCGGTAATAACAAAAGTCCTGGCGTTATTATTGTCATTTAATTCTTTGAGTAAATTACTCGGATCCAATGTAATTGTCAAAGTATCCCCAATGGTCATAGGTAGCCCCCTACCGCCAGCGGAAGTCTGGCCTTGTCTTAATTTTAATTTTAACGAGTTGCCTCCTATAGAATCTTCAAATTTAACATTACCTGTCGGATCTTTAACCGTATATTGAGCGATTCCTACCCAAGAGAAATCTTTAACATCAGCGTTACCGATATTAGTTGCCCGGTGCTCTACCAAATAATTAGTTTCGCTTATTTTAATAAGACGTAAATAATCAGGAATAATCAGATCCGGTAATTTATCTTCCGCATTAACAACCAAGGCCACTGAAGTTGAAACCAAAACTATAACCAAGGCCAAGGTTATAAAAGACAGTTTAATCAATTTATGATGCATATTGTTTGGGTTAATCTTTTTTAAATTAAAAATCCTAATATTGTTAGGATTTACTTTAATATATTAATAATACCATATTTTTAATAAAAAGTAAAGAGGCCCGCATTGAGCCCGAATTCAAGGCAGGTTGCATCACTTTAGGGTAAAATTACCCTGTAATCATAAAAGTGATGCCTATGTCAAATCAATTATCGTTTAATCCATTGAGGTTAAGCCATTATGAGCGCCAGAAAATCGAATATTATCTACG
>JAPLWM010000013.1 GCA_026396575.1 Candidatus Komeilibacteria bacterium
AATTGTATTTATCTTTAAATCCTGTAAAATTAAAACAAGCGATAGACGAAAAAGTGAAGAAAATCAGAGCCACGGCAAAGTAAGATTTTAGATGACTTGATTAAACTCGCCATGGTTAGATTTTTAAATGACTAAATGCGTGAAGTTTAACTTTATTGAAATTTCAGCCTTTGTATAAAATATTTAATTCCTCAACTTAAACGTTAAATCTTTTAAATCAGCGTAAGCCCAGCCGGCCAGATGGTTATTGCTTTTGGCCAAATGCATTAAATAAACAGCTGCTTCGCCTTGGGTTAAACCGGCGCCTAGCAACAGCTTGCCAATCGCTTCTTTAAGTTTATTTTTGGAATTTTCGCCAACAACCAATAAAGTGGGCAGTTCCGCTTCCAATAATTTTAAGCCGCCTTCTTTGGCAACAATAACCATTAAAACAGGCAAGGCGGTTTTGGGGTTTTTCATTTCGGCTAACAACAGATCTTTAAGTTGGTTTAATTGATAATCCTTATAGGTTAATATTCCCTGGTTGATTTGATATTTGCCCTGCAAAGCCGTTAAATTGGTTTGGTAAAGATCGGCGATTTGGGCAAGGTCATTGGCGGTCGGCTTAATCACTGCCGATTGACTGAAAACCGGAGAATTAACGGGAGTTAAAGTTAAATCCGTTTCAAAAAAATCGTCAAATAAATAAGGCTCCTGATAAAAAGCGCTGTTTTTTAACGGACTGGTTAAAATGGTATAAAGCTTTAATATTTTCTTTAACAGGATATTTTCTTCTTTTTTTAACAATTTAACGTTAAGATTTTCGTTAAAATACTTGATAAAACTAAGGGTGTCCAGCTCTTTAGGCGAACCGGAAGAAATAATAAAATCATTAAGCCAATTTTTAACGGTAGGATTATTGTCTTTAACGGAAAAATTATAAGGCAAACCCGCCTGGCCGATTGTTTCGGTATTTTCCCTTAAATAACCCCGATAATTTGCTAAAATATTAAAAAAATTATCTTTATCCCACCTTAATTGGGCGGCAATTAAACCCAACAGCGGCAATTGGTTTTTAAAAATAAAAAGCAAATTATTGGTTAAATAGCTTTTTACGGCCAAATCCGGCATATTTAGCCAGGATAGAATGCCCAATTTTTTATGCAGTACTTCATAATTGGTTAAAATTTTTGGCGCCAAGGATGCTCCATATTTTTTAAGCAAATCGTCTAAAACCAAATATAAAGCATAACTATCGCCCGGATTTAAAGTTAAAGAAAAATCATCAACCAAGCTTGCAACTAAGTTAAAATTCTCCGGTTTGGCCATTTGAGCCGACCCCCAGGCATCAAGACCTAATTGCTGTATATCAATCGCACTCATAGTTTAATTGCTTGAATGAAAAAATTACGGCTTAAATTTATTATAAAATCTTCTCATAGTTTCTTCATCGCCAATGGTATTCTTATTTATATTGGAAAAGTCATCCCGAAGCAGCGTAAAATCCTTAAGAATTTCTTCTTCCATAAGCTTTGACATATCAGGATTTCTGCGAAAAGCGCTGTCAAGCTGTTTTTTTAAAAGCTGGATAAATAAAACCCTGTCTTCCGGATTTTTTATCCAACTTTCCATGCCTTTGCCAAAAACGCGCTGTTCGTTTTCAATAACAGTTTTAATGTTATTCTGCATCTTTGGGCTAACTTGCTGCTGCATAAAAGTAGTTTTTTCTTTTTCAATTTGGCTTCTTTCAGGCGAACCTACTGGAGCCGCTGCCAATCGTTGATTAATTTCCGCTAACTGAGACACAATTTGCTCGGCATTTAATTCTACTTTAACTTCGGGACCAATAGTGGATCCTCCAGACGCAGCAGGTGCGGCAGTGCCTGCGGCAGGCGCTTGAGCGGCAGCGGCAAAGGCCACCTCGGCTTCAGCTTTAACTTCCGTATCTACCTTTTTTAATTTAATACCCAATGTGTTAGCATACTCCTGTACATTCACGGCTAGCGGGACGCCTTTCTCTAACTTACCTTTATTAAAAGCACCCTTAACGGCATATTTGCCCGTTGCTGCGTCTTGTGTAACAGCATGAACATGACCATCGGTGCCAACGGCAATCTGGCCATCCTTATATTGAATATTCCCAGCTTGATCTTTGATAACATTACCCTGATCATCTTTATCGGCATAGTGGAACTTAAGTATTTCAAACCCTTCTTGCACGCCTTTTCTAAAATCCGATATAAGTTCTCCGGCTTCATCCACGTACTCGCCGCCGGCTTTATAATAAGCAGCTCTGTTAACACGAAATACATCATTAATAGTGCTTAAAACAGTTTCCAGGCTATTCTTGGAATCGGAATAAATGGCGGCCGTAGCATCGTCGGCTCGGCCGATATTTTTCCTTTTTTGGCCAGGATCTTCAGTGGCCGTGCCGCCGAATAAATTATTAGACGTCCTTTTAAGCAAATTAATGCGGTGCGCTTCCTGGCTGCGGTCAATAATCTCTAAAATTCTGCGGTAATATTCACCTTGGCCGTTAGGAAGATTATTAGTTACCACGGTGCCGTCAAGCCGCCTCTGCCCTACGCTATGAGCCTGCACTTTGGAAATTATTGAAGGATCGCGCTTGGTAATTTCCACGATTCCCATTCGGTCCGCTTCAGTTAAACCCTTCTCATCCGTTTTAGTATAATCCAAGGCTCGGTATTTTCCGGTGTTTTCATCAACCCTGGAAAAACCAATGTCTTCCAAATGGCCGTTAGAAAAAGCATTTTCCTCATGGCTATGAACCAAGAATAAGCCGGCTTGGCTTTCTTGACCGCGATAATCCTGAGCAACCATTTTGAAAAAGTCGCCGCTACGCTTACGGGTAAGAAAAGTAAATTCACTGGCCGCGTCGGCGATACCGTGTTCGGCCAACATTCTGGTTTTAGTCGCTTCTTTAGCCTTATCCCCATCATATTCTTTTGTTTCAATTCTTCTATCAACTTCTGCCTGTTTTTCTTCGGTAGTTTTAAATCTTTCATCCTTATCAACCTCGCCATGTATCTGCTTAACAATTTCTTCACCCTCTATCCCTTCTTGAACTTGCTTTAAATTGTTATATTTCTCCCATTTTTTATAATCCTCCGTATCTTTGCCGCCGCTCAATTGCGCCATTACCTCGGGAATGCTCATTACATCATCAACCTGGGCGGCTTTGGAAGCATAGGCAAAAAGCCCTCTTTTTAACAGATCTTGCTCGCGGCCCGGCTTCATGTTCATCATTTCTTTCCACTTAAACTTTAAATCTTCCAAATTGGAAACGCCGGATTCATCGGCGGCTTTTTTAGCGGCCCGCTCTTCAACCAACAGTTGATGCGACGTATGAACTTTGCCAAAAGCCAAATTAGCCGCATCATGGGCGCCAGCTACGGCTGTTTCACGAGCTTCTTGCAATAAACCCTCGCCTCTTTTACCCCAGCCCTCCCAACCGGCTTTGGTTAAATATTTCCTTTTTCTGGTAAGCCAACCGGCACCTTCTTTATTAGCCGGTTCTAATAAAAATTTACGTTCCGCAGTGCGAAGCCCGGTTTTAATCCCTTTGCCAGCTAAAAATCCCGCCGCCGCAAACGGCGCCCAAACCGGAGCCGTGGCAAACTTGGCCGCCTTGGCGCCAATCTGGCTCAACTTCCCGCTCACCTTGCCCGCAAACCCGCCGGCAAAACCTCCCGCCTGCCCGGCATACTGCAAAGCCAATAACAGCAAGGCGATGCCGATGATAAAAACATACAAGCGCTCCCACTCAATATCCGAAGAAATAGTGCCGTTATCGCCATTAATGGCCTGCTGCTGGGCAGTAGTGCCGGCGGCGCTGCCGGTGCCCAGCAAAGCCGCGGCCTGATTAACGTCGCTTGACCCGACCGACATCACGGTTAAAGCCAGCCAGGTAAAAAAAGCCAAGGCAATGCCGGTGGTTAGCTGCTTCCAAAAATTGCTCCAAAATTCGCTGGCATATTTGGCGCCCATAGGGAAGGCCGAAAGTAAAAAAGCCAAAGGCGATAAAATAACCAGCACCCATAAATACAAAATGCGCATTAATAAAACGGCTACAAAAGCCAGCATCACGCCGATCGCCACCACCAGCAGCACCGCCGCCAAAATGGTCGTGCCTAAAACCGAAAAACCGGTAATATCCGCGCCGGCGGCCTGGATTTTAAGCATATCCTTGATGCCGAACATATGAACCAGATTGGAAGCGGCGGCATCCCGGAAAGCGTTAACAAAAGTAAGCATAATCACCTGGCCGAAATCAATCAACAGGCCCATGATGGTTTTGGAAAAATTAACCAGCACCGCCATTAAGAGCAATTTGGCCAGAGTGTTTTTATACTGATAGTTGGAAATTTTTAAAATGGTGGAAAAAGCGATCACCAACAGTAAAACCACAAAAAACATATTGGAAATATCCCGCACCAATGGCCAGCCCACTTGCACCGCCGTGGACTTTAAAAAATCATTGTAGCTCATGATCCAAACCAGCAAGTTGATCAAAGGCAGTAAAACATAGGAGCCGAGAAAGTTAACGATAATCAGCAACAGCCGGCCCAAACCCTCGGAAACATAATCGGCAATGCTGATTAAAGGATTGGCGTGGGCAAAAACCGGCAACAATAAAACGGCTAAAGCCAAAACGCTAAAAATTACCAAACTTAGGCCTTTGGTTTTTGAGGTTAGAAGTTTTTTAAGCAAATCCTTCATTATTGGATAATTATATCGTGAATAGCGCTAACGCCCTCGCCCGGAACGCAACTGGCTTCATCCACCCAGCCGCTGTTATTGGCTGGAGCGGCGCACCAGCCCCAATGATCTTTAACATTAACTTTCGGCCGGCCATAATTGCACTCGCCGTTCCCGTTAGGAATAATGTCACCGCCGCAAGCCACGCATTCATCGCCGCGGTCGTTGGTATAGCAGGTATAAACATGGTAGGCCTTAAATGAATTATTAAGATCAAAATTGGGATCAGAATTGGAATAGGGCTTGTAATTAAACGGACCTTTAAAGAAATCGGTATTGCCGTCGTTCCAATTTATCCAAATGCCTTCCAAGGGCAGCTGATCGGCACTGCCGTCAACGTTAAAATGAAGTTCAACTTTTCCGCCCGGGGCAGCCAAAGTGCTGGTGCTGGTAACGGCAACGTGGCTTACTTGCGGCGCGGTGCCATTATACGGGCTGCTATCATAACTAAAGCTTAAATAATCGCCATTGCCATAATTGCAATTATCGCGGCCATTACAGGCAACATACTGCGAACCGTTCCATTCCCAAATGCCGTAAACTTTGGTAAACAAACTTTGCAGTTTTTGAATAGCGCCCGCTTTGGTGGCCGGCAAATCAGGCGGCAGCTGACAAGTATAGCCGTTGGGGCATTCCGGCGTAGCATAACAGGCCTGGCCGTTCATAACATGAGTATCGTTTTTATAGCAGTAACTGCCAAACCCGCCGCAGAGGCCGCTGGCGCCGCAATCAGCACTGGATAAGCAGGGTTTGCCGATAAAGTTGGTATTTTCCGAAGAAATACAAATTCTTTCCGAACCTTTATCCGAAGGCACGCTCCAAGGAACACCGGCCGAAGGAAAGGCATCGCTGCCGCCGTTATAAACATACAAAGGCGCGTCTTTTTGATTATCGCCAATGGCCGCGCTCCAATATTCCGGCGAACTGTTTCTGGGCGCGTAAAAACTGCCATAAGGAGCCGGATCCAAATTTTTGGAATAGCCCAGGGCATTGCCACTACTGTTATCAAATTTGCTTAAAACGACTTTTTCCTTAACCACTCCGCCGACCGTTGATACTGTTTGAGCAATTAAGGAACATCGATCTTTAAGATAATAATAAACACTTGCTTCAATGCCACCGGCTCCGCTGCCATCATCGCCAAATGTCGCTTCAATTCTTAATAATCTTTCAACGGTACTGCCGGGTTTTTGACCAAAAGCCAATGAAAAACCAATAGTAGCTTCGCCGCAACCGCTGCTATAAAGAAAAACTTTATCAAATTTTTTATAATAATTCGTAGAAAATATAAAATATTTGGCATCAATATCATCCAAACTATCGGTAACGTCCTTCAAAAAACCATCTTGCGTATTTATGTCACAACTAAAACCACTAAGGACATTTAACTCAAATTTAATTGCCGCAATTTCATCTAAAGTTACGGCGGCGCTTTCTCTTTGTCCGAAATAAAACGTGCTCTCATTATTGCCCTGCTCATCAGATTCTTCGGCATAATAACAGGGGGAAATACAATTATTCGCCTTTTCGTTACGGCACCTATCTCCTCGGCCAGGCGAATTACCTTGTAAGGCGCACCCTGCTTCCCAGTCTTCGTGTCCAGCTCTATCCCCTTCTGCTCTTTGGCAAAACCATAAATTTCGAGAGATTACCTTGTCTATATCTTTAGTAGTACAATGATTTTCTTGGGGAAAGTCGGTGTTTCTAATTTGCGAAAGCAATTGATACTTATAACCGTTGGCTGTACTGTTGCCGGGAATAAGATAGATACTTCCGCCGTAGGGAGCGTTATCCGTATAACGGGTTTTATTATAATTTCCATTGGTTTGCGCACAGTAATAAAGCGGCGCGCGGTCGGCATAGCCGATGCTTTGCATATTAAATACGCTTAAACGGTCGCCGGAAAGCGAATCAACCGGATACCATTGCAAGCATTGAGCCGGATTATTAGGATCGCTCTCCAAGCAATAACCCTTCCAGCCCTCATAGCTTTTATTGCCCTGGTAGGAACAGCTGGGCGCGTCTTCGGCCGGATACAAGCGGCACTCTTTGCTGACTTGCGAACCGCCGGTATCCAATACCGGTTCGATGGAAAAGTCATCATACCAAATCGCGCCGCTGCTGGCGTTATTATCCGGTTTGAAATTAAAGAAATAAATCCTGGCAAAACGGGCATCGGCCGGAATCGGCCGATCGGTTCCCGGGCCGACGCTTAAAACATATTTTTCCCATTGATCAGAAGAATGCGAAAGCAGCGGCCCCAAATAAGCTCCGGTAGCCCCGCCTTCCTGATTGGGCACAACCCCTTGGCCAGCGCCGCGGCACCAATTCCTGCTATTATCACAAATATGATAATCATTACTGTACCAAACAAGGCCGACTTTGGCTTTTTGCCCGCCATTTGAGGATTTAAGGTAAAAAGACAAATTATAATTGTCAGCGGGAGTAATAGGATAAAGATTCTGCGCATTGCCCGCCCGGGAAGTGAAAACGCAGCGGGTACCGGTGGCCGCGCCGTCCGCTAAATCAACCCTTAAACTGTAATGCCCGGAATGGACATTGCCATGGACATTGTATTGGGTGGTGCCATTACTGGTACTGGAGTCGGCATCCAAAATCGCAGTGCAGGTGCCGCCGGTGCTGTAATTGGCATCAGGATCATCCTGATGAGGCCAGGCGTTTAGCCAGCCCTCGGGCTTGGTTAAATCGCTGCCCAAAAAAGTTTCAAAACCGCCGTTAACAATGGGCAGCACCTGGCCCACCTGGCTCATCTGCTCCGGCGATACCTGTCCGGCCGCGCTGATGGAATCGTTCCATTTTAAGCCCGGATGGCTAAAGCCGGAAAGGTTGGCAATCTTGTTGATTTCGCTGCTCGAAATATCGGCGGATAAATCATAAACCGGCTTGGCTGCCTCTTGGGTAGAAATAATTTTTGAGCATTTTTTATCGCCGCTGCCTGCTTGGGAACAACGGTATAAATCCAAACAGATAAATTCGGATTTGCCGCTGGCTCCGGTTTGTTCAAAGCCGGTGCGGCATTCCAGCCACTCGCCGCACTGCCGGTCTTTTTTAACCTGCATCAATAAATTGGCATCCTGATAACCGTCTTGGCCATAAACAGCCGCAGCATCGCCGCTTGAAGGCGCGGCGCCGTTTTCCGAGCCGGCATTGCTTTTATCCAAAGTCGGATTGGCGGTATTGTTAAACAGCAAACAGCCGGCTTGCCTATCCACGGTGGTGCAGGCCGTGGCTTTATCAAAAGAATTGCTTAAATAATAAGCGCTGTTGCAGGATAAGGAATAGGTGCAAGTGCCGGGCTGACCCGCACTGCCGGTATCAGGAATATAACAAACTTTTTTGCCAGCCACTTTGCAATCGCCAGTGCCGCTAATTAATTGGCCATTACCATTATAAGCGGCCTGATTGCCTTCACAAATCCAATCGGCCGAAGAATAAGCGCACCAATTACCTCCGTTAAGAGCGCAAACATTATGAGCAACGCCGTCGATTGTGAACTGGCAATAATCACCGCTGGCTGATAAAGTAGCGCCATTTTGTCCAACCACGCATAAACCCCTAAGTTGTGGCGCAATTCTGGAGTCGCACTGCTCCACATCCTGGCCAACCGGAGTTTGCGGATCGCGATATTCGGTGCAAGTGGATTGACCGGCGGAACACAAGCCAACCCAGCCAACATAATTATACTGGCTCCTGGGCGGCAAAAATTTGTTAGCCTCGGCGCCGGCATCGGGATAACAGGAAACATTATTAGTGCCGCTTTGATACCACTTGCTATCATTATTATTGTAATAACAGGTTTGGCTGGAATCCACGCCATTGCCGCTTCCGGCTTCGGGGTCGTAAAACGCCTTATTGGAGCTTACACTTCCGCTAAAGCGCGAGCAGAACAAACCTGATTCGCTGCACAATTGTGTCAGGTATAAATCCGGATTATTGATTTTATAAACATTGGCAAAAGAGCTGATGTAGCCCTGATTATTATAGTCCTCAACTCGGCGGTCAAAAGCCGGCTGGCCCAAAAGCGAACAGCCCTGTTGTGCCGCGGTGCATTGTTTGGTAGCATCATTTACTAAATAAACCAGCTCATCGTTGGGCACTGTAACAACATGATAATTACAGGAAGATTGGCCGGCGTTGATATGACACTTGGTAATATTTCTGATTTTACAATCACCGCTTTCTACAGTGCCAACATCAGCGTTGCAAACACCGGTATCATAAGTTTTAGCGCTTTGATAGTTGCTGGAGTTTTGAGTATTAATGTAGGCCTCGCAGCCAATGGCCGAACTGGAACACAAGCCGGTAAATGATTTTAAGAAATGGTTTTGCTTATCCCGATCCACGTATTGCTGGCAGCCCAGCATAGCCGCCGAGTTGCATTCAGCCGGAGTGGTTTGCAGCCAGGAATCCTTGATTAAGTAAAAATTGCTGGTAGTTTCTTTTAAAAGAATATTATCAATATAGAAAACTTCATTATCCAAGCCATTAATGGTTAATTGCAAGATGGCGCCGGCATCGTTAATGGAACTAAGTTCTATGGGTCCCAAAGTATACGGCAGCCAGTCATTGCTTAAACCAGCGGCATTTAAGCTAAAGTCCAAAGCGGTTAATTGGGCTCTGTTGCCAAGATCTCCAGTTTTGTCGCCAACTGCTTTTTTGGCATAAAAACTCAAAGTGTATTCCTTGCCGGCTTTTATCTTGTTAGTTACAACTTGGGTTAAAATATGATTGGACACAGAAACCCGCAAAGAATGCCCGCCCCGCTCCACAGCTTCGTTGGAAGGCGCTAAGCCCTCGGTGGTGCCGGCGCTGTTTTGCCACGCGCCAACGGTTTGCGATTCAAAATTATCGGTAAGAACATTCCTGATATTATTGCCCTGGTTGCCATGATATTCGCGGCAGCCATTGGCAGTTGCTGAACAGCTTTTGCCTTCGCCAGGATCGGCGTTATAAACCTGGCTAGTAGCCGTGCGCCGAAAAGGCGAACAGCTTGCCGAAGCGGTAATCGCCCTATTCTGCAACCGCCAAAAATGAGTATTGGTCCGGTCAAAGAAATCGCGGCAATCGGGGTTTAAAGCCGCGTCATCAGCCGTGCAAATTGCCTGGGTTTCGGCCGTATCGTTGCATTCTTCGGTGCCCAAGCGCATATTGGTGCAAGGGCCCCCGTCCAAATTGCTCTTTAAAAACGACCACTTTTTAAGCTGGTAGCCGCTGGTATCCGAACCCTCCCAAGTATAATAAAAAGTGATGCCGGGATTATTCGGCAAAACACATTGCCTTAAATAGCTGAAATATTCTTTCTGCTCATTGGTAGTGTTGGTGAACTCCTCGCAGCCGGCATCAATTGCCGAACAGCTAAGCCCTTTAGCAGGAATAAAATTCTGATAAGTTCTTTGGGCGTTGGGATTTTCAATCTGGTCAAAGTAAGTGGGCGATTCCAAATAACTGCTAAAGCCCACGCAAGCGCTCGGGCAAACGTCATCCGCGGTAGTAATGCCGGAGACCTCCGGATCGCCTGAAAGCGGCTTATACCCTTGGCAGCCGATTTCCGTATCCTTGCAAACGGCGGTGTAATTTTGGCAGGTGCTGTCGCCGCTTAAAACACAACGGGCAATGTCGCTGCGCCAATAATGGCCGCGAGCCAAACATTTGCCGGCCGTATCATTATCAGCATTAAATATAATGTCGTTATAGCCCGCGCAGCCCAAATAAGCCGGAGACGCCTTTAAATACTCCCGGCCGTAGGATTCGTTATGGCTGTAATCGTTTTGGTAATCGGTTTGGCTGGTTGGATTAAAGCTGAAATTATCCACATTATGCCTAACCACCGGCGACTTGGTAATTACCAGCTGGATGCTGTCAAAAATCGCCAGTCCCCGATCGGCAACATTAGCCGAAACAACCGGGCCGGCCAATAAAACTTTAGCATATTCAGCGTTGGCGGGAATGCCAGTTACCTCGCCTTTATAAATAGTCCAGGAACTGCCGGGCGTTACAAAACCATCTCCATCTTGGTTAAAGATATTATATCTAATATTGCCTATGGTTTGTTTATCGGCTCCGTAAAATTGCAAACCCACGTTGGCTTTTTGGCTATTCGGCGACATTAAAGCCGCGCTTAAAGCATAGGTAAAGCGGCTGTCTATGGGAATAAAGCCGGCGCTGGCCATGGTACAGGTAAATGAACCAGCTTCGCCGTCTTTGGCTGAAACGGTAATGGCGCCGGCATCGCGGGCATAGCTTGCTTGGCACCTGTTGCCATTTAAAATCCAGCCGTCGGGCATTTGCCCGTCTTCGCTAAAGCTGAAATCGCCGTTAAATACGGCATTGGTGCCGGGCAGCATCCTGGAAAGCTTGGTACAGCCGCCGTCGGTGGGATTGCAGTTTTGCGCCTGGTCGTTTAAATAAATCCGGGAACTTTCAGCTGGCTGCCAATGCCAAACTTGCCTGGCGTTTTCCAAGGCCTTGGTGGCTTGAGTGGCATACCATAAACAGCCGGCATTATTGATATCGCATTCTTTTAAAGTATCCCTTAAATAGGAAAACTGCTGGCTATCGGCCGTGCGGGTTAAGGTTTCACAGCTGGCAAATTGCGCCTGGCAGCTTTGGCCGCCGGGAAAATTCCAAGTGGCTTTTTCTTTCAAGCAATAGCCGTATTCCTCGCCGCCGGAATTGCCGACGCAGTTGCCGGAACCGTCGTCGGTCAAGCAGGTTTTGCGGTCGGCGCAGTAATCGTTGGACCTTAAACCCGGCGAAATAAATTGCGGGCCAAAACCCTTTTTGGCGCACATCACTTCCGGCGATTTTAAGACCCAGTTGGGATCAACTAAATGATAGTAAGGATTATAATCGGCCGCGTCATCTCTGGAATCATTGCCATCCATACTTTCACGGCAATTATCGGGCTTTTTAGGATCGGTAGGATTAGCCATATCTTCATAGCAATCAACAACGTGCTGCAAAGTGGCGCTGTAGCCGCTGTCGTGCTGGCCTTTGGCAAGGGCGTATTGCGCGGCCAGTTCCCAGCCCACCGGCAAAATCCGGTTAATCCTCATAATTACCAAACTGCGGTAAGGATAGCCGTTGATATAGGTCAAGGTGCCGTTGGGCTTATAGCCCAGGAGCCAGTTGCCTCTAAGCTGGCCTTTTAAGATCGCCTCCCTAACGGTTAAGCCCTGCTCAACGGCGCCCACTAATTTCGGTTCCATCACGCACTCGTTGGGGCCCGGATTGGCAATATTCTGGCACTGGGTTAAATCATCCAAAACGCGCTCCTGCCCGCTGGAATAGCTTACTTCGGCCAACTCGGCCATGGTTTGAGCCGCGTTGGTTCGAGCTGCTTGCTGATTGGCCCAATTATAAACAATGGTGCTTTGGGCTCTTTGGCCTTCGGTTAGGCCTTTATCCAAAAGTTTCTTTATTAATTTGGCAGCCAAAGTATTGGTAAAAATACCCAGAGCGTCAGCCACAATATCGCCGGTCCTGACTGTTTCGGAACTAATCGGCCCTGCAGCCAAGTTTTGGTAAACCTGGCCGGTTATAACGGTAGCCGGCGTTTTTATAAATTTGGAAATGGGCTCGGTAATGGGCTTAATGCCCTGATTATTCAAATTATCAAACATCTGCTTGGTTTTTTCATCAACCAACTTGCTCCTGATGGAACTGTCCAAAGTTAAATAAATGCCCACGTCGGTTTGGGCGGGTTCAAAAGCGCCTTTAAACGACTTTAAAAAATTCTCGCTGGACCCAAAAGCCGAACTGGAACCGAAGTTGGTGCTTAACCATTCGCCCCAGCGTTCGCTGATTTGCCTAAAAGTGCACCTGGCCGCCCCGCGCGGCTTGATCTCGCTGAAATTGCCGAACAAGGAATAATTAATGGCCAAGCTTAAATTAATATCAGGCTGGCAAATATCAAAACTGAAAAAACCGTTGTCTCTGGCTAAAAGATCCAAGGTATCAACCAGGGTTGTTTGGTAAACATCATTTAAAAAACTACCCATGCTTTTAATATTAAACAAGGGCGATTTGCCTACGCCGCCTTCGGCAATGCGGGTGGCCGTATCATAAGCCAGGTGCGATAAAAATGTCCGCAGCGCGTTTTTATAAGCAATATCAACAACGTGCTGCTTTAAATAATCCTTGATTTTTTGCCAAGCGGATTTTTTTGATTCTTCCAGCAGTTTAATTTGAGCGGTTATTTGAAGTTTGTAGGCCTGATAATCCTTAAGATCTGCCTGATATTTTAGCGCAGTCATGGCCGCATCAGTAACCGGCATTCCTGCCCCTGGCGGTGCCGGTATAGGAGGCGTCATGGCATTTAAGAGCGCTTTGAGAGATTGAATATCTAAAGCGCCAATGCCCCCCGCGCTACTATCCACGGAACGTAAATCATCCACGCTAACGCCTTGAGCTAAAACCCGGTTAGGTAAATAAATAAAATTAGCCAAAGTAAAAACAAAAACAGCCAAGACGAGGAAAATACTGATTGTTCTTTTGGAAGAAAACATTTTTTAAGGCTGTTTATTGGTATTGGCCGGCGCTTGGGATTCTTTTAAAACCTGGTCCCATAATTGCTGCAAATCCGCGTTGGAAACGCCTTGCAAATCCGCCTGCTTAACGCCTTGGTTGATTAATAAAGTTCTTAATTGATCCGGAGTAAGCTGGCTGGCTTGCTGCAGATTAGTATTAGTATTAGTATTGGCGGAATTAGCCGATCCACTGGCCGGCGTTTCGGCAACCGCCTGTTGGTATATTGTTTGCAAATCCGCGTCACTCGTATTTTTTAAATCCGCTTCGGTAGCAACGCCGGCTTGCAGCAAGATTGAGCGCAGCTGATCAGGCGTTAAATTATCGGCTGATTCGGGCAAGACAGGCGCGGTGCCGGAAGCGGTTGCCACGGAAGTAATGGAAGTATTATTGCAAACCTGTCCGGCCGGACAATTGGGATCGGTGTTATTTTTTACTTCTTCGCCGTCTGATATGCCGTCGGAGTCGCTGTCGGCAATGTAAGGCGAAGTGTGATAAACATAAAGCTCGTCGTAATCCGAAAGGCCGTCCAAATCGGTGTCTTTTTTCTGCAGATCCAGCAAATTGGCCACATCGCTGTTGGTAGAGAGCGATGAGTTAAGATTGGCGGCATTAATATTGCCTTGGGCGATAAAAGGCAATTTTAAAGCGTCAAACCAGTTAAAAACCGCGAAAAACAAACCGGTAGCCGTTAAAACGGACAAAAAAACCAAAAGGAACTTGGGGTTTAAATCCTTCATAAAACTGATAATATTATATCAGAAATTCCCGCACTGCGTCAATTAAAACTTGTGGTTAACTTTAACCAATCGTCCAAAGAAAGCTCCTGCGCCCTAACTAGAGGGTTTAAACCGCTATTTATTAAGCTTTTTTGAACATCTTCCTTGGATAAATGGAAGCTGTTGGCCAGGTTATTTTCCAAGGTTTTACGCTTGGCGCAAAAACCTGCTCTAACCACTTGCCAAAACTTTAGTTCGGAAACTTGTTTTTGAAAGGGAAAAGGCTGAAGATCGTTTATTTGTAAAATTGCCGAATTCACGGACGGGCGGGGCCAAAAAGAAGCCGGCTTAACAGTGGAAATGATTTTCGGCTCGCCGTAAAGCTGGACGGAAACGGCTAGTAGGCTCATTTCGCCCGGTTGCGCGCAGATCCGCTGGGCCACTTCCCGCTGTAAAAGCAAAGTTATGGAACTGGGCTTGTTTTCGGTTGTTAAAAATTTTCGTAAAAAAGCGGAAGTTATGGAATAAGGCAAGTTCGCTACTATTTTATAGTTTTGAGCTTTAAGTTTTAAGTTTTGAATTTTTAATATATCACCCTGAACTACCTCTACGTTTTTATAAACTGCTTGTAAATTTCTTAAAATCCTAACCAAGGCCGGCTCAATTTCCACGGCCACCACTTCTTTGGCGATTTTAGCCAATTCCGTTGTTAAAAAACCAAAACCGGCGCCAACTTCCAAAACCGTATCATTTTTTCCCGCCCGAGCGGCCTTAACCATGGCCTGTAAAACTTTTTCATCAATGCAAAAATTCTGGCCTTTTAATTTATCAGGGCGTAAGCCGATGTTTTTGATTAAATATTGGGTTTGTTGTAATAAATCCATAATTATGGGCGGAAAAATTTTACTACCTTGTCATTGCGAGCCCCGAAGGGGCGTGGCAATCCCGATGTTAATAGTATTAATAACGGGATTGCCTCGTCGCGCGGCTCCTCGCAATGACACGGGATGGCAAAATTTTTCCGCGCCGCAAAATTTTAATTTTATCGCCTATTACCCGAGCCACCGTGGAAACCTTATTTTTCGGCAAGCTGCCGGCATCAATTATTAAATCCGGCTGCTGCTTTTTATTATGGAATTGTTCAATAATTTTTGCTGCCGCGTAAAATTCGCCCTGGCCGGTTAAATTGGCGCTGGTAGCGGTAATGGGACGGCCTAATTTTTTTACAATACCGGCGGCTAATTTATTGGCGGATATTCTTAAACCGATTTTACCGACAATTAAGGTTAGCGGCCCAGGCCAGTATTTTTTGGCTAATGCAAGCGAAAATTCATCAAATTTAACCAGTTTTTTAGCCATTTTTAAATCGGCTGCAATGGCCGACAATGGTTTTTTGCATAACCGCCCTTTTATTTGATAAACTTTTTTTATGGCGACCGGATTTAAAAAATCGGCACCCAAACCATAGGCCGTTTCGGTGGGATACGCGATAACGCCTCCTGCCCGCAATACCTTAACCGCCGATTTGATAATTTCGGCTGAATTATTTTTTGCTAATTTTAAAATTCGCATAAATAAGGAGGCGGCCTTGCCCCAAACTGTCATTGCGAGGAGCCGCGCGACGAAGCAATCCCGATGTTTATACCAAGTACAACGGGATTGCCACGCCCCTTCGGGGCTCGCAATGACATTTAAGGGCAAGGCCGTTACTTTAAACAACAATATTTACCAATTTATCCTGAATGTAAATAAATTTTTTAATTGCCTGGCCGGCCAGATATTTTTGAACATTCGGCAAATTTTCAATTTTAATCCTTAAATCGCGTTCGCCGATGCCCCTGGCCACGTTAATGGTTTCCCTTAACTTGCCGTTAATTTGGACGGCAATGGTTACTTCTTGGTCAATCACCAATTTTTTATCGTACTCCGGCCACCGTTGTTTAAAGATAGATTGATGATATTTAGAAGATTTATCCGCCGAAGCCCGAAGGGCGAAGGTGGACCATAATTCTTCGCTTAAATGCGGGGCAAAGGGCGAAAGGATAATTAAAAACTTTTCCATGATTGTTTTGGGCACAATAAATTGTGCCCCCACAACGTCATTCATAAAAATCATCATGGCGCTGATGGCGGTGTTAAACCTGATATTTTCTATATCTTCGGTAACCTTTTTAATGGTTTTATGCAATAATTTTTCAATATCACGGTTTTGTTGAATACCGGGCGCAACATGTTGCGCGGGCACAAAATTTTGTGCCCCTACGGCCACAAATTTATATATTTTTTCTAAAAACCTTCTAACACCGATGATGCTTTGGCTGGACCATGGTTTCATTTCTTCCAACGGGCCCATGAACATTTCGTAGAGGCGCATAGTATCGGCGCCGTATTCGGCCACGATCTCATCCGGATTAATCACGTTATGCCAGCGCTTGCTCATTTTCCGGCCGTCTTCGGCCAAGATAATGCCCTGGTTGCGCATTTTTATAAATGGTTCCCGCCTCCATTCCTCCCCCTCGGCAAGCTCGGGGTCGGAATTACGGCGGGCAGGCAGCAGATAACCCATGTCTATTAGTGCTTTATATATAAACCTGGAATAAATTAAATGGCCGACGGCGTGCTCCATGCCGCCGATATATAAATCTATCGGCAGCCAATATTCGGCCTTCTTTTTATTAAAGGCCTCTTTGGCATTGTGCGGATCGCAATATCTTAAAAAGTACCAAGACGAACAAACAAAGGTATCCATGGTATCCGATTCTCGGCGAGCCGGACCGCCGCATTTTAGGCACTTAACATTATGAAACGATTTGGACCTGGCCAAAGGCGATTCGCCGGTGGGCTTAAAATCCACGTCTTCCGGCAACAACACCGGTAGATCTTTTTCCGGTACCGACATTATGCCGCATTTTTGACAATAAATAATGGGAATGGGCGCGCCCCAATACCTTTGCCTGGAAATCAGCCAGTCGCGGATTTTATATTGAATATGCTTTTGGCCGCGGGCAAACTTGGTAATTTTATCCTTGGCTTCTTTGGAATTTAAACCGTTGAATTTCCCGGAATTGATTAAAACGCCTTCGCCAAGAAAAGCTTTATTGATTCCTTGATTTGTTGATTCCTTGATTTGTTGAGCAATAACTTCCACTATGGGAATTTTATATTTTTTGGCAAATTCAAAATCCCTTGCGTCATGCGCCGGCACGGCCATAATCGCACCGGTACCGTAATCGGTTAAAACATAGTCGGCTAACCAAATGGGTATTTCTTCGTTATTTGCCGGATTAATCGCCTTAATGCCTTTTAACTCCACGCCGGTTTTTTCTTTAGCTAAATCCGTCCGTTCCAAACGATTCTTGCTTTGAGTTTTTAAAATATAACTATCAATTTCTTTTAAGTTTTTAGCTTTTAGCTTTAAGCTTTTAACCAATTCATGTTCCGGCGCCAAAACCAGATAAGTGGCGCCGAATAAAGTATCCGGCCGAGTGGTAAATACTTCTATAACACTGCTGTCGGCGACTTTAAACTTAATCAACGCGCCTTCACTTTTCCCGATCCAATTTTTTTGCGCCGCTTTTAAAGCATCGGACCAATCCAATTCCTCAATTTTATTTAATAACTCTTCGGCATAAGCCGTAACTTTAAAAAACCACTGTTCCAGATCTTTTTGGATAACTTCGCTGCCGCAACGCTCGCACTTGCCGTCAATTACCTGTTCATTTGCCAACACCGTTTGGCAGGAAGGGCACCAATTAACCGGCGCTTTCTTTTTATAAGCCAAGCCCTTCTTATATAACTGTAAAAACAGCCATTGGGTCCACCTATAATAATCCGGCGAAGAGGTGTTAACTTCCCTGCTCCAATCATAAGAAAAGCCCAAGGCCTGGATTTGCCGCCTAAAATTAGCGATAGCTTTGGCGGTAGTGATCTTAGGATGAACGCCGGATTTAATGGCAAAATTTTCCGCCGGCAAACCGAAAGCGTCCCAGCCCATGGGATGCAAAACGTTAAAACCCTTCAACCGCCAGTAGCGGGCCATGATATCGGTGGCGGTATAGCTTTCCGGATGGCCAACATGCAAGCCGTCGCCCGAAGGATAAGGGAACATATCCAGAATATATTTCTTAGAGCCGCCGTTATCTTTAGCTGAACTTAAATCAGAACCGGCCCACTTATTTTGCCACTTCTTTTCGATCTCGTTATGGTTATAAAAAGTCGTCATATTGTTTTAATTCTAGCGAAAAAACCATTATTTTACAAGTGGAACGCCTTTGACGAAAACCTCTTTTTATGTTATTTTTTCATTACATTATTGTTAAAAAACAAAGATTATTTCTGATAATCTAAAAAGGATTATTTTAAGCGGTTTATTGGGAGTTTTCAATTTTTTCAAGATCCTGTGCAAGCCGCTGCCAATTATCGGAACCTGGTTAACTAGGCCCGTTAAACCGGTTTTCCGCTGGCTTTTATATTTGCCTTTCCTCTTTTTGTATCAATCCGCCCGGAAGCTAAAAACCAGCTGGCTTAAAAATTTGCCGGCCCAAGTCACGGGCCGCAGCCAATTTAAAAATTATTACGCCTTGGCGGTTTTGGTTTTGGCCGGCTTAAGCTTAATCGGCTTAAATCTGCTGGAAGCCAAAAATTTAAAGCCGGAAAACTACGGCCAAAAAAGCCTGCTCTATAAAATTTCCCTGGAGCTGGGCGGCGCTTCGGAAGATGAAATTAATTCGGAAGAAGATATTATTGAAGGGCCGATCAGCCAGCAAAACGCGCCCACTTCCTATTTGGCGGACACGGCCGTAACCGAACAGCAAACCCCCGGCGAACAAGCGCCGGCAGGCATTAATTCCCTGCTGGCAACCACCCAGGATAATTCCGCCCTGATCTCGCCGGAAATAACCGATCTTAACCTGATTGGCGAAAAACGGGATAAAATTATCGCTTATGTTATCCAGCCCGGCGATACCGTTTCCACCATTGCTTTTAAATTCGGCATTAACACCCAAACGGTTTTGTGGGAAAATAACTTAAGCGCCTATTCTTTGTTAAAGCTCGGGCAAACTTTAAAAATCCTGCCGGTTAACGGCATCAGCTATAAAATAAAGAAAGGCGATACTTTAAAAACTATCGCTAAACTTTACAAAGGCAATGCCGAGGAAATTTTGGAATTCAATAAATTGGCTTCGGAAACCGATTTGGATATCGGCGAAACGCTAATTATTCCCGGCGGCGTTAAACCCAGCGCGGTGGCGGCGGCACCCAATTATTCCCTAAAAAATGTTTTTACTCCCTCGGCCAAAATCTCCGGCTCCAAACTGCAATGGCCGACCACTTCTTACCGCCTTACCCAGTATTTCAGCTGGCGGCATACCGGCCTTGATATCGGCAACCAAATGGGCCAACCCACTTACGCCGCCGAAGGCGGGGTGGTAATCAGGGCCGGCTGGAACAGCGGCGGCTACGGCAATTTAATCGTCATTGACCACGGCAACGGCATGCAAACTTGGTATGGCCACCATTCTAAAATTTACGTGGCGGTCGGCCAACGAGTAGCCAGAGGCCAGGTTATCGGCGCCATCGGCTCTACCGGCCGTTCCACCGGCCCGCATCTGCATTTTGAAGTAAGGGTTAACGGGGTTAGGGTAAATCCGCTGGGTTATGTAAGATAATCAAATGATGAACAACAGTGGGCGCATCATGATGTTAAAAGCGGGCGCATCATGATGCGCCCCTACCGCATTTAGACATTTAAAAACCTTACCGTAGCCCTAGTCGTTGGGACATATAATTCCTTACTTAAGCGTGGCCTTTAATTTGGCAATTTTTTCATTAATCGTCTTTTTCAATTGTACTGGATTCAGGGATAAATACAACT
>JAPLWM010000034.1 GCA_026396575.1 Candidatus Komeilibacteria bacterium
ATCTTGATTTGGTGGCCTTAGTTAGCTCTTTTTTACCCATGTGAGTCATATTTTAACCATAATTAGTGAATTAATTATGGTTAGATTTTAAATGACTCAATCGATTAGGCCAAAGTTAGAAATTAGATGACTCAATGCGGTAAGCTTGACTTGGTTATTGTTAAGAGTTAAAATTTAATTCCAGGGTCGATAGATAATTATTAATCGTAAAATTATGCTAAGAAAAGCGAAAACCGACAAAAACACGCCATTTACCTTAGAAATGGCTGAAACTTTCTTTTCCTCAATTAAACTGGATTTTGACAGTTTAAAAGAGGAGATGGATTCACGGTTTCAAGCTGTTGATAATGTTTTAAGGACTATTTTGCAAATTGTGCAAAACTATGACATTGAAAGAAAAGAGATTAAGGTAAATTTATGGGAGCATGACCGCCGAATCCAAAAGCTGGAAAAACAAGTTGCTTAAAATATTTTAACTAAAATAAAAATAGACGGAAACATTATCCGCCTATTTTTGTTTATAAATTAATTTACAAACCCCACTTGGCTCTTAAGTTTTTTTCTATTTTGCCGAAGATTAATTGATCGAAAATAACGCCGATCACGATAATCACCAGCATTACGGCCATTACCTGCGCCATATCGTTAAGTTCTCGGCCGAACATCAATAATTGCCCAAGTCCGACGCTGATAAACAGCATTTCTCCGCTCATCAGCGAGCGCCAGGCAAAACTCCAGCCGTGCTTTAAGCCGGTCAGGTAGGAAGGTAAAATGGCTGGAATTAAAATATAACGGTATAAATTAAGCCCATCGGCACCCAACATTTTGCCGGCATTGATTAAAATCGGCGGAATATTCAAAACCGCGCCTTTAACCGAAATGGTTAAGGAAAGCACCGTGCCCATTAAGACCACAAAAATAATCGCTTTTTCGTTAAGCCCGAACCATAACAAGGCCAAGGGCAGCCAGCAAATGCTTGGCAGGGTTTGCAAGCCTAAAATTATCGGATCCACCGTTTCCCGCAACAATTTTATTTTGGCAATTAAAAATCCGAGCAAAGTGCCAATGATAATGGAAACGCCAAAGCCGATGAATATTCTTTTTAAGCTGATTAAAATTCCCCAAATAAAAGTGTGGTTGGCAAATCCTTTAACCAAAGTTAGCCAAACGTCCGCCGGCGAGGGGAAGAGCCACTTGGGCCAAATCTTTAACCAATACAAAATTTGCCATAACAAAATTAAGCAGGCGATAAAAGTTAAAGGTTTGGCAAGGCGGATCAGTTTATTTTTCATAATGTTCCAGTTCTTTAACCGCTTCGGCCACTTCGGTTTTTAATTCCTGATTGATGGCGTTGCTTATTTTGGTCACTTCAATATCATTGATGTCGCGCGGGCGCGGCAGATTGATTTTAAATTCCTTTTTAATTTGTCCGGGCCGGGCCGTAAATACCAGCACCCGGTCGCCCAGCACCACGGCTTCGCGCACATTGTGGGTTACAAAAATCACAGTTTTTTTAGAAAACTGCCAAATTTCCTGCAACTCCTTATAAAGCATTTCCCTGGTTTGGGCGTCCAAAGCGGCAAAGGGTTCGTCCATCAGCAAAATATCCGGCTTTAAAGCCAGGGTGCGGGCCAAAGCCACACGCTGTTTCATGCCGCCGGAAAGTTCGTGCGGATAGGCCTCTTTAAAATTGCTCAAGTGAGTAAGCTCTAAAAAATAATCAACCACTTCATTGATTTTTTCTTTGCTTCTTTTAAGAATTTTTAAGCCGAAGCCGATGTTATCCTTAACCTTAAGCCAGGGGAATAAGGTGGGTTCCTGGAACATAAAGCCCAAGCGGCCGGAACAATCAATTTGGCCGCTTGAAGCTGCGGTTAAGCCGGCAATAATATTTAAGAGCGTGGATTTGCCGCAGCCGGACGGGCCCACCAGGCAAACAAATTCACCCTCGGCAACGGTCAGATTGACGTTTTTTAAAGCTTCAACAGCGCTTTGG
Organism: Candidatus Komeilibacteria bacterium; assembly: GCA_026396575.1. Lineage (GTDB taxonomy): Bacteria > Patescibacteriota > Patescibacteriia > UBA1558 > UBA10009 > JAPLWM01. The sequence goes on from JAPLWM010000034.1 coordinate 1,997, forward strand.
CCGTTATTGGAACCGGCAAAGCTTTTATTAATATTGTTGATTTGCAACTTCATTGAGAGAGGATAAATCGTAGAGATTGTCCAAATTGGGTTTAGTGTCGCCCAGGAAACCGCCCTGGAAAGCCCAATCGGCAAAGGTATAAACGGAAGTTTTTAGGGGATCAACGGTAAAATCCAGCATCGGCCAGGCCTCGGTTAAAACTTTATCCGCTAATTTTTTAGTGGTTAATTTTTCAATTTCCGCATTAACCGTTTTTTGGGCATCTGCCGGATTGGCCTTGATCCATTCGGTTACGCTTACCTGGGCGGCCAGCCATTTTTTTACCAAGTCCCTGTGTTCATTTAAGAATTTGGCGCTGACGATAATATTGGTGGTGCAAAATTGGGAATTTGGCCAAAGAGTCCTTTCATCGATTAAGCGCACGCCGCCGGCTTCTTGGATTAACCGTGTTGCCCAAGGTTCGGGCGCCCAAGCGCCGTCAATCTGTTTTTGGGAAAACATGGTTAACTGATCGGCATTGGCAATGGGCAGAATTGTGGTTTTAGCCGTTAAGTTGTTTTCTTTCAAATAATGCCTTAAAGAAATATCCTGGGTGTTGCCTTGCTGGGGCGAGGCGATTTTTTTACCGGCCAAAGCTGCCGGTCCGTTTTTTTCAAACAGGGCTTTAAGTTCGGGAGTAACCACTAACGAAGCGCCGCCCGAAGCGGATCCGCTGATAATGCGCAAAGCTTCGCCGGTGGATTTAACGTAGCCGTTAACGGCCGGGCTGGGTCCGATGTAACCCAAATCGATGGCGCCGGCATACAATGCTTCAATTTCCGCCGGTCCGGCATTAAAGGTGATGGTTTCAATTTTTACATCGCTGCCCAAAGCTTGCTGGAACATGCCATTGGCAATGCCCACCAAGGCTTGAGCATGGGTAATGTTGGGGAAGTAGCCGACCTTAATTACCTGCGGTTGGGGAGCAGGTTGTTGGGCAATATTGCTGTTTTGGCCGGCGGAATTTTTCAGCTGGCAGCCGGTAAGTGCCAGGATAAGCATTAAGCTTAAGAGGATTTTTTCTCTCATAGGATTATTTATCGAGCTCAGCTCGATTTAATTATTATTTAATCACAATGCCGCCGGCGGCAATATCTTCGCCTTTGATAATTACAAAGCGCCCCAGTTCCTGGATGTAATTGTAATCCTCAATAACGATGGGATTGGTTGTAGTAATTACCACTTCGGCCACTTCGGTTTCTTTAATTTCATCGCTTTGATTCGTAATGGTTTCCAAGCTGGAAGAATTGATGATTTTATTGATCTTGGTGATTTTCGCCTCGGTTTCCTGGGTAGCGCATTTTAAAATGAATTTTTCTTCGGTTTTAATTCCCTCGGACGACATCCAAAAAACTTTAGCATTAAATTCGCTAGTAACCTGAGGTAAATGTTCCAAGCCGCAGGCAACCTGTCCACGCTGGATTTTAAGATCGTCTTTTGTAGTGATGCCGATGTTGTGTCCAGCCGCGGCTTCGGTTAATTCCTGATTCCATTTCTTTACCGATAAAACAACGGTTTTTTTATTGATTGGCAAAAACACAACTTCTTGATTTGTTTTAATAGTGCCGCTTTCAATTTGTCCGGCTAAAATGGTTTGGCCGCCAAAGTTATAAATATCCTGAATCGGTAGCCGCAAAGGCAGGATTTGCGAAGCTAGCGTGGGCTTAAACGAATCCAGGGCTGCCAAAAAGGTTGGGCCATTATACCAGGGCAAATGCTGGGATTTATTGGCAATATTATCGCCATCACTTGCGGAAATGGGGATAATATAGGCAGGAGTCAAATTAACGGCGGTTAAGTGGACTAATAGTTCTTTTTTTATTTCTTCAAATCTTTCCTGTTTATAACCCACTAAATCCATTTTATTGATTAAGATAACGATTTGTTTTAGCCCGAGCAGGCTTAAAATATAGGCGTGGCGCTTGGTTTGCTCTTTAACGCCTTCTTTGGCATCCACGATTAAAACCGCGCCTTCGGCCTGGGCCGATCCGGTAATCATGTTTTTTAAAAATTCCTTGTGTCCGGGCGCGTCAATGATCACGTAATCGCGCAAAGCGGTTTTAAAGAAGATTTGGGCGGTATCAATGGTGATTTTTTTCTCGCGCTCTTCTTCCATGTAATCCATCAAGTAGGCGAATTCAAAAGTCCGGCCCAAGGATTCGCAGACCGTTTTAACTTCGTCTATTTTGGATTGGGGCATTACGCCGGTATCCACCAGCAGCCGGCCGATTAAGGTTGATTTGCCATGGTCCACATGGCCCACGATGACTAATTTTAAATAATTTTTATCCATAGGAATGTTAATTTTGATTTACATATAGCCTAAGCTTCTTAATTTCTGCATGGTGTACATCTGCTCCTTGTCCATGGCCCGGCCGCTTCTTTCCGCTTCTTTGGTGGTAGCCAGCTCTTCAATAATTTTATCAACCGTATTGGCTTCGGATTTCATGGGATTGGTAATCGGCTTGCAGCCCAAGCTGCGGTAACGCAGGCCGTTTTTAGCAAAGTATAAAGGATTAACCGGCAAATTTTCCCTTTTGACGTATTTCCAAATATCCAGTTCGGTCCAGTGCAGCAGGGGATGGACCCGGACATGGTTTTCTTCCAGCACTTTGGATTTGTATTGATCCCATAATTCGGCGGGCTGGTCCTGGTAATTCCATTTAAAATCCTGGCTGCGGGGCGAGAAAACGCGTTCTTTGGCCCTAATGCCGTGTTCATCGCGCCTGATGCCCAAAAGCAGAGCTTTAAAGCCATACTTGGCCATGGTTTGCTGCAAGGCCACGGTTTTAAGTTCATGGGCGCAGGTAAAAGCGTCGTGCGTGGCATAACCGATGCCGCGCTTGATCGCGTCTTTATTTTTGGAAATAATTAAATCGAGGCCCCACTCTTTGGCGTACTTATCCCTAAAGGTGTACATTTCCGGAAATTTATAAGTGGTATCAATGTGCATAACCGGAAACGGCACCTTGCCAAAAAAGGCCTTTCTTACCAGCCATAAGAGGGAAGTGGAATCTTTGCCGATGCTCCAGAGCATGGCAATATTTTTATATTGGTAATAGGCCTCGCGGATAATGTAAATTGATTTATTTTCCAATTGGTCTAAATGCTCCATGGTTATTTCGGTTAATTATTTAAGATAGCCCAAACTGCGCAAGCGGGCTTTAACTTTTTCTTCGTTTTCTCTGGCAAAAACGCCGTCCAGCATGCCCGGTTCCACTTTGGGCATATCCGAAAGGATTTGCCTTAAAATGTAGGTCACAAAGCTGGAAACCGAGGTAAAACCGGTCGGTTCAATGAAATTCTTGATTTTGTCGTTTAGAGGGATGGGGATAGAGACGGTGGTGTACTTTCTGGTAAGATTAGCCATAAAATTGGACCCGCCGAATCGGCAGGGGGAGTTAATTATTATATATAATGTATTTTAATTAAATATAATAATATGTCAAGATATGTGGGTGTGGATAAGTTTAAAACGGATAAGCCAGGCCATTCGGCTTTTAAAAAAAATAAGGAAATGTTATAATTTTATTTATAATTATTAATTAAAAAAATGAATAAGCACAGCCATTTAATCATGGAAGAAAACCATATGGATCGGCTTTATCACGATCCCAATCCTTTAATTAGCCATAGCCATCAGAAGAGATTAAGCGAGATTGTTAAATCCTTTTCTTTTAAGAACTCTGAAAGAATTTTGGATGCAGGTTGCGGCGAGGGCCATCTCTTAAAACTGTTTAAAGAAAAAAACAGCCGGCTAGAGCTTTATGGCGCGGATGTTACCCTAGTTGCTTTAGCCAAAGCGCAAGAGCGGGTGCCGGAGGCTAAATTTTTATTCGGCGATATCAGCGAAAAGCTTGACTATCCGGATAATTTTTTTGACGCCGTTGTTATTACGGAAGTGTTGGAACATATTTACCATTATCCCCAAGCCCTGGCCGAACTAAAAAGATTGGTTAAGCCGAATGGTTTTTTATTGATAACCTTTCCCAACGAGCCGTTATTTATTTTTTTAAGATTTATTTTCGGCAGGCGGCCGATAAAAATTCCAGATCATCTCAATAGTTTTTTACCGAGCTCGATTATAAAATTGGTTGATTGGCCGGTGGTTAAAAAAAGGGGCTTGCCGTTGCCTTGGCCATTTTTTCTTTCGCCCAATTATCTGATTATGTTTCAAAAAACAAGGTAGGGGCAAAAACTTGCTTTTTTAAGGGAAAAATTGTATAATTTAACCCAAATTATACAATTTTATTAATTAATTAATGTCAAAATTGCTTAAAAATTTGCTTTTTTTCGGGCTCAATTTATTTTTTATCAATAAGCAAAGCGGGCCGAGTATTTTAATGTATCATTCCGTGGGCCATAATCAGGCGTTTTTTACGGTAAAACCGAAAATATTTGAGAAACAATTGGCTTATTTGAAAAATAAGGGTTTCAAAATAGTTTTTTTAAGCGAATTGATCCGCTTGCTAAAAGAAAAACAGGACTGTTCCAAAATCGTGGTTTTAACTTTTGACGACGGCTATTTGGATAATTATGAAATTGTTTTGCCGTTGTTGAAAAAATATCAATTGCCGGCCACTATTTTTTTAATTACCGGTTTGCTCGGCTCTAATTGGGCAAACAGCGAAAATATTTCCTTGCCGCTTTTAAGGGAACCGGAGATCAAGGAAATTATCTTAAGCGGCTTGGTGGAATTTATGCCTCAAAATATTTTCGCCTATCCCAAGGGAAGATCCAATCAGCAAGCCATTGATATTATAAGAAAAAACGGTTTTATTGCCGCTGTTACCACGACAGAAGGTTTAGTTAACCTGAACAATTATAATTTATATCAATTGCCCCGCAATGCCGTTAACAGCAAAACTTCCCGGGCGCAATTTATCGGCAAGCTTTCCAATTCCATTGATTATTACTTGAAACTAAAAAACTTTTTCGGCAGAAAGTAATTTATGAACATTTGTTTTTTCGGCATATATAAATCCAATGATTTGCGCTTGAATTTTTTAACCAGAGAATGGAAAAATTTCGGCATAAATATTATTGAATGCCGCAGCGGCCAGGCGGGACTTAAAAAATATTGGGAATTGATTGTTAAATATTGGCGCCTTAAAAAAGATTTTAAAATAATTTTTATTCCTTTCCCCGGCTATCAAGCGGCTGTTTTGGCCGGAATATTAAGCCGAAAGCCGATTATTTTTGATGCCTTTAATTCTATTTACGATTCCGCGGTTTGCGATCGCAGGCAAGTTAAGCAGGGCTCTTTTAAAGCCAAATATTATTTTATTTTAAATAAATTGGCTTGCCAGTTTGCCGATATTATTATTTTAGATACCCGGGAGCATATAAAATATTTTATCGAAACATTTAAAATTAAGCCGGCTAAATTCAGGCAATTATGGGCCGGCAGCGATGATCGGATTTTTTATCCCAGAGACGAAGATCATGCGCCGGGAAATTTTAATGTTTATTGGCACGGCACTTTTATCCCGTTGCACGGCATTGAATATATTTTACAAGCGGCAAAAATCTTGGCCAACGAAACGATTACCTTTAATTTAGTGGGCAATGGGCAAACTTTTTCCGCCATGAACGCTTTAAAAGAAGAGTTGAATTTAACCAAAGTTAATTTTATAGCATCCAACAAAGCCGAAAAATTGGCGGATTTAATGAATGAAGCCGACCTGTGCTTGGGGATTTTCGGTTCAACGCCCAAAGCCGCCCGGGTGATTCCTTTTAAGGTTTTTGACGCTTTGGCCATGGCCAAGCCGGTTTTAACCGGCAATTCGCCGGCTATCCAGGAATTACTTAAAAATGAAGCCAGCGTTTTATTATGCAATCCGGCCGATCCCAAGGATTTGGCGGAAAAAATTTTAATTCTAAAAAATGATCCGGTTTTAAGGAAAAAAATCGCTCAAAACGGTTATGAAATTTTTCAAAAAAAATTAAGCGTCCGGATCTTATCCGCCCGTCTTTGGGAAATAATCAGTGAACGGCTACAATGAATTATCGATTAAAAATCGGCCAACCAGCAGATCGGGCTTTGTTAAGCCGGAATTTTGACATCAGTTATACCAAGGAGTTTTTCGCTTTTCAGGAAAAATACTATGGTTTAAAAAGCGATTTTCTTTTTATCAGCGCGGCCGAGGATGAAATTTTAGCCGCCCTGCCGTTTAACATCAATGAAGAAAAAAAAGATTTTTACGCCGTTTATAAAAATTATTCTTTTCCTTATTTTGCCCAGCCGGCGGTAAAACTGGATTGGCTGGAATTAGCCAGAACGATTAAAAATGATCTGGGTTATAAATACGTCGCTTTTCGTTTGGCATTTTTGCCGGAAAATTTTGGGCAGAAAAATTTAAAGCTTGAACCGGTTTCCGCTTATGTAATAAATACTGCGGATCAAGATAATGAAGAAACTTTCCTGGCCAGGGCTTCGATAAAAACCAGAAACCAAATTAAAAAAGCTCAAAAAAGCGGTTTAATTATTAAAAATTTAGCCAAAAATCGATTGGAGGATATATATAATTTGTATCAAGAAAATATGCGCTGGCACGGCACGCCGCCTAAAAGTATGGATTTTTTCCGGGATTTTTTTTCCTGTTTTAATGAAAGATGTTTTGCTTTAGGCGCGTTTGCCGAAGACAAGCTGATTGGAGTTAATTTGGCGGTAACAGCCGAGGCCGGCTTAAAATTGTTTTTCAATTTTTCCAATCGAGCTTACCGTAACCAGTGCGTTAATGATCTTCTTTATTTTAAAATGCTGACTTTGGCGCAGCAAACAGGCGTTAGGCATTTTGACTTGGGCACCTGTGCCAATGACGATTCGGGGCATATTCATTTTAAGCTCGGTTTCGGCGCCGTTAAAATACCTTTGTGGCATTTGTCGTACGGCTCCATGGAGAGAAAGCTGTATTTTTTTTATCAGCAAAAACGCCGCAATTTAATTATGCGTTGGAAACGGTTAAGCCGGAAATTTTAAGGTTATGAAATTAATTTATTTATCCAATTCGCGCCAGCCGACGGAAAAAGCCCATGGCTGGCAGATTGCAAAAATGTGCGAACAGTTCGCCGGTTTGGGTTTGGAGGTGGCATTGGTTTTTCCTGTCAGAAAAAATCCGATTAAAGAGAATCTTTTTACTTATTACAATCTTAAGCCTAATTTTAAATTGCGGCCGATTAAGCTGCCCGATTTTATCGCTTTGGAAAAATACATCGGGCCGGTAGGTTTTTATCTGCAGAGTTTCGCCTTTTTCTCAAAATTGCTGTTTCTAAAAATAGATAAAAACGCCGTCATTTATTCCCGCCAGCCGGAGCTTGTTTGGTTATTTAACTTAAAAGGCTATTTAACGGTTTACGAAGCTCATCGCTGGCCCGGCCGTTTTGCCGGCCTGTTAAAGTTTTTATTGGACAGGAAAAATATAATTGTCGCCAATTCAATCGGTACTGCCGGACAATTTCTTAAAAACGGCTATAAAAACGTGCTTACCGCGCCCAATGGGGTGGATTTAAGCTCTTTTGAAATTAACAGCAGTCTGCTTCAGTTAAGGCAGGAGCTTAATTTGCCTTTGGGCAAAAAAATCGTGATGTATCTGGGCCATTTATACGGTTGGAAGGGTATTGCCACGCTGCTTAAAGCGGCGGAAGAGTTAAAAGACAATCAAGAAATATTATTTGTTATCGTCGGCGGCACTGATCGCGATTTGAATTTCTTCCAACGGCAAGTTCAGCTGCCGAATATTTTATTCGTCGGGTATAAAGACAAGAAAGATGTGCCCAAATGGCTCAAAAGCGCCGATTTGCTGTTATTAACTTTAAATCAGGAGGATGAACAGGCAAAATTTTATACTTCGCCCATGAAGCTCTTTGAGTATTTGGCGGCCAAGGTGCCAGTGGTGGTTCCGGCCTTGCCGAGCATTAAGAATTTAGTGAGCGAAAAGGAAGTTGTTTTTTATCAGGCCGACAGCGCCGTTGATTTAGTCCAAAAAATCAGGCAGTCGCTCCATGATGATTTAAACGAAAAAATTATCCAGGGCGGCGAGCTGGTTAAAAAACACACTTGGCAAGCCAGAGCGGCTAAAATTTACGAGTATTTTAAAAATTATGTTAAATAACATAAAAACCATTGTTTATTTCGGTGATTTCAATCCCGCTTATTCCCGAAACAGGATCTTAATAAAAGGCCTGCAGGAAAACGGCATTGAGATTTTATGGTGCAATGAAAATAAGCTTAAAGGCTGGAAAAAATACTTATCACTCATAAAAAAAATCAAAGCTCTGCCCAAAGATTTTGATTTGCTGATTGTAGGCTATTCCGATTCGCGCGCTATGGTGCCCTTGGCCAAGCTGTTTTTTAGAAAACCGATTGTTTGGGATGCTTTTTATTCTTTGTACGAAAATTGGGTTAACGACAGAAAATTAGCCGGTCCCAAGAGTTTAAAAGCGAAATATTATTGGTTTTTAGATTGGTTCAGTTGCGTTTTAGCCGACCGCATTTTATTAACCACTTTTGCCGATATAGTGTATTTTATTAAGACTTTTAGAATTTTACGCCAAAAGTTTATCAGGGTTTTGGTTGGCTTTAGCGACGATATCATTTATCCCCGTGAAAAAAATATAAAATCAGATGCGTTTACAGTGGGTTATCACGGCCGATATATACCGGTTTTAGGCACCCGGTATATCATTTTAGCAGCCAAAATATTAGCCAAAGAAAATATAAAATTTTTTATTATCGGCGATGGCCAGGATTACGGCCTGGTTAAAAAATTGGCTGAAGAATTAAATCTTGATAATATAGACTTTATACCGGTTGTTAATTTTATCGACTTGCCTCAACATATGGCAAAGGCGGATATTTATTTGGGCTTATTAAGCGATATACCGAGAGCTTTCGTTAATATACCCAATAAGATTTTTGAAGCCATGGCTATGAAAAAGCCCACGATTAATATTAAATCTCCCGCTATTGAAGAAGTTTTTAAGGATGGCGAGGATATTATCCTTTGTCAGCCCGCCAATCCGCAAGATTTGGCCAAGAGCATTTTATTGCTTAAGAATAATCTTGATTTAAGAAGAAAAATATGTAATAATGCTTACAATAAAGTTCAACAAATCGCCACTCCCAGAGCTATCGCAAAAGATCTGCTTAGCCATCTAATTTTGATTAATAAAATTTAATCTACAATAATCATGGAATCAGAAATAACCAGAAGGTTAAATTGCCGAATCTGCGGCCAGTCAAATTTCACGCAAATTTTAAGCCTGGGAGCGATGCCGCCGGCCAACGCTTTCATTAAAAAAGAGGAATTAGCCAAAGAGGAAAAAAAATATCCCTTGGATGTTTATTATTGCCACGGCTGCCATTTATTGCAACTTTTGGATATTGTAAATCCGGCGCTGCTTTTTTCCCATTATGATTATTTAACTTCGGCCAGCAAACCGCTGTCGGAACATTTTGTTAATTTAGGCAAGGAATTAAGCAATAGGTTCATTAATTCTAAAAATGAATTGTTTGTTGAGATCGGCGGCAATGACGGAGTAATGCTTCATAGCTTGCTTGGCAGCTGCCGAGTTTTAAATATTGAGCCGGCTTTAAGAATCGCTGAAATATCCAGAAATTCAGGCGTGGAAACACTAGCTGATTTTTTCAGCGAAGATCTGGCCAAAGAAATCCTGGCAAAATACGGCCAAGCTAAAATAGTTTCCGGGAGCAATGTTTTTGCCCATATCGACGATCTGGCGGACTTGTTTAAAGGAGTGAAAATTTTAATCGGCGAGGACGGAATTTTTGTCATGGAAGTCCACCATGTAGGCAATCTTATTGCCGAAGGCGGTTTTGATCAGATTTACCATGAACATTTAAGTTATTTTTCCCTGCATTCCCTGAAATATTTCGTTGAAGCCATGGGTTTGCGGGTTTTTGACATAGTTCTAACTAATATTCACGGCCAATCAATGCAAGTTTATATTTCAAAAAATAAATTGCCCTTAAGCTCCGTTGATAGATTTATAGCCAAAGAGAAAGAATTAGGCTTGGACAATATCCAATCATATTTGGATTTTACCGGGAGAGTCAAGAAGAATATTGCCGATTTGCGTCAAACTTTATTGTCAATTTCTAGCGTCGGCAAAACCATAGCCGGTTACGGAGCTCCGGCCAAGGGAAATACTTTGTTGAATGTTTGCGGAATTGATAATAAAATAATTGATTATATCATAGATACTACGGTATTTAAACAAGGTTTATTCGCTCCCGGAAGCAAAATTCCGGTTTTAGCTCCTGAAAAATTCAAGGAAAGCCCGCCTGATTATACTTTGCTTTTAGCTTGGAATTATGCGGATGTTATTTTGGAAAAAGAAGAGGCGTACAGGAAAAATGGAGGAAAATTCATTATTCCGGTTCCGTCGGTTAAATTAGTTTAAGTTAAGCTTATTGAATATTATTAAAAACAATGCCAAAGTTATTAAATAATAAGATATTGATTTTTGGTTCAACCGGCCAATTGGGTTCGGATTTAATTAAGGTTTTTAAAAATGATTTTTCGGTAATCGGCGTTAAAAAAAGCCAAATTAATTTATTGGATTATTTTAAAATTGAACGTTTTGTTTTAAAAGAAAAACCTCGGATTATTATTAATGCCGCTGCCTATACCAAAGTGGAACAGGCGGAAATCCAAATTGAGCAAGCTTTTAAAATAAACGCTCTTGGCGCTTATTATTTAGCCAAAGCCGCGGAAAAGTGCGGCGCCATTTTCGTTCATTTCAGCACGGATTACGTTTTTTCCGGTAAAAAAAAATTCTACACAGAGGCTGATCAGCCGGAACCGTTAAATATTTACGGCTGGTCAAAATTTTTTGGAGAAATTTTAGTCAGGTCAGCCTGCCAAAAATATTATCTTATCAGGACCAGCGCTTTATTCGGCAATAAAAAAAGCCGGCAGAAAATTAATTTTGTGGAAAAAATCCTATCAGCCGCTAAAACCAGCCGTCAAATAAAAGTGGTGGCTAATTTAATCACCAGCCCCACTTACAGCTTGGATTTAGCCGCTAAAGTTAGGGAATTATTGATAAAAAAGCCGCCTTTTGGCATTTATCATATAACCAATAGCGGCTATTGCAGCTGGTATGAGTTTTCCAAGATGATCATTGAATTAAAACATCTGGCCGTTAAAATCAGGCCGGTAAAAAATAAGAATAAAACAATCAAACGTCCTCGGTCGGTTATTTTAATAAATAAGAATTTAAAGAAAAATCATTTTTCTTTGTTGCCGTCTTGGCAGGATGCTTTAAAAAGATATTTAATTATTAACTAGTATGCTTAATTCGTTTTTGAAGTCGCTTAAAGCAAAAGCGCCGCTGCCTATTAAAAAAATAAGGCACGTTTTACAAGGAGTCGGAACATATGTGCCGCAGCCTTTTTTGCGTTTTTTTCCTAAGCATATGCATCAGTTTTATGGAAAAAATGTGCGTTCTAAACATGATATTATCAGTATCGCAAGGGTTTCTTATTCGTTTTGGTTAAGGCATCTCGTTGCGCTTAATGAACTTGGATTGCCAACTGAACTTCAAAGCGTTGCCGAAATCGGGCCTGGCGACTCGCTTGGCATAGGCCTGGCGGCAATCCTCACGGGAGCAAGCAAACATTATGCGTTTGATATTATTGATCGTACGGAACAGCATCGGCGAGTGAATCTGGAAATATTTGAAGAGCTGATTAAGCTTTTTCGTTCAAAAAGTCCGATTCCGGATAACACCGAGTTTCCTAAAGCCAAATTGCTCTTGCGCAATTACGCTTTTCCTGATTTTCTTAACGAAGCTCGCCTGGCAAAAAATTTAAATCCCGGTCGGCTGGCAGCTATTAGCGAAGCCATTATTAAAGGTAAGAGTTTAACTTCAACGGAAGAAATTGAAATTAAGTATATTGTTTCTTGGGATATCGATACCAAGATTGAAAAAGGAACGGTGGATATTATTTTTTCCGATGCCGTGATGGAGCATGTTGATGACATTGATAAAATATACAAGGCGTCGAGCCTGTGGCTGAAGCGCGGAGGGTTTACCGCCAATGTAACTGATTTCAGATCTCACGAAACATCTTCGTTGTGGAACGGGCATTGGACATATTCCGATTTCCTCTGGCAGATCATACGAGGAAAATGCGTTTATTTGATTAACAGAGAGCCGCACTCTGCTCACCTAGCGAAGCTGAAAAAATATGGATTTAAAATAATTAGAGAAGATATTTTTCCCAGGGAAAGTACCCTAAGCCGTTATCAGCTCGCCGGTAATTTTAAGAATTTATCAGATCAAGATCTTACAACTTGTTCTTCGTTCGTTTTGGCGCAGAAAATATAATTTATAATATTCAAGATAATTTATGTCCATTGAGGAGCATTATCGGCCGTTTCATTATAGCCGAATGAATCATTGCCGTAAAGAAATGATTTTAAAAATGATCGGGGAATCGCCCAATCAGGTTATTTTGGATATTGGCTGTTCCAGCGGCTATTTGGGGGAAGCGGTCAAGCAAAAACTGGCGTGTAAGTTTTACGGCATGGATATTTCGTCTGAGGCCGTGGCTATGGCGGAAAAAGTTTTAGACGGGGCTTGGCAATTTAACCTGGAGGAAGATTTTAGCCAATGGCCGGAAGAATTAAAAGCCAAACCGTATGATCTTATAGTAGCGTCTGAAGTTTTGGAACATCTGTTTGAACCGGAAAAGCTGCTGGCTAAATTAAATAAATTAGCCAAGCTAGATAAATCCATTATTATTACCGTGCCAAATCTTTTATTTTGGAAGAATCGGATTAAAATTATACTGGGGCGCTTTAATTACACCGATCATGGTTTAATGGATCGCGGCCACATTCATTTTTTTACCTGGGCAAGTTTGAAGAGCTTGATTAATAATGCCGGTTATCAGCTGGCGGCTGTAAAAAACCATTGCCCGGCTTTTAAATGGCTGGGCCGAATTTGGCCGGGCCTGTTTGCCTATCAATTCATTGTTAAAATAAATTCCAATAAAGTTAAAGAAAATTAAAATTATAGATTATGCAAATAAGCTTATTAATGCCGCATTTAAAAGTCGGCGGGGGAAACAGGCGCTATTTGGAAATAGCCAATCGTTTGGTTAAAAGAGGGCACCAGGTGGAAATTTACCATCCAACCGGCGAACAGTGCGCTTGGACCGAATGTTTGGCTAAGATTAGCCCGACGCTGGAAATTTTTCAAAAAGAGCATGAGGTTTTAATGAATAGTTATCCTGTTCGCGATGAGTTTGAAATTGTCCGGCGCGTTAAAGCTGAATTAAAGCTTTATTATGTTTTACATCTTTTTGAATGCGAACTCATGGCCGGCCTTCATCCGACTCTTTATTGGCGCAACGAAAAGACCTTATATACCAAGAAAAGCATTAAAACTGCCGATGTTGTTTTAGCCAATTCAACTTGGCAGCATAATTGGATAAAAGAAAAATTAGGCGTTAACAACGAATTGCTGATTGGCGGAGTAAATTTTGAATTATTTCATCCCGTGCCCGCGGCTAAAGACCAAACCAAAATCCGCTTGCTTTATTCGGGCGCTACCAAGGGCTGGAAAAATTCGGTTTTTGTTGAAGAAGCTTTAAAAATCATTAAGTCTAAGTATCCAAACGTTGAAACCGCTTCTTATTACGATCAAAACATTCCGCAGGAAAAATTGGCCCGGTTTTATTCCAGCGGCGATATTTTTATAGACGCCCAAGTCTACGGCGGCTGGAACAATCCGGTGGTGGAAGCCATGGCCTGCGGCATACCGGTGGTTTGTTCGGCTATCGGTTCAGTTCAGGATTTTGCTTTTGAAGGCCGAACGGCCCTGCTGTTTAAACTGGGAGATTTGCCTTCTTGCGTTAGCCAAATAGAAAAATTAATCAACAGTCCCGAATTGAGGAAAACTTTAAGCGCCAACGCGTTGGCCGAAGTGAAAAGGTTTACTTGGGATGATTGTATTGCAAAATTTGAACAAATTATTAAAGAAAATTTAAACTTAAAACATGCTTCCTAAAATAAGCGTTATCATACCTACATGTAACAGGCCAGAACTTCTAAAAAAGGCCATTTTTAGCGTTCTTAGGCAATCTTATCAAGATTTTGAAATAATCGTAATTGATGATGGCGATAAGTTATTTTCCAAGGAAGTTGTAAATACTTTTAATGATAACAGGATAAATTATATCAAGCAGGCAATTCGTCAAGGCGGTGCCGCCGCTCGTAATACCGGCATTAAAGCGGCCGGCGGTAAATTTATTGCTTTTTTAGATGATGATGACGAGTGGCTGCCTTATAAACTAGAAAAGCAGATGGCTCTTTTTGAGTTCACTGAAGATAATATAGGTTTCTGTTTTTCAACGGTAATTATTAGCAACGGTAAACGTGAATATTTGAGCAGACTTCCAATAGGGGAAAACGGCAATTTTTTTGAAGGCGCCTTGGATCATTTTTCCGGTTTTCCAACCCCGACATTAATGATTAAAAAATATGTTTTAGATGATGTCGGTTATTTTGATGAAAATTTTCCCAGTCATCAGGAAATTGAGTTAATTTTAAGAATTAGCAAAAAATACCGCGGCTTAGCCGTTCAAGAGCCATTGGCTAGGCTTTTAATTTCCGATCATGAACATATCGGCGGCCAACCCGAAAAAAGGATCATAGGCAGAGAAATGCTCTTAAGAAAATATTTTGAAGATTTTAAAACCAAGCCGGAAATTCTCGCTAGATGGTATTTTAATTTAGCGCTATTATACAGGGATGACTGTAAATTTTTTGAAGCCAGGCGTGTTTTTAAATCGGCGTTTAAAGTTAAATTCAGGCCGCTGTATTTTTTTCATTATTTAAGCATGATCTTTAATGGAAAGTTTTATAGGATTTTAAAGCATAAACCATAATATGTCTGATAAAATAACATTTTCATTCGGTAAAAACTGGCAAAAATTTTTAGCCGGCGTTGATGAAAATAGAATAAATATAGCAAAAAATTCTTTGATAAATTTTTTCAAGCTGGAAACGTTTAAAGGCAAGACTTTTTTAGATATAGGCTGCGGCAGCGGAATTTTTTCTTATGCCGCTTTTTTATTAGGCGCGGAAAAAATCGTTAGTTTTGACGCAGATCCTTTTTCAGTTGAATGCTGTGGTTATTTTTTTAAAAAAGCAGGCAGTCCGGTAAATTGGCAGATTTCCCTAGATTCCATTTTAGATAGTAATATCAATAAGTTAGGAACTTTTAATATTGTTTATGCTTGGGGCGTTTTGCATCATACTGGTAAAATGTGGGAGGCGATCAGCCGGGCCGCAAAACTTGTCGCTCCGGGAGGGTACTTTTATTTTGCTATTTATAATAAAATACCGGGTCGTTGCGGTTCATTATTTTGGCTTGAAGTTAAAAGATTATATAATAATTCGCCAAAAGTTGTAAAACATATTTTAGAAGTTTTATATATTATAAAATTTTGTCTTGAAAATTTAATCAGGTTTAAAAATCCCCTAAAGAAAATGCGGCATCATAAAATTAAAAGAGGCATGGATTGGATAATTGATGTGGCCGATTGGCTTGGCGGGTATCCTTATGAATATGCAACAGTTGATGAAATTTTTAATTTTATAAAAACAAATTATCCGGATTTCAATTTAATAAATTTAAAATCGGCGCAGGATTACGGTAATAATTGGTATTTATTTAAACGTAATTAAATTTACTTTATGTGCGGCATTAACGGATTTAATTTTAATAACCGGGAAATTATCGATCAAATGAATTTAGCCACCAAACACCGCGGTCCGGACGGCGTTGGCGTTTTTATCGATGCCAATGTTTCTTTCGGGCATAATCTTTTAGCCATTGTGGAAACTCCGGCTAATGCTTTCCAGCCTTTGGTTTCTAATGATAAAAATTTCGCTTTGATTTATAACGGCGAAATTTACAATTATCATGATTTAAAAAATCAGCTGATTGCCCAAGGGCTGTCGTTTGCTACCAATAGCGACACGGAAGTATTGTTTAAAGGTCTGCAAACCGAAGGTCTTGATTTTGTCAATAAATTAAACGGCATGTTTGCTTTCGCTTTTTACGATAAGCGGGCCGAAAAAATTTATTTAGCCAGGGATTACGGCGGCATGAAGCCGTTATATTATTATTGCCATAACCAGGAGTTTATTTTTTCCTCGGAACTTAGGGGCATTTTTTGCCATAAAAGCGTTGAGCGGAAAATTGATTTGAATTCTTTGGGAGTTTATTTTTCCTTGGGATATGTTCCCGGTCAAAAAACATTGATTGAAAACATTTTCAAGGTCTGCCCCGGACAATTTTTGGTTTTTGATTTGGCGGCCAAAAAAATAACTAAGTCTTGGTACGGTTACCAGCGCCCCCAAGCTATCATTAATACTTTTAATCCCGTTGATTTTAGGAACCTGATCGGCGCGGCCGTGAAAAAACATACTATGGATTTGCGGCCGTTCGGGCTGTATTTAAGCGGCGGGCTTGATTCCACCATGATTCTTCACGAGTTGTCCAAGATTTCCAAAGAAAAAATTAAAACTTATACCACCGCTTTTATCACCAAAAACAAGGAGTTAAACGAGGATGCCATGTTAGCCAGGCAATTGTGCCAGGATTATCAAATCGAGCATCACGAGCTCTTGGTCGGGCAAAATGATTTTATAAACAGCATAGAAAAAACCATTGCTACCGTGGAAGAACCCAGGTATAATTTTTCCTTGCCGGCCTATTGGCTGTTGGCTCAAGAGGCAGCTAAGGATATCACGGTAGTTTTAAACGGCAATGGCGGCGACGAGCTGTTTTTAGGGTATCCGAGGTATTTGGAAACTTTAGCCATTAACGATCGCTATGCCAAATATCCCGATTGGTTGCTGGATTTTTGGTATAGTTCAAAGTCTTGGCGCAAAGGCGAACTTAAAACCGGCCAATTTTGGCATTTGGCCGACTTGGTTTCCCGCTGGGTGTATCAAAATAACATCAATCGTTTGAATCAAACGCAGACAGCAAAAATTTTTAAATTCAACCCAAAGTCGGATCTGCTGAACCTGATAGCCTATTTAAAATCAGTTGATTATCCTTTTATTAAAAATTCTTTGCCGGATAACCTTAATCAAATGGGCGAAATGGACCGTTTACTGTGGCTCTCGGATGAGGATTTTTTAAGAACCGATAAAATTACCATGCATTTCGGCCTAGAGGGCAGGTTTCCATTTTTAGCCAAGGAAATTGTTGATTATAGCAACGTTTTAACTTCTAAAGAGAAATTAAAAAACGGCCAAGTTAAAAATATAAGCCGCCTGGCTTACAAAAATCTTTTGCCGGATTACATTATCAATAAGAAAAAAACCGGTTGGTACGCGCCGGCCGTGGAGTGGATGCATTCGGATTTGGGCGAAATGGTTAAAAATGTCTTATCCAACGGATATTATCCGGCCACCAGCGGCCTGTTCGACCTCAATTATTTAAGGGAAAATTTCGTGGAAAAAGAGGAACACTTCAGCCAGTCCAATATTAAAAAATTCCTGCCGGTGTTCGCTTTTCAAATTTGGGCAAAAACCATGGGGCTATCTTTATAGCGCTAAAATAGTCTTACAGTTTCCGTTGTTAAAAATCATCTTGCCAAATTAAGGTTTTTAGGTTATTATAGCTTTATCTTTTTTAGCAAAAGGCAATAATAAAATAAAGTCTAAATGAAATTTTTATGGTTAATAAAGGATCGTTTTCTTACGAAGAATATTTAAATATCGTCAGACAGTTAATGAGCCGGCTGCCTTTAATGGATTATGCCGAGGTTAACGAGCAAACGGAAAAGTTTTTAATTATCAGGCACGATGTGGAGTTTTCCGTAGGCAGGGCTTACCAGCTGGCCGTTTTGGAAAAGGAAAAATTAAACATTACCACCAGTTATTTTTTCCAGATGCGCAATGACGCTTATAATATTTTTTCCGAACAGAATATCGAACTGATTAAAAAGATCCGGGCCTTGGGCCATAAAATCGGCGCCCATATTTATTTTGAACACAACCGTCCTGATAATTTTGCCGATTATTTAGCGAAAGACATAAAAGTTATGGAGGCTTGTTTGGATTTATCCATTGACCGTTTTTCCTATCATCGGCCCTCGCCGCAAATTTTAGAGCAACATATTAAAATCGACGGTTTAATTAATCCCTACGACCAGAAATATTTTACCTATTATCAGGGGGAAAAGCCGGCAAAATTGCCGGTATTGTATTTAGCTGAATCTAATAAAACTTTAAATAACCGCTGGCCTTACGGCTATCCATTGGATTATGATTTGCCTAAGGTTGATAAAATTCAGCTGTTAATCCACCCCTATCAATGGACCAGCGGCGGCTATGAGGATAATCTGGATTTGTTTCTTTCTTTAATCAAGGAAAGAAAATTGGAAATGATCCAAACCATGCAGCGCAATTGCCAGAGTTTTGCTAAGCTTTTGGAAAAAATCAAGAAATATGACTTATAACTTGGTTATTTTCGGGGTTAAAAGCACTTCGGAAACTATTATTAAATACCTTAACCGGGAGCTCAAGCGGCCGGTTGATTTAATTGTTACTTTAAGCGAAGCGGCCGCCCGGCAACACCATATTTCCGGCTATCAAAATCTTCAGCCTTTAGCCGCGGAATTGGGGATTAAGTGTCATTTATTGGACGATTATTCGTTAATGGAAGAAAAAGAAAAGGGATTTTGGCAGGCCAATGATTTTAATTTGGGCATTGCCTACGGCTGGCAGCGCTTAATTCCGGCCGATGTTTTGGCCAGATTTTCTATCGGCGTTTTCGGCTGGCACGGCAGCGCCCAGTATTTGCCTGCCGGCAAAGGCCACTCGCCTTTAAATTGGTCATTGCTTGAGGATAGAAAAATTTTCCATAACCATTTGTTTAAATATGTCGGCGGAGCCGATGCCGGACCGATTTTTAACATTAAGGACTTTGAAATCAATCAGCATGATAATATCGCTACGCTGCAGTACAAGTCAATTTTAACGGCCCAAAGCCAAATAAAAGAATTATTGGAAGCCGGCGATAAACAAAACATTCAGTTGAGCGTTCAATCGGGCAAATCTTCTTTTTATCCCAAAAGAACGCCCCAAGACGGCCGGCTAGATTTTAAGCGCCCGACGCTGGAGATTTATAATTTAATCAGAGCCACGGCGGCACCTTTCCCCGGGGCTTTTTGCTTTTTCGGCCAAAATCAGGTAACCGTTTGGGAAGCATATCCTTTTGATAGCTTAATGGATTTTTCCAAATATAAAATCGGCCAGGTTATTGAAACGATTAACGATTGGCCGGTAGTTAAAACAACGGACGGATCTTTGATTATCAAGAATTATGAGGCCCAGCAACGCCTACAAAAAGGTGACCAGCTTAATTAGTAATATTGCCTAGATAAGCAGGAAGAAATTTAACGTTAATATGAGGGATGATTAAGTTAATTCTGTTGTAAATTGATGTGGTTGCATGTGATGGTTGTGCGAATTCTGGTTAAAGAAATAACTCTTAGCCTCAACGCTTCAGGTGGCATGCACCCCGAAATTAGGACACAATATTCCACATAATGCGGTAATGGTTTAGAATAAAGAAGTTAGGAATAAACAACTAAAAGCATGCCAATACTATGGCCAAAAGAATAAGCCCTGAAGTTAGGGATAAAGTAGT